>NZXJ01000011.1 GCA_002701945.1 Fidelibacterota bacterium
CTATATGCTCATGCAGGTTGGAGATGGTCAGCTGGATTCGAGTTTTTAAAATTTCCAAACATTCCTCTCCGACTAGGTTTCGCTTATGGAGGACCTACCTTTAAAGAACTTGGATTAGGCTTTGGCTATCATACAGGTCCCATGATTTTTGATTTTGGATTTGGTTTTAAAAATGGCGTATGGATTCATTCAATGCAAGGTTTAAATCTGTCTTTACAATTAACAATAACAAGTTTTAAAGGTCGTGATAGCTCAAAGAAACCTGAGTCTACTACAGATGGCCCTACTCCATTACCATTAGAAAATAATAATACTGAAGAATTAGAAGATTCTAGTAAGCAGGAAATTAATGAAACTACAGAAGAATCACTTTCGGGATAAAAAGAGTAGAATTATACCCCCTAAAGAAAACACTATATTTCCTATCCAGGCAGACGTAAATGGTTCAAGAATTCCTTTAAATCCAAGTGATTGACCAAACTTAATAAATGTATAATAGAAAAAAATAACTAAGAAACTCATCCCTGCTGCAAATGTAAGTCCACCTCGAGGCTTAATTACAACAAGAGGAAGCCCAAATAAGACAACGATTAGATTTGTAAAAGCAAAAGAAACTTTAAAGTATCTACTTACTTCCCATCTAGTAGTATTTACACCATTTTCCTTTAATTGATTAATTCGTTCACTAAGCTCGCTATAATTAAGCTCATCAGGTAATTTCCCTTGTTTTAATATGTCTTCCGGTGTGAAATCAATTTGAATTAGTGAATCTGATTTAGGAATTATCACTTCTTTTTCATGGCCATTTTGATCAAACTTTCTCATCGAATGTCCTGATGCTACCCATTGACCTAATGTGTCTATCCACGTGATCTTTTTTGCATCTATACGTTCTGAAATTATACCTTTATTCATTGATATAATTGTTACACGTTCAGCAGTTTTTTGTCGAACCTTATACTTTCCTAAAGCAATATGTGTTTTTTCTTTTTTTTGTAAGAAAAGATCATTATAAACATGTTTTAATTTTCTTTTAGATTTTCTCTTAATATACTCTTGCTCTATTTGAGAACGTATTTCATTTCCACTACTAACTATATTATTTTCAAACTCAAAAGAAGTATAGCTAACTATTATGCCTATAATTATTAAAGGTATTGCGATTCGATAAAGACTTATACCACTTGATTTCATGGCTGTCCATTCATTTCTTTTTACCAATAATCCAACACTAAATACTGTAGCTATTAACATTGCCATAGGAAGTGCAATATTCAAAAACCATGGAATTGTAAAAAAATAATATTTAAAGACAATTTTCCATGGAACTGTATTATCAATGAAACGATCTAAATTTTCAATTAAATCAACAACTAGGAAGACACTTGTAAACCCAAGAATGGAAATTGATAAAATAGTGATAAATTGTCGAATAAGATATAGATCAAGACGTTTCATTATTTGAATATTATTTTTATCCAGTTGAATTTCAATATAATATGTATATTTCGGAATATATAACCCGAAACATTGTATAACTATTAATCATACCTAGGTTTGAGTGAGTTTGTAAATATACTAGATAAAACAATGTCATATATAGCTGGCATTCTATGGGGAACACCTCTAGTAGTTTTATTATTAGGAGGTGGTCTTTTTTTTACAGCATATTGTCGCTTTACACCTTTTAGATATTTTCGTCATGCAATAGAAATATTAACAGGGAAGTTTGATAAGGATGATGATCCAGGCCAAATTTCNCACTTTGAAGCTTTATCAAGTGCTTTAGCCAGTACAGTTGGCATGGGTAATATTTCAGGAGTTGCAATTGCAATACATACAGGAGGCCCTGGTGCGATTTTCTGGATGTGGGTTACAGCAATTATCGGAATGAGCACAAAATTTTTTACTTGTACACTTGCTGTTTTATTTAGAGGTAAAGATGATAATGGTGATATACAGGGTGGTCCGATGTATTTTATAGAACAAGGATTAGGTAAAAGGTTTAAGCCATTGGCAATTTTTTTCAGCTTTGCAGGTATGTTTGCTAGTTTTACTTTTTTTCAAGCTAATCAATTAACTCAAATTATTAGAGACTTTGTATATGTTCCCCAAGGTATTTTTGTTAATAGTTCATTTATTGGTAATGCAATTACTGGTTTAATTATTGCCTTAATTGTAGCCTCAGTTATTTTTGGAGGTATTCAAAGAATAGCTAAAGTTGCTTCGAAATTGGTTCCTATTATGGTGGGTCTTTATCTTTTTGCAGCATTAATAATTTTAATTTTAAATATTTCATTAATACCTCAAATTTTTGCAAATATTCTTTATGATGCTTTTACTGGAGATGCTATTGCGGGTGGGGCAATTGGCACAATGATTATCTTAGGGGTTCGAAGAGGTTTATTCTCGAATGAAGCCGGAGCTGGAACTGAAGCTTTGGCTCATGGAGCTGCAAAGACTAGCGAGCCAGTGCGAGAAGGATTAGTTGCAATGCTTGGACCATTCATTGATACAATTATCGTATGCACAACTACTGCATTAGTTATATTAATATCTGGTCTTTACACGGGTGATAGTAATGGAGTCACACTTACAGTAATGGCTTTTGAACAGGAATTAGGCATTTTTGGCCGTTTAATACTATTTGTTGCAGTGATAACATTTAGCTTATCAACGATGTTTGGTTATTCTTATTATGGAAGAAAATGTGCTAGTTATTTGTTTGGAAGTAAAATCAAGAAGTTTTATAACTACATTTATATATTAGTAATTGTCATTGCATCTATATCAACAATTGATATTGCGGTTAATTTTGTTGATAGTTGTTATGCTCTTATGGTGATTCCTACCATGGTAGGAACAATTTTATTATCGCCTAAAGTAATGAGCGCCTCAAAAGAATATTTTTCAAAAGTGGATTTATAATAATCAAGAAATAATTTTATTAATGGATAGACGAGACCTTACAACAGAGAAGCCTAATCCTAAATCTTCTAATATTGATAAAATGTCAACTCGAGAAATATTAGAAGAAATTAATAATGAAGATGCAAAAATATCCTCTGCCTTAAAATCTGCAATCCCTCAAATAGAAAAAGCAGTAGATATATGTGTTGATGCCATTAAGCTTGGAAAACATGTTTTTTATATTGGGGCTGGCACAAGTGGTCGGTTAGGTGTACTTGATGCTTCAGAAATGCCTCCAACATTTTCTGCTCCTCAAGATTGGTTTCAAGGTATTATTGCAGGTGGAGATTTAGCATTGAGAAAATCTATTGAGGGCGCTGAAGATGAGGTTGAATCAGCTATTAATGATTTAAATGAACATAACATACAAAGTGGTGATGTTATCATTGGTATTAGTACAAGTGGAGCTGCAAAATATGTTCAGACTGCATTAAATCACGGTAAAAAATTTGATTGTAAAACTATTTATCTAATATGTAATCAGAAACCATTTTATAATGCTAATGTTGATTTAATTATTTCAATTGAAGTAGGACCTGAGATTATTACAGGATCCACAAGAATGAAAGCAGGTACTGCGACAAAACTTGCTCTAAATATGATTTCAACTGCTACAATGGTTAGATTAGGTAAAGTTTATGGAAATATGATGGTTGATTTAATGGCTGTTAATGAAAAATTAGTTGATAGAGGAAGTAGAATCATACAAGATTTAACTGACTTAAAATATGAGGAATGTAATGCAATGTTACTATCAGCAGAAATGTCAGTAAAGACTGCACTTGTAATGATCAATAAAAAATGCAACCTGGATGAAGCAAGAAAGAGATTAGAAAGACATAATGGAATATTGAGAGATATCATCAATTAATATTTCTATGTATAGTTTATTTAATACACCTGGCCCTAACTTTTCAGATGATCAGGCAATTTCAATTGTAAATAATTTATATGATTTAAATATATCAATTATTAAACCACTCTCAAGCGATAGAGATCAAAATTTTTTATTGTATCAAGATGATAAACCGGTCTATGTCTTAAAGATTTCTCATCAAGATGAAATGTTCAATGTTTTAGAAATGCAACATAGAGCAATAAATCATATTTACTTAATGGATGATACAATACAATTACCAAAAGAGGTTAAAAGTATAGATGGTGATTACATAAGTGTATATAAATACCATGATATAAAATATTATATTAGAATAGTTAAATATATTCCTGGGAATTTGATGAAAGATTTATCACATCATGATAATTCATTTATAAATATGCTTGGTACTTTTTTAGGACGATTTAGTTCTGCACTCAAAGGATTTGAATACGAAAATTCTATTCGAATATTCCCTTGGGATATATCTCAAACTGATTTTCTACATAATAATATCAGCAATATAGGTGTTAAGGATAAGCAGATTATCGTTGAACGAATATTAAATGATTATGAAAAAAGAATTATTGGAGTAAAAGATGATTTGCCTTTAGCAATTATTCATAATGATGCAAATGATCATAATATTATTGTTAATAATGATAATATACCATATGGAATAATAGATTTTGGTGATATAATCAAAACTTATAGAGTATGTGAACCTGCAATATGTATTGCTTACTTATTATTAAATGGAGGCGACTCAGTTCAGATTATTACCAAATTTTTAAATGCGTACCAAAATAAATATCCACTAACAAAAATTGAAATAAATGTAATAATTTATTTTATATGTCTTCGACTTTGTGTTTCAGTAACAATGGCNGCATATCGAAAAAAAATATTTCCTGATAATAAATATATTCGAGTAACTGAGCAGCAAGCTTGGGACTTTTTAAAAAAAGTTCAACAGGTTGATCTAGAGCNATGGTCAGATCAAATAATTAAGAGAGTTGTTGGTTAAGTCCATTTGTTAAGTATTAAAAAAATTAAAGAATTAAGAGATCAATTTATTAGTCCATCATTGAGTCTTTCATATAAGAATCCTTTACATATCATTAAAGGTGAAGGACAATATTTGTATGATAGGGATGGAAAAGAATACCTTGATGCAATTAATAATATTAGCCATGTCGGCCATTGCCATACAGAAATAATCAACACTTTATATAAACAAAGTAAAACTCTTAATACTAACACTAGATATCTTCATGAAGATATTGTCCTTTACGCACAAGAATTAATTAGCACATTACCTTCACATTTACAAGTATGCTTTTTTACTAATTCTGGAAGTGAAAGTAATGATTTAGCACTTCGGTTAGCGCGAAATTATACGAATAGTAATCATACGATAGTTATTGAAGGAGCTTACCATGGTCANACAGAAGCAACAATTGAAGTAAGTCCTTATAAATATGATGGCCCTGGAGGAAATAGTAATAAAAAATATATACACCAGATTCCAATGCCTGATACTTTTAGAGGATTATATAGAGGTGATACCGCTGATATTTCAGCATCTTATTTAAGCCATTTAGAAAGAATTCTAGATTCATTAAAGAAAAAAAATGAAAGAATTTCAGCCTTTATTTCTGAATCGATCCTTGGATGTGGNGGACAAATATTTTTTCCAGAAGGATTTTTAGCATTAGCAAATAATATTATTAAAAAATTTGGGGGTATCTGCATTGCAGATGAAGTTCAAATAGGTTTCGGAAGAGTTGGGTCACATTTTTGGGGATTTGANTCAGAAAATACTTTTCCGGATATTATTACNATGGGTAAATCAATGGGTAATGGTCATCCATTATCTGCTGTGGTAACAACAAAAGAGATTGCTCAAAAATTTGATAATGGTATGGAGTATTTTAATTCTTTTGGAGGTAACCCAGTCTCATGCGCTGTAGGNAGAACTGTACTAAAAATAATTGAAAGAGAAAAGTTGCAAGAAAATGCATATCTTGTAGGCAGATATTTAATTGAAGAATTGAATGATTTAAAGATAAGGCACAAATTAATTGGGGATGTTCGTGGNCGCGGATTGTTTTTAGGAATAGAATTGATTAGAGATTATGATAAAATGATACCTGCAGCTTNCGAAGCAGAACAAATAGTAAATGATATGAAAGATCATGGAATCCTAATCAGCACAGATGGTCCAGATAAAAATGTATTAAAGATAAAACCACCTATGGTTTTTAATAAAAATAACGCTGATCAATTACTTGATACTTTAGATCAGTTATTAATTAAGAATAAATATAACTAATTAATTTAGATGAAAAACTTTGTTAATATTCTAGTTCTTATAATTATTGTATCAATAGCATATTTTATAATGAAAAAGGAAAATAANATAGATCAATTAGATTGGGAAAACCCATCAGTAATAGGTATTAATAAAGAAAATGCAAGAGCNCACTTTTTTGATTTTGAATCAAANGAATTAGCAAATACTAATAAATTTGAAAATTCCAATTATTATAAGTCATTAAATGGAAAATGGAAATTCTATTATTCTTTGAATCCAGATGTGCGACCCAAAGAATTTATGAAAAATGATTATGATGTTTCTTCTTGGGATGATATAGAAGTACCTGGAAGTTGGGAGATGCAAGGATGGTCTGTCCCAGTNTATGTAAATGTTCAATACCCATTTCCTGCAAACCCTCCATTTGTACCACATGAATATAACCGAGTAGGAAGCTATCGTAATAGTTTTGAATTGCCTTCATCCTGGTTAGACAGAGATATTTTTATTCAATTTGACGGAGTTCGTTCTGCCTTTTACTTATGGATTAATGGTAAATATATAGGCTACAGCCAAGATTCAAAAACTCCTGCAGAGTTTAATATAACAGATTTTATTATTGATGGTAAAAATACAGTTTCAGTNGAGGTNTATAGATTCTCAGATGGTTCATACTTAGAAGGGCAAGATACCTGGAGGATTAGTGGGATTGAACGAAGTGTCTTTATTTCTGCTAAACCAAAAATAAGATTAACTGATTTTTCTATAATATCNGATCTAGACAGCTTGTATAAAAATGGTCATTTTGAATTAATTATGGATTTGATTAATAATTCAAATGATAGTTCTGATATTACTGTTCAGGGAGAATTACATAAACTTGATAAATCAGTAGAACCCATATTGAGCTTCGATAAAAAAATGACAGTATCAAATAAAGACACAATACACTATAAGTCTACAATAAATAATGTAGAAGTGTGGTCAGCAGAGACCCCAAATCTTTATAGGTTGATGATCACCATAATTGACAATGATGAAAACGTAATTCAAAGTTTTACACAACAGGTTGGTTTTAGAAAAATAGAAATGGTTCCAGGGAATCTCTTAATAAATGGAAAGGCAATAATATTTCGCGGTGTTAATCGTCATGAATGGGATTATAAAACAGGTAGGTCAATTACAGAGAAACAAATGATTGATGATATAAAGCTTATGAAAAAATTTAATATTAATGCTGTTCGGACAAGCCATTATCCAAATCAAATGAGATGGTATGAACTTTGTAACGAATATGGATTATATGTAATAGATGAAGCAAATATAGAAGCACATGGAATGGAATTTCATAAAGAAAAATACGGCTTTATTTCAGATAGCGATGAATGGAAAAAAGCATGGATTCAAAGGGGTAGATCCATGGTGGAAAGAGACAAAAATCAGCCATGTATCATTATGTGGTCAATGGGAAATGAAGCAGGAGATGGAGAAAATTTTAAGAGATTATATAAATGGATAAAAGCTAGAGATAATACAAGACCCGTTGCATATGAGCCCTCAAGAGAAGNAANTCATACAGATGTTGTTTTTCCAATGTATTCATCAATTGAGACTATTTCAAAATATGCAGAAAAAACCCCCGAAAGGCCCCTTATCCTTTGTGAGTATGCTCATGCAATGGGTAATAGTTTGGGTAACCTTCAAGATTATTGGGATACCTTTGAAAANTATAATGTTTTNCAAGGTGGCTTTATTTGGGATTGGGCTGATCANGTAATATTAAAAACTGATACATCAGGTAAAGAGTATTGGGCCTATGGTGGAGATTTTGGAGATGAGTTTACTATAAATGATTCTAACTTTTGTTCAAATGGGCTAGTTGCAGCTGATCGAACACCAAATCCACATTTTTTTGAAGTAAAGAAAGTATATCAGCCAATAAAATTTATTGCAGAGGATATTACCAGAGGCCAAGTACGGATCTCAAATAGATATGATTTTATAAATTTAGACCACATTGACTTTTCTTGGTTTATTTCAGAAGATGGAAAAACNGTAGAATCTGGTAAATTAGGAGTAATTGATTTAGAGCCAAATGCAAGTACCGTCTTATCTTTTAATCTATCAAGTGTCGTTCCTAAACCTGGATCTGAATACTTTCTTACAATTATTGGAAGATTAAATCGTAATATGCCTCTACTAAATAAAAAGCATGTTGTCGCTTGGGAGCAATTCACATTGCCTATTGATCGCCCTTCAATAAAAACTGATATTTCAAATTTTCCAGATATTAGACTTGTAGAGACTGATACCACAGTTAATGTGCTTGGAGATAATTTTCAAATTACATTTAATAAAAAGACAGGGTTTTTAAATGATTACGTTTTCAGTAAACGTCATATAATACAATCTGAATTGATTCCACACTTTTGGAGAGCACCTACAGATAATGATAGAGGAAATATGATGCATATACGTACTGCTATATGGAAAGANATTGGTAAAGAATTGAATATTAAATTTTTTCAAAGATCCTTATCTAAAAATGTTGCTAAAATAAAAATGGTTGCGAATCATGATCCTACAGGGTCAGTAGTTACAATTAAATATAATATCTTTGGAAATGGCTTAATTGATATCGAACAAGAAATAGTTACAGAAAAAGAATCTTTGCCAGAATTACCCCGATTTGGTATGAAGATGACCCTTCCAAAAGATTTTAATAAAGTTTCATGGTANGGTAGAGGCCCTCATGAAAGTTATTGGGATAGAAAAACATCCGCTCCAGTTAAAGTGTATTCAGGTACAGTTTGGGAACAGACTTATCCCTATGTAAGGCCACAAGAGACAGGAAATAAAACTGATGTTCGTTGGATGGCTCTTGATAATGGAACAATTGGTTTATTAGCAATTGGACAAAAACTATTTGATGGAAGTGTTCATCAATACCCGTATCGAGATCTTGAAAATATACCNGGTGANAAGCGTCATGGTAAACTAGATATTAAACCAAAAAACCAGGTAGATTGGTTAATAGATTATCGCCAAACTGGAGTTGGGGGCGATAATAGTTGGGGAGCACGAACACATCAAAAGTATACTCTAGATGGGAAATCAACTAATTATAAATATCATTTTTATCTAATACCTTTTACAAAAGGAGTAGATATTATGGATCTTTCAAAAATAAATATGAATTAAACAGATTGGAGAAAACATTTTGAATACAATCTCAATTATATCATTTATTGTCGCCACAACTGCAGTTGCAATTTTTACATATATGATCGTAAGGAATATGAAAAAGAGTGATAGTGCAACTGAGGAGTATTTTACAGGAGGTAGAGCTCTATCTTGGTACATGGTTGCTGGATCATTATTACTGACAAATTTATCTACAGAGCAATTAGTTGGACTAAATGGNGATGTTTTTGGAGATAAAGCATTGGTTGGTATGGCATGGGAATCACTAGCAGCTTTTGCCATGATTGCCACTGCTCTAGTATTTTTACCAATTTATCTTGCGAGTGGTTTTACTACAACACCAGCATTTTTAGAAAAGCGTTTTGATAAGACGACACGATCTATGGTGTCTGGTCTTTTTCTTTTTGGATATGTAACTGTATTGCTGCCGGTGGTTCTTTATACGGGATCTTTAGCGTTAATCACTATGTTTGATTTAAAGCTTANCNTATCATTGGTAGTTGCTATTATCGGAATAGTTGGAAGTTCATATGCAATTTTTGGAGGATTAAAATCTGTTGCTGTTAGTGATACATTAAATGGAATAGGTCTTCTTATTGGTGGATTGACAATACCATTTCTTGCTTTAGCTGCATTAGGGGATGGTTCATTTTTTGAAGGATTATCAAAACTAGTAAACCAGAATCCAGAATATCTAACAGTATTAACACAATCAAANCTTGAGGGAAAAAATGTTTCTGTACCTTGGCCAACATTATTAACCGGTATGATGTTTATTCAAGTGTTTTACTGGTCTACAAATCAAGTAATTGTACAGAGGGCAATGGCAGCAAGAAGCTTNGCGGAAGGGCAGAAAGGTGTTTTATTTGCTTCAGGAATGAAATTAATTGGCCCCTTAATGTTGTGCCTTCCAGCCTTAATTGCTTTGCATATGCCTGAATTAAAAATTGAAAGGCAAGACCAAGTGTATGGAGCAGTTGTACGTCATGTTTTACCTGATTGGTCATTAGGTCTATTTGCTGCAGTGTTAGTAGGATCAATTCTGAGTTCATTTAATAGCGCATTAAATAGTGCATCTACTCTTTTTTCTTTACAGTTTTATAGAGGGTATATAAATCCTATAGCTAGCGAAGAACAAACTGTTGTTATTGGAAAATATTTTGCAATTCTTCTTGCTTTAGCATCNATAATTATTGCACCGTTGCTTGCTCAAATGGATTCTATTTTTCAATATTTACAAAAAGTTAATGGTCTTTATAGTGTTCCAATAATAGCAATATTCCTTTTAGGGATAACTACAAAACATATACCTGCGCTTGCTGCTAAAATTGGTATGATAGTTGGAATTTCTATGTATGGTTTCTTTACTTTTTTCCCAGTTGATAATCTTCATTGGCTACATACGTATTTTATTAGTTTTACTTGGTCTATCATTATCATGTTATTAATAGGTTATTTTAAACCAAAAAGTGATCAAGAAATTGCAATAAGTGATGAGAAAACACCAGCGCCAGTTGATATGACTCCNTGGCCATTAGCTAAAAAGGTNTCAGCTGGAATATTTGGTTCCACAATAGCAATTTATTTACTACTTACAGCTTTGGCGAACTAAAAATTAATCATTCATTAAATGATTACTAAATAGATGAATCGGAGAAAATTTCTAGGTGCAAGTGCTCTAATTGGTATATCTACATATTTATCACCTCGTACTTTATTATCAAATCCAGTAAAAAAATCAAAATTGAAATTAGGATTTATTGGAACTGGTTTAAGAGGCCAAGGAATGATGCGTCTAGCAACGTATCGTAATGATGTAGATATTCCAGTTATTTGTGATATAGATGATGGGATGATTAATAAAGCACTAAATGTGTTAAAGCAGGCTGGCCGTCCTNTNCCTAAAATATATAATAATGGGGATGAAGATTTTCGNAATATGTTAGATAATGAAGATATGGATGGTGTTTTTATTGCTACTCCATGGGAATGGCANCATCCGATGTCTGTTGCTGCAATGAAAGCTGGTAAACATGTTGGTACAGAAGTTCCTGCAGCTCTGACATTAGCTGAATGTTGGGACTTNGTAAACACATCAGAAAAATCTGGAAAATTTTGTATGATAATGGAAAATGTTTGTTATCGTAGAGATGTATTGGCAGTATTAAACATGGTCCGATCAGGTTTATTTGGTGAATTAATTCATTGCCAAGGTGGGTATCAGCATGATCTTCGAAATGTAAAATTTAACGATGGTTTGCAACCATATGGTGGNGGAGTTGAATTTGGAGATAAGGGATATAGTGAATCTAAATGGCGTACTAATCATAGTGTAAATCGTAATGGAGATTTATATCCAACNCATGGATTAGGTCCTGTAAGTACAATGCTTGATATAAATCATGGAAATCGTATGGTTTATCTGACATCTACGGCAACACAATCTCGAGGTTTACACAATTATATTATTGAACATGGAGGGCCTAATCATCCGAATGCTTCAATAAATTTTAAATTAGGTGATGTTGTGACTACAGTAATAAAATGTGCTAATGGCCAAACTATTATGTTAAGCCATGATACGAACTCNCCTCGTCCTTATAGTTTAAATTTTAGAGTCCAAGGNACCAAAGGTTTATGGATGAAAGATAATAATTCTATATATATTGAAGGTGTAAGTCCTAAAAATCATCGTTGGGAAAGTGATAAGAAGTATTTGCAACAGTATGACCATCCATTATGGAAAAGATTTGAAAATGATGCAAAAGGATCTGGACATGGTGGCATGGATTATTTTGTATTTCGAGCTTTCATAGAATCGATAAAACGTGATGTAGACCCACCATTAGATGTTTATGATGCTGCAAGTTGGAGTGTAATAAGTCCACTTTCTGAGAAATCGATAAGAAAAAATAGCGCTTCAATAAAAATTCCTGACTTCACACGTGGTAAATGGAAAATTTCTAAACCTAAATTTGCAATAAATGATATATATTAGATTATGACATTATCTACATTGGACTGGATTATAGTATTTTCGTATTTCACTTTATCATTATTTGTTGGTGTATGGGCATCAAAACAGGCTGGCCGTGATACAAAATCTTTTTTTCTAGCTGGAAGAAATATGCCATGGTGGTTGCTTGGTGTGAGTATGGTGGCTACTACTTTTTCAACTGATACACCAAACCTAGTCACAGATCTTGTACGACAAAATGGTGTNTCTGGAAANTGGGNGTGGTGGGCATTCTTGCTTACTGGAATGCTTACTGTATTTGTTTATGCAAAATTGTGGCACCGTTCTGGAGTNTTAACTGATATAGAATTTTATGAGTTGCGTTATAGCGGTAAGGCAGCAGCCTTCTTAAGAGGTTTTAGAGCATTATACCTGGGATTGGTTTTTAATGTTTTGGTAATGGGTGCAGTGAGTTTAGCTGCAATAAAATTTGGTGAAATTGTTTTAGGATGGCCTGGTTGGTTAACTCTTACT
This sequence comes from Fidelibacterota bacterium, assembly GCA_002701945.1. GTDB lineage: Bacteria > Fidelibacterota > Marinisomatia > Marinisomatales > TCS55. Next base: position 12,859 of record NZXJ01000011.1, read on the forward strand.
ATTGCCTGCTCAATCACTTTAGCATACAGTACTTTAGGTGGTTTAAAAGCAGTTATAATTACAGACTTTGTCCAGTTTATTCTTGCAATGGTCGGATCAATTTGGGCAATGATTTATATTCTAAGTTTAGATGAAGTAGGAGGCCTTTCAAACTTACTAGCNCATAATAATGTAATAGANAAACTTGCATTAATTCCTGATTTATCAAACCCTGATGTTTGGGTACCTGTATTATTAGTTCCATTGGCAGTTCAATGGTGGGCAAGTTATTACCCTGGATCAGAACCTGGAGGTGGAGGATATATTGCGCAACGTATGTTTTCTGCTAAAGATGAAGAAAATGCAGTAAGTGCCACATTATTTTTTAATATTGCACATTATGCATTAAGACCATGGCCATGGATCTTGATTGCATTATCTTCTTTAGTAATATATCCAGAATTATCTGATTTGCAGAATGCATTTCCAAATCTACCTGTTGATAAATTGGGTCATGATGTAGCATACCCTGCAATGCTTACATTACTACCAAATGGATTACTTGGTTTAGTAGCTGCATCTTTAATTGCAGCATTTATGAGTACCATGTCCACACAATTAAATCTTGGAGCTAGTTATCTTGTAAATGACTTTTATCATAGATTTATTTCACCTGACGCCACAGAAAAACAACTAGTAAGTATGGGCAGATTATTTACCATAATTTCAATAATACTTGGCTCTGGATTAGGTTTATTACTTACAAGTGCAGGGCAAGCATTTAATCTGTTATTAATGATTGGAGCAGGAACGGGTATGATTTATATCCTCCGGTGGTTTTGGTGGAGGATTAATGCATATACTGAAATAGTAGCCATGATTAGTTCATTGATAATTGCTTTTTATTTTAATTTTATTAATAATAACTATGAAAGCTGGGAAAAAATAGTATTTGGTTCATTATTAACAACAATTGTCTGGATTTCTGCTACTTATTTTACACCACCAGATAGTAATGAAACTCTTCAAAATTTTGTTAAAAAAGTAAATCCTGGAGGCCCTGGCTGGGCAAAATTTTCAACTTCGGAAGCAAATGAACCTTGGCCTGTCCCAAATGGAATTTTATGTATGATTTTAGGCTGTATATCTATCTATAGTGTCTTATTAGGAGTTGGTCAATTAATTTATGGNAATAATATTGGCTTTGGTTTGCTTGGCCTTTCNCTAGCTTCAGCATTAGGCTTAATGCGCTTGTGGAAGTAAGCTCTCCTGGACGAATATGTCTNTTTGGTGAACACCAAGATTATTTAGGGTTACCAGTCATTGCCATGGCAATGAATCTACGGCTTCAAATAAGAGGGCGTAAAAGAAACGATAAAAAAATAATTATTAATCTACCAAATATTGATAATTCTGAATCATTTTTTATTAATGATTCAATTAATATTAAACCTAAAAATATTTTTCAAAGTGGGGTCAAGGTCTGCATAGAAGAAGGTTTAAGTTTCTCTAGTGGATTTGAAGTTGAAATTCTAAGTAAAATTCCAATTCAAGCAGGGGCAGGTAGTTCATCTGCGCTAATGGTAGCTTGGATAAATTTTTTATCTCAGGTTGCTGATAATCCCCATAATTGGAATAAAGAAAATATTGCTCAGATAGCATTTAAATCAGAAGTACTTCAATTTAATTTACCAGGTGGAATGATGGATCAGTATTCTTCTGCTTTTGGGGGCTATATCTATTTAGAATCAGCACCAAAAATTTCCATTCGCAANCTTAACCCTAATTTAGGATATTTTGTTTTAGGTGATTCCTGTGTTTCAAAAGACACAACATCTATATTAAAGAGATGTAGAGATATGCGTCTCAATATTGTTAATAAANTAACAAAAAGATATCCCNATTTTGACTTACATAATNANGAAGAGGTAGATATTTCTTTTTTAAGTAAAAATGAACAAAATATTTTTAAGGCAACAATAAATAATAGAGATATTTTATTAAAAGTATTACCTGAGCTGAAAAAGAATAATCCAGACTGTTCTTTTATTGGTAGGTATCTTATAAAACACCATGAAATATTAAGAGATGAGTTGGGTGTAAGCACAAAAAAGATAGAAAATATGCTTGATGCTGCTTTAANTGCAGGTGCTTTAGGTGGAAAAATTACAGGTTCAGGTGGAGGTGGATGTATGTTTGCATATGCCCCAAATAATCCGGAAATTGTTGCTGAAGCAATTGAAAAAGCTGGAGGAAAATCATTTATTATTAATTCTGATATTGGTACTTCAGTTTTACAAAATACATAAAACTAAAATTTTATTATGAATGAATTGACATTATTGGTAATGGCAGCTGGAATGGGGTCCAGATATGGTGGGCTTAAACAATTAGATGAAGTAGGCCCTAGCGGGGAAACAATTATTGATTATTCAGTCTTTGATGCTATAAAAGCTGGTTTTTCAAAAGTTGTATTTATTATTCGTAAGGATTTTGAAGATGAGTTTAGGGAAAAAATAACCAATAAATTTTCTCATGATATTCAAGTTGAATTTGTTTTTCAAGATATTCATCAGCTTCCTTCAGGCTTTGCTGCTCCAGAACAAAGAATAAAACCTTGGGGAACTGGACATGCAATTTTATCCGCATCAAATATTATAGAAGGCCCATTTAATGCAATTAATGCAGATGATTATTATGGAAGAGAGTCATTTAAAACTATCGCTGATTACTATAATAACGGTAATAACTCATTTAGTATGGTAGCCTTTCAATTAGAGAAAACACTGTCTGAATTTGGTTCAGTCACAAGAGGGTTATGCACTGTAAAGAATGATCATCTCATTAATGTTGTTGAAACAGAAAATCTATTAAAATCAGAGTCAGGTGTTTCATCAAATAATAATTTAGATTTAAAAGGAGATGAACCAGTTTCAATGAATATGTGGGGATTTACACCTGTCATATTTGATTATTTAAATAGTATGTTTGAAAGGTTTTTATCAAATAATATTAATGATGATAAAAGTGAATTTTTAATTCCAAGTGTTATTAATGATTTAATCAATTCAGGTGAACAGCATGTCCAAGTTTTGTATAGTAAATCTTCTTGGTTTGGAGTAACATACAAACAAGACAAGCCTTATGTTGTTCAACAAATACAAAACCTTATAAATAGCGGTCTTTATCCCCAAAAATTGTTCCCTTTAAAATGACAAAGTTTTACTGGTTATCTGGTTTTGTAGGCTTGTATTGGGCATATTGTCTCTATTGGGGTTTTAAAGGTGCTCGNTCAGCTAAAACTTCTACTGATTATTTCCTTGCAGGTAGGTCTATTGGTGTTTGGGTATTTGTCCTAGCAGCAACAGCAACAAGCTTCAGCGGATGGACTTTTGTAGGTCACCCTGGTAAAATTTTTACTGATGGTTTGCCCTATGCATTTGCTTCTTTTTATGCTNTAACTATTCCTTTTACTGGAGTTCTATTTCTTAGAAGACAATGGGTTCTTGGAAGAGCTTTTAGATATATTACTCCAGGTGAAATGTATAGTGATTATTATGGAGGAAATGCAATGCGACTATTAACTGTATTAGTTGCATTTCTTTTCAGCGTTCCTTACTTGGGAGTACAACTTCGTGCTTCTGGAAGTTTATTTAACGTTCTTTCAGATGGATTTATTAGTGTGAATTTTGGTATGTTTGCTCTTACAACTGTAGTTGTTATTTATGTTGCCTCAGGAGGATTNCGATCAGTAGCGTATGTTGATTGCGCACAAGCTATCTTACTAGCTGTTGGAATTGCTATCCTTGGAGGAGTTACGCTCTATTATTTGGGAGGATGGAGTGGTTTTACAACNGGATTAGCANATATAGTTAGCTCCGATNTTTCTNNAGGACAAAATCTTACACCAGATGGTTATTCGATGAAGGTTGCGATACCCGGTAGTATACAAATGGTTTCTGCAGGGTCAAAAGCAATGGGTGGCGCATGGACTGGTATCATGTGCATGACATATATGTTTGCCCTCATGGGAATACAGTCTTCACCGGCCTTTTCTATGTGGGCTTTTGCAAATAAAACTCCTCAAGCTTTTCGTTGGCAACAAGTGATTGCTTCTTCTCTTGTAGTTGGAATATTATTGTTCACTTTCACAATATTTCAAGGGTTAGGTGCTCAAGTATTAGTAGATAATGGAATTTTAAATAACATAACTGATAAAAACCTTGTACCTGAATTAATTAACCTGCTTTCTACATCTGCCCCATGGCTAGTGGGTTTATTAGCAGTTTGTGCTCTTGCTGCAATGCAGAGTACCGGATCTGCATACATGTCTACATTTAGTGCAATGGTAACCCGTGATATATATGCAAAGTATATTTCACCTAATGCATCTGATAATAATCAAAAAAACATAGGAAGAATTTTTGTAGTTCTTGTTGCAGGAGCAGCATTAATAGTTGCAGCGAATTCAAGTCAAGCGATTGTAATGCTTGGAGGTCTTGCTGTAGCATATGGGTTCCAAATGTACCCAGCTTTGATTGGTATTTGTTATTACAAGGGATTTACTACTAAAGGAGTGGTCTCTGGTCTTATTGTTGGATTAATTGCAGTAACATTAACTGATAAAACTTCAGCGTGGTTCGGTGTTCCATGGGGTGCATACCCTTTAACTATTCATAGTGCTGGTTGGGGGATATTTTTCAACTTACTAACAACATTTATAGTTTCTAAAATTTTTGTCGAATCTGACAGCGAAAAAATAAATAAAGAAAAAAAGCATCAATTATTGCAATTAGTTTCAGGCCTCAGCACTGAAAGAAAAAAGAAAATAAAATTGGCTTGGATTCTAACCTTGTTTTGGTTTCTAGTAGGCTTTGGTCCTTTTGCCAGTATTGGTAATACTTTTTTCTCTGACCCAAATAATCCTGCATTATGGGCTCCTTTTAATATGCCTTCTCTTTGGGTATGGCAATTAGTATTTTTAGGATATGGTATTTTTGTTATGTGGTTTCTTGCATTCCATATGGGGCTCTCTGACCCAATCAAAGAAGATAAAATAAAAAAGTCTGTTTCCAATATAAATTAATTATTATTAGTATTTTTATCGTTAGTAGCTTTATTTAAAAACTGTTTTTGAAAATAGATAGCAAATTGACACTAGATGTATTATTTTGCTTAATATAAACTTTTTATTAATTTTGCGCCCAATTAATCATATATGTTAACAAAAATTCTCTAGGAGTATATACAATGTATAAAATATTAAATGTTCGTTTATTTACATTACTTTTTATCCTTTTAATTATTGGATGTGGAAAAAAGGAGAAAGAAGTTGTATTAATTGAACGAGATGGAGTTTCATATGAACAGGGAGCTCAAAAACCATATAGCGGTCCTGCTTCATCTAAATACAGTAATGGTAAAATTAAAACAAAGGGCCAGTATATCGATGGAGTACCAAGTGGCGTTTGGAAATTTTGGGATCGAAACGGAGTAGAGTATGCAGGCTCAGTCTCTAGATATGTTTTTCATCAAATTGAAAGTGGCGAAACTCTNCAAAANATTGCTGATANATTTGAAGTTAAAGTTAATCAGCTGTATGAATTAAATGAAGACTTGGATAAAAATNCAAATGATAAAATCAAAGCAGAACAATTAATTAATATTAAAGAGGCTGATAATTCAGATGGTCAATTTTTAGTNTGGTATGATAAATCAAGAACAAAAATTAAATCTCATAAAACATTTAAAAATAGTAANCGTAGTGGAACATGGACTTTTTGGNATGAAAATAGCAATGTTGCAAGAACCATGTCCTATAATGATGGAAAAAAAGATGGTGACTATGCATTCTATTTTCAAGATGGATCTAAAAAGGAAGAAGGCTCTTGGAAAAATGATAAACGAGATGGTTTGTGGGTTCAAAACTTAAAAAATGGAAATAAGAAAAAAGAAGGAACATATGTAAACGGTAAGAAAGATGGAGTCTGGACAACATGGAATGAAAAAGAATTAATTTCATCAAAGTATTTGTATGAAAATAATCAAGTTATTGATAAGTGGGCTTTTAAATANGNCTTTTATAGTAATGGCAGCGAAAAGTCGCTTAAAAGTACACGTAACAACAAGTTAGATGGCGATCAATCTCTATGGTATGAGAACGGCCAGATAAAATCTAACGGTAATTATACTCAAGGATTGGAAGATGGTGATTTTGAACAATGGTATGAAAATGGTCAATTAACTTCTAAGAAAACATTTGTAAAAGGCACATTGTCTGGTGAATCTAATACATGGTATGAAAATGGAAATAAGGAAACTNTGACAAATTATGAAAATGGAATAAAAGANGGTGCGTTTACAGATTGGTTTGAAAATGGTCAAATGCGTCAAGAAGGAAAATTTACAAATGATGAATTTTTCTTATCTACTCGCTGGAATAAAGAAGGTGGTATTCTTATAAAAGATGGCAATGGTAAATGGGAAGCTAAAGATTCTAAAGGTAAAAAATTATGGGCAAAAGAATATAAAGATGGCCGTCTAGTTTCAGATTGGGAGTATAAATACGAATATTTTGATAATGGTAATATTAAAAAAGAACTAAGCTTTCAAAGCGGCAAAGAAGATCAGTCCAAAACTTTTTTTGAAAATGGAAAAATTAGAGAAGAAGGTGAATGGGTTGAAGGAGAATACCTTATTTCAAATCGTTGGAGTTCAAAAGGTGGTTTAATTATTAAAGATGGTCAAGGTAGGATTAAAGGATCTAATAAAGATGGACTTGTACTCTATGANCAAGAGTATGTTGANGGAAAGTTAGAGATGAAATGGGATTATAAATATGATTACTTTGATAATGGAGANCTTAAATCTCAAACTGGCTATTCTAATGGATTAAAACATGGAAGATACTCTGTATGGTTCGAAGATGGTAATTTAAATGAAAGAGGAAAAAACCAAAACGGGAAACCTTTTGGTTTCTATGANCTTTGGCTAGAAGGTGGTCAAAAACGTGAAGAAGGTCAATGGACCGAAAATGGTGATTATCTTATTAATAATCGATGGAATAAACAAGGTGGTGTNCTAATAAAAGATGGGAATGGAAGTTTGATTGGCAAAAATAAAGAAGGTTTGGTGGTTTGGAAAAAAGAATATATTNATGGGAAATTAGAGTTTGATCAACAGAATAAACATGAATTCTATAGCNCTGGCCAAGTCAAATCAGAGACTGGTTACTTTGAAGGACAAAAACACGGTTTGTATAAAACGTGGTATGAGAATGGGCAGCAAAAAACACAAGGTAAGTATCAANTTGGAGAAGATTTTGATAGATATGCAGAGTGGTTTGATAATGGTAATTTGAAAGAGCAAGGTGAATATAGAGATGGTGTTTACTTTATGATAAATCGCCGATCAAAGGGAGGATCTAAATTAGTAGCAGATGGAAATGGAAGTTGGGTTGGTAGAAATACAGATGGACTAGAGTTATGGAAAAAATTATATACAGATGGTTTACTAGAAAAAGAATGGAATTATGAGTATGAATATCATCCAAATAAAGAACTTATGTCATCTAAAAGATACCTTAGAGGTANAAAAGATGGTCCATTTATTACTTGGTATGATAATGGTCAAAAAAGATCNGAGAGTTTTTGGGAGTATGATAAAAAAATAGGTAAGTGGTTAACGTGGTATAGTAATGGACAAGTAGAATCTCAAGGTTCATACGTTGATGATAAGAAAGATGGAAGATGGGTTTCGTATAATAAAACGGGAGAAAAAGTATCTGAAGTAGTTTATGCTGCTGGTGAATTATTAAATAATTAATTGCATTATTCTTTTAAAAACCCCGCATAGCGGGGTTTTTTTTTAATTTAATTTGTAGTAATTATTTTATTTACATTAATTGTTAATTATGAAAGCCAAAATTAATATAAATACACGATTTGACTCATTTCAAAAATATAGTCTCTATCAAAGTCTAGATAGAGAATCTAGAAATGAAATAAAAGATATTGGTATAGAATACAAGCTTACTTTTCAAGAATTGAAACAGTTGACAGATATGGCTGTAGATTTTAAAATGTGGGAAGAGCCAGGTATTGGTATTCAATGGAAACTATATTCTAAATCATTGAATCAATCAAATAAGATATTTAATAAAACAGTGCTGAAATCCATAAAAAATCACTGGCAAACTCTTAAAGAAGATGAAACTAAATATGAAACAAAAAGCAAACGCAACTATAAAAGTACTGTTAGAAAAATAAAAGAAATAAATGGAGAAAATGAAGTTTTTGGGATGTGTCCTGTGGCATCTGAAAAAACTGTTTGTTGTAACCTAAGAACTATAGACGTAGCTCAAGGTTGTGGCTTAGGATGTAGTTATTGTAGTATTCAAACATTTTATGAAGATGGTGCTATCGCAGTAGAGAAAAATTTAGAAGATAAACTTGCATCAATAAAATTAGATCCAAATAAAAACTATCATATTGGATCTGGGCAATCTTCAGATTCGCTTGCATTAGGTAATAAAAATGGAATATTGGATGCTCAGTTAGATTTTGCATCTAATAATCCAAATATTATTCTTGAGTTTAAAACTAAGTCAAAAAATATAAATCATTTTTTAAATGTAAAAATGCCTAACAATGTTTTTATTAGTTGGTCATTGAACCCGCAGCTATTTATTGATAATGAAGAAGCTCGTACAGCATCATTAAAACAACGTTTAAAATCTGCTCGTACTTTATCAGATAAAGGAATATTGGTTGGATTTCATTTCCATCCTCTTGTCCATTATCAAGGGTGGGAGAAAGATTATAAAAAGTTAATAGGTAACCTAATGGATATGTTTTCTCCAAATGAGATTGGTCTGATTTCATTTGGAACATTGACTTTTATTAAACCAGCAATTAAATCGCTTAGACAAATAGGAACTAAAAGTAAAATCCTACAAATACCTTTTGAAGAAGCAGCCGGTAAAATTTCATATCCAATGGAAACAAAGAAAAAAATCTTTTCAGAAGTTTGGGACTCATTTACCCCATGGCATGATAAAGTATTCTTCTATTTTTGTATGGAAGATAAAGAATTATGGAATCATGTATTTGGAAAATGTTATAAATCAAATGATGATTTTGAAACAGATTTGTTTGATAGTGTAAAAAGAAAATTGGAATTAAATGATCCTATTAAAATTAATAAGACCTTTTAATTAAATTTTGAAGTCGTATAGTATAAATCTTTTTTGTTTACTACAATTTTTAATTAAGTGAAACATGGTGGTGAAGTTGTTGCATCCACTTTAATGCAACACAATATAAAATATATTTTCACTCTTTGTGGTGGCCATATTTCACCAATACTGGTTGCTTGTACACAAAATAATATAAAAGTAATTGATGTTCGTCATGAGGCTACAGCTGTTTTTGCTGCAGATGCAATCTCACGTTTATCACCAGCTATTGGAGTAGCAGCTGTAACAGCAGGTCCTGGTTTAACCAACACCTTAACTGCTGTAAAGAATCTTCAAATGGCCCAAGTNCCAGTATTATTAATTTGTGGAGCAACTGCAACAATTTTAAAAAACAGAGGTAGTCTGCAAGATATTGATCAAATAGGAATGATGAAATCATTAACAAAATATCAAGCTGTAATTAAAAAAGGTAAACATATATCGGATGAATTAAATAAAGCAATCATCATTGCTCAATCAGATGTACCAGGTCCAGTATTTATTGAATTTCCACTTGATGTATTATACCCCAAAGATATGGTTTATGATTTGTATGGACTAAATAAGATCACACGAAAGACGTCATGGTTTGAAAAAAAATATTTACAAATAAATTTTAATAGAATTTTTAATGACTTTAATAAAAAACCTTTACCGGTACCTAAAATCACTTACTCCAAAATTTCTTCAAATAAATTACTAAATTGTTTAGATCTTATAGTAAAAGCAAGAAGACCACTATTATTAATCGGTAGTCAAGCAATGCTTGATATTTTAAACATCAAAAAAATATCAAAGCAATTAGCCTCAATAGATATACCAATATTTACTTCAGGAATGGCCCGCGGATTATTATCAAATGAAGAAATCAAAATTTTTCGACATAAAAGAACACAAGCTTTGAATGAATCTGATTTAGTCATATTAGCTGGAGTTCCATGTGATTTTAGATTGGGATATGGTAAACAAATTAATAGAAATGCAAAAATCATTGCCATTAATCGGANTCGCAAAGATCTATATTTAAATATAAAACCAACCCTTGCAATTCAATCTGATCCTGGAGATTCTATTTTTAAAATTTCAGAAAAATTAAGCAAGAAGAAATTAGATATGTCTATTTGGCTGGATAACTTAAGAACTAGAGAAAATAAACGTGAAAATCAAATTGAAGAGCAGTCTAATCTTAAAACAGACTATGTAAATCCTATGAAACTGTTTAAAACTGTTAATAATCATATAGAAAAAAATGATATCATAGTTGCAGANGGGGGGGACTTCGTAGCAACTGCATCTTATATTTTACAACCAAGATTTCACTTAGGCTGGCTTGACCCCGGTCCATTTGGAACCTTAGGCGTTGGTGCAGGTTTTATTCTTGGTAGTAAGCTTGCCTATCCTGATTCAATTATTTGGGGTATATATGGGGATGGTGCATTTGGATATAGTATGATAGAGTTCGATACATTTTATCGTCATAAGATTCCTTTAATTGCNATTNTTGGCAATGATGGAGGTTGGACTCAAATTGCTAGAGATCAAATAGAGATATTTAAAGATCCAGTTGCAACAGAATTAGGATATACAAATTATCATGAAGTNATAGATAAATTAGGTGGAGTAGGATATGAAATTACAGAAAATGATGAAGTGAATNATGTCATCATTGAAGCAAAGGAAAATGCAAAACTAGGAAAAAGTGTACTTATAAATGTGAAAATAGGAAAAACAGACTTTAGAAAGGGTTCAATATCAGTATAATGAATAAGAAAATATTATTATTATTATTATTTCATACTATCATATTAGGTCAAGGATCTATTACGGTATATGATCAAAAATATAAGGTAGAAATAACAAGAGATGAATGGGGAGTCCCCCATGTTCACGGAAAAACTGATGCAGATGCAGCTTTTGGATTAGCATATGCTCATGCCCAAGATGATTTTGAAACTATTCAAGATGTACTAATTGCTGCTAGGGGGAAATTATCTGAGTTTTATGGTATAAAACTAAAATCTTTTAAAGGACTATTTAAATTACTTAAAGGAGATTTATCGGATATAGANGGGCTACAAAATGTTGCGAATGATTATTTCGTAAATGTAGTTGGAATATGGGAAAATTTAGATAAAAGGTATCTTGATGAAGTTCCATCAGATGTGAGAAGTGTATGTGATGGTTATGCTGCGGGAATTAATAAATATGNAAAGGATAATCCAAAATCTATATATAAAAAGTTATATCCATTAAAAGGTGTGGATATNGTAGCTGGTTTCATGCACAGAACTCCANTATTTTATGGAATGGGTGGAGTATTNAGAAAATTATTAGAATCAAAACCGCCTACACTGATTGGACATAAATCAAATGATGATAAGGACAAAATGCAAATGCACGCTAGCAATGTTTTTGCGGTTAGTCCAAATAGAAGTTCAGATGGTTATACTCGATTAATAGTCAATAGTCATCAGCCTTGGTCTGGTCCTGTAGCTTGGTATGAAGCACATATCTCAAGTGATGATGGTTGGGATATAATTACTGGTTTATTTCCTGGGTCTCCAGTAGGGCTTGTAGGCCATAATCCTGACTTAGGCTGGAGCCATACAGTAAATGATCCTGATCTCGTTGATGTATTTCGATTAAAGATTAATCCAAATAACGAAAATCAATATTATTTTGATGGTGAATGGATTGANCTTTCAATAAAGAAAATTAAAATTAAGGTAAAAGTACTTGGTATTTTTTCTTGGAAAGTTAAACGAGTTCTATATAATTCAATACATGGACCAGTATTAAAGACTGATCATGGAACATATGCTATACGATATGCTTCAATGGGCGATGTAAGATTAGTTGAACAATGGTATCGAATGAATCGTTCTCGTAATCTCTCTGAATTCAAACAAGCAATGTCAATTCATGCAATTCCAATGTTTAATACTGGATATGCAGATAAATCTGGTAATATTTATTATGTATATAATGCAAGAATTCCAAAAAGACACCCNGATTTGAATTGGAACAAAGTTGTTCCTGGTGATAAATCAATTTATTTATGGAATGAGTATATACCATATGATGAATTGCCTCAAATTGAAAATCCGCCTGGTGGATTTATATATAGTTGTAATAATACACCATATCTTTGTACTGATGATCCAAAAGATTTTCCTAATCGCTTACCAGAAAATACGGGTATAGATACACATCAAACTAATAGAGCATTAAGAGCGTTAGAATTATATGGAAAAGATAAAAATATTTCACGTGATGAGTTTTTATCTTATAAATATGATAAACAATATTCTAAAGATTCTCATATAGCAAACGTATTAGAAAAATTTATTATAGATTCAAAAGATATTGTAACTGATCTGAAACCAGCGATTAATTTATTAAAAAACTGGGATTTATCTGGAGAAGAGGATAACAGAGAAGCTGCATTAGGTTTTTTGACATTCCGACATATTGGTTTTAACCCTGAGGAATACACTTATGACTATGATAAAATTGTCGAAAAATTAGAAGATGGAGTAAAGTTTTTAACTGAAAATTATGGAAAGATTGATGTCCCTCTTGGAACTGTTCAAAGGCTAAAACATGGTAGTGCTAATCTTCCACTTGGTGGTGGACCAGATATGCTACGTGCTATTTACACAAGAAATAATGATAATATCATGAAAGGGGTGGCAGGCGACTGTTATATCCAATTTATTGAATGGGATCCTGAAGGTAATATTTATTCTGAAAGTATCCATCAATTTGGAGCTAGTACTTTAGATAAGGATTCGAAACACTTTAATGATCAAGCGAAACTATTCTCAAAGGAACTTATGAAGCCTATGAGAAAATAAAATAGTATCTATTTCATCAGCAGGCATGTTATGAATGAAATAAAACTTTTAGATGGCGCAATGGGAACACAGCTTATGCAGGCTGGGTTAGAATTACCATTGCCAATTTGGTCTGGTGATATAAATATTACACATCCTGATCATATACAAAATGTCCACGAATCTTATCTAAAGGCTGGTTCAGATATTTTAACTACCAATACATTTCGTACAACACCAAGAGCATATTTAAATCATGGTTTTTCTCTGGACAATGCCATGAAACGATCCCGAAAAAGTTTATATAAGGCAGTTCAGTTAGCTAAAGAAGTTTCTAATATAAATACAGTTATTGCTGGTTCAATAGCCCCTCTGGAGGACTGTTATGAGCCAAACTTATTTCCAGGTGTTACATATGCAAAGAAAGAATTCAACGAACTTTCAAATTGGCTTCAAGATGCAGGGGTTGATATTATAATATTTGAAACAATGGGTAGTTGGCCTGAAATCAAATCAGCTATCTTATCCACAGATGATGTGCAAATTTCAAGATGGATAAGTATGATTCTAAAAGATGGAAAAAAACTATTGGATGGTACAGATCTAAGTAAAGTTCTAAATAATTTATTAGATTATAAAATTGATATGATTCTTCTTAATTGTAATCCATGTAACATAACTAATGAGGCATTAGATATAATCACAAAATATTGGAGTAAATCTTGGGGTGTATATCCAAACATTGGCACATCTATACCATCAAAAGAAGGGATAATTGAAGAAAAATTGAGTATAGACAATTTTAAAGAAGAAATAAATAATTGTATTAACGCAGGAGCATCTGTTGTTGGAGCATGTTGCGGATCAAATCCATATTATATAAATGCCTTAAGAGGCTTAATTGATTTACATACAAAACAATAGTTATTTTTTTCCAATATACATTATCTATAATTATTTCATTAGATTCAATATATGCCTCGGATAAAAATTATTGTCTTTTCAATCTTTTTTCTTTTTCTGCTAACTTATTTTTCTTGTACTGTTTCTGAAGATAATTCCCCAGAAGCATGGGTTACATTTCGAGTAGATATGAGTAATGAAACAATATCTGCCAATGGAGTACATATCGCAGGTACAATGCAATCAACAAATGGATCTATAGAAGAAATGATTGCTATAGAAAATAACGGAGTATACGAAGTAACACTATCTTGTACCATAGGTGATACCGTTGAATATATGTATTTAAATAGCAATGTCCTTGGTGGTAATGCAGAAACATTGGACAGTCTATCATGTGTTCTTTCTGGTACGGGTAATCGCTGGCTAGAAGTTCCCGATACTGATTCTCTTATTCTAGATATCGTTTGTTATAATAGTTGTTTAGCTTGTGTTGATACTCTTGATGGCACAGTAAATAATCTTGATGATCTAGGCCTATTTAAGGGGTTGTGGGAATTACGAGATTTATGCGAAGGATTAGATACTGTTGGTTTTAGTGTAAATAACTCTGGTGATACTACCTGGGAGACAGAATCATCGTTAGATCATGATTCATTATTAATCTTTTTCCCTGATACAGGTGCTTACTTTACATATGGAGACTGGCAGGGTAGTTGTGATAATGAACAAAGTTCATGTTTTTTCACTCAAAGGTTTGATTTAGAACTCAATTCAGCTGGTCAGTTTACCTATTATTTCTTGACCGAAGATAACGATTCACTATTTGTTTATTTTACTTTGTCTCTGGGGGTAATAGAATTTGATCATTTTACATATGACCCAAATGTATTAACTATTGAATATTTTATTCCCCCTACATATGATTTTCCATCAAGGACTGAAGTGTACGATAAAATCAATGATGATTTTGATAATTTACCTGATATTATTCCAAACTTTTCCCCTGTTTGTTCAAATTCGGGACGTATATCATACGAAGATCGATTAGGGTTTATAGATAACCCTTAACTTGTAGAATAACTAATTAAATTGATCAAATTTTACAAGATACTATTTATAAGTTTCATATTTTTCCTTAGTTGTGATAAATCAAATATAGTTAGAGTTACGGCTCAAGATCTTCTCGAAGCTGCAGCATTGGAAAAGGGAAAAAAAGCTGTTTTAATTAATGTTTGGGCAACTTGGTGAAGTTCATG
>NZXJ01000012.1 GCA_002701945.1 Fidelibacterota bacterium
ACTACTCTTGTTGTACATATAGATCCTGGCCCAATACCTACTTTAATTCCGTCAGCACCATTTTCCTTCAAATAACTTGCTCCATCAGCTGAACTTGTAAACCATTTATTCCCATTAATCACAAAATCATCACCATCTTTAACCGCCACTGTATCCATCCATACAGGATTGGATCCAGGGTTTTGAGGCTCCGTCATGCCAAAGCAACTACGTATTTCTCCAGATATCAATGGAGAAAGGAATTTATCTTTTAACTCATCACTAGCATGGTCCTTTAATAATTCTATATTACCAATATCTGGTGCTTGAGAATTAAAACAATAATGCCCTAATAATGATTTACCTAATATTTCACTTACCTTAGCAAATTCTAATAATGAAAGACCTAGACCTCCATATTCTCCAGATAAATAAGGTGTCCATAGTCCTAGTTTCTTCACTTTATCTCTACATTGATTTAATTTTGGTAATACGTTTAAAAAGCCGTGCATTAAAAAGTCATCCTCTAAAGGGATAATATCCTCGACAACTATTTTATCAATTCTTTCTAGATAATTTTCCATATAATACTCAATTTTTAAATTTTGATACTTGTGCTCTCACGTCAAATCTAATAGTGTATCTGTGAGAATAAATAGATTTATTTAATGCTAGATTTTTTTTCTTGAGTTGCAATACTACCTATAATCAATACGATGGAAGAGACTATGATAGCTGGCAATACCTCATCTAATGAATTATATAACCCTTTAGGTAACCAATTCCAAAGTATGGGAAATTCTTTCCAAAGTAGAGTTATAATTATTCCAGACAAAATTGAAGCAACTGCACCTTCTTTAGTGGATTTTTTCCAAAATAATGCAGCTAATAATACAGGTGTGATTGATGCGCCATATATTGTATACGCATACAATGCCCTTTCAAAAAAACCAGTTGATTTAGAAAAAGCTATTGAAACTAAATAAGCTATAATTCCAAGGATTAAAACTAATAAACGACTCAATCCGACAATTCTTTTTTCAGATGCATCTTCATTTATGTATTTTAAATAAATATCTTTAATAAGTGAATTTGCAGGGATTAAAAGAAAAGAATCTGCAGTTGAAATAATTATACCTACAATGGTTGCAAGCATAAGTGCCCCTAAAAATGTTGGTAACAAATCATAAGCTGTGTGAATCAGCACATATTTTCCTACTTCATCTTTTAAAATCAAACTTGATGCAACCCAAGATGAAGCAATTATTAGTAATTCAATAATTAATACTGCAAAAATAAGAATGAATGTTGCTTTGGTTGCACTTTCATGATCCTTACTTGCAGAAAACCTTTGATACATATTAGCATCCCCTAAGACTAATAAAAATGGAGGTAAACAGAAATTGATTATATCAAACGCAGAAAAAACACTGAAAAACTGCATATGACTTGATTTATTCATTGATTCAAAGGCTAATTCCATTCCATTAAGCCCTCCAGCTTTTATCCAAAGAATAGGAAAAGCAATAACAAGACTAATTGTCATAAGAATACCATTTGCAGCATCAGTAAATGCTACACTTAGGAGACCAGCTAACATTGTATATGAAATGATAAAAATTGCTGCAATAATTGTTGCAGTTTCAATAGTAAATAATTGCGAATCTATTTGATTGGAAAAAACTGTGTATAATACTGCCCCACCAGCATTATACTGATAACTTACAATGACCATATAGGCGGAAACCAACGCAAATACACATAAATTTCTTGCTACTGATCCATATTGATCTCCTATAATTTCAGGAACAGTAAATTTTTTCACATTTCGGACTTTACCTGCAATTTTAGTTAGTAAAATAATTCCCAAAATACTACCAATAGGTAACATTAATGCAGCTACTCCTATTTCATACGTTTTTCCTGCATTACCTAATATAGAACCTGTTCCAATCCAAGTAGCAAGCATAGTGCCAACTAAAATCCATGGAGTTAAAGATCTACCTGCGAGTGCAAAATCTGACTGAGTATTTACCTTACGAGATTTGACAATACCAATACCAATCAGTATCATGAGGTATATAAATATCACATAAAAATGAATCAATTATTTCCCTTTTTTAAGATTATCGTTTTTCATGTTTTACGAACTGTTACATTTTGAAATTACGCGGTAGATGCCCAAATTCCAAGATGGCTATGATTCGCTATCAACAAATAGGGATATCATTATTACTTATATTCATTATCAGTTGTACTACTAAATCAAAAACAGATAGTAAATTTGAAAAAGCCTCATACATGAAAATGAACCGTCTTGCAGATGAACAAAGCCCATATCTATTACAACATGCAGATAATCCTGTAGATTGGTACCCATGGGGTAAAGAAGCATTTAATAAAGCAAAAGAATTAGATCTACCAATTTTCCTATCTATAGGCTATTCCACATGTCACTGGTGTCATGTTATGGAGCATGAATCATTTGAAGATGACAGTGTAGCAATGTTATTAAATAAGAATTTTGTATCCATAAAAGTTGATCGAGAGGAACTACCTGAAATTGATCATCTGTATATGTCTGTTTGTCAGGCAATGACAGGCAGAGGAGGCTGGCCTTTAAATATTGTAATGACACCTGAAAAGGAACCTTTTTTTGCAGGTACATATTTTCCAAAAGACCGTAGAGGCGGTAGATCTGGAATGTTACAAATATTACCTATGATAACGGAAGCTTGGACAAATAAACGTGATGATATTATATCTTCAGTTAATCAAGTGAAAAACTATCTTGATAAAATGAACTCTAAACCAGCAGGAGATAATATTTCTGAAGAATTAATATCTTCAGCTTATGAACAATTTCGTAACGGCTTTGACGAAGAATATGGTGGATTTTTTAGAGCACCAAAATTTCCATCTCCTCACAATTTAATTTTCCTTATGAGATATAGATATTCTTATGATAATGAATTTGCATTAGATATGGTAACTAAAACTCTGAACCAAATGCGGCTAGGTGGTATTTATGACCAAATTGGGTTTGGGTTTCATCGTTATTCTACAGATAAACGATGGCTTGTCCCTCATTTTGAAAAAATGCTTTATGATCAAGCTATGATTGCAATGGCTTACACTGAGGCATTTCATATAACTGGAAATAAAATATTTGCAAATACTTCAAAAGAAATCTTTAACTATGTTTTACGTGATTTGACAGATCAAAATGGTGGGTTTTATTCAGCTGAAGATGCTGACAGTGAAGGTGAAGAAGGTAAGTTTTATACATGGACTGAAAAAGAAATAGAAGAAGTATTAGGCTCTAAATTGAGTAAAGACTTTATTAATGTTTTTTCAATAAATACTGAAGGGAACTTTAAGGAAGAAACTAGTGGAGAAAAGAATGGGCAAAATATTCCCCACTTAAATAATTTTGATTTATATGATAATACTTCAATTGAGTCTGCAAGAATTAAATTATTTGAAAAAAGAGAATCTAGAGTCCACCCTTTAAAAGATGATAAAATACTCACGGATTGGAATGGGTTGATGATTGCTGCTCTTGCAAGAGCATCTATTGTATTAAATGAACCAGCTTATCTTGAAGCTGCAATAAAGTCTTCTGAATTTGTTTTGAATAATATTACAAAGGATGGAAAATTATTAAAACGATATAGAAATAATAAAGCTGCAATTAATGCTCATCTTGATGATTATGCATTCATGTCATGGGGTTTGCTGGAAATTTATCAAGCAACTTTTGAATCAAAATATTTATCGAGCTGTCTTGATTTAATGAAAATCATGATAGATGATTTTTGGGATGATAAAAATGGAGGATTCTTTCTTGGTTCTGATCAATCAGAAAAACTATTAGTAAGGACAAAAACAGCTTATGATGGTGCAATACCTTCAGGTAACTCAGTGGCAGTTATGAATATGGTAAAGCTCTCAAGAATTACCGGTGATATTAAATGGGCAGATCTTGCAGAAAAAACAATCCGAGCTTTCTCAGAAGATATATATCGTGCACCAACAGGATACACCTTAATGCTTTCTGCATATTTATTTGATACTAATAAATCAAAGGAGATAGTTATTGTTGGTAAAGGTAAAGATAATGAAACTATAGACTTTATAGATAAAATACGTTCAGAATATGCTCCTCATAAAGTTTTACTATTTAAGGATACTTCAAGAAATAATAGTCAATTAGATAAATTAGCAAGCTGGACAAGTACACAATATAGTATCGATGAAAAGCCAACTGCATATATATGCAAAAACTTTGCATGCAATCAACCAACTAATGATCTAAAAACTGCATTAAATTTGTTAAATGANTAAACCATTTTCTACTAGAATAGGTGAGCTATTTGCTCATATACAGGATCTATTTGATACAGTTATTCATGTTAGCTTGAAACGTGTAAAAAAAAGTAAAAAAAAGAATAATAAAATAGGTAAAATACTTTCCTTTATTACCACTTTAGGAGATGCATATTTCAAAAAATATAAGGATATNAAATCAAATGATTCAAAATAATAAAATGTTATTTTATTGGGAAAGAAATTAAATGTTTAAAATGCAGCTGCACTGGCAGATAATTANAGGNTTATTACTGGGATTAGTATTTGGNATCATTAGTGCAATTTTTGGATGGGGTCAGTTCACAACTGATTGGATAGCTCCATTTGGTACAATATTTATCCGATTATTAAAATTTATAGCTATACCATTNGTCTTAACATCATTGATTACNGGAATAGCTTCATTATCTGATTTAAAAAAATTATCANGAATAGGTGGTAAAACNATATCTATNTATATAGTTACAACCGCAATATCAGTATCTATNGGTCTAATTACAGTCAATTTGCTCCAACCAGGAAAACAAGTTCCATATGAAATGCAATCAAAGTTACAAGAAACCTATNAATCAGATGCNTCAANCCGAGCAGATACTGCACAAGAAGTAAAAGAGCGTGGTCCCCTACAGTTATTTATTGATATGGTNCCTAGTAATTTTTTTGAAGCAGCATCNAATAATCGAAACATGTTACAAATTGTATTTATTTCTATGNTGATTGGAATAGGTTTAGTTCAAATNCCTAAAAAGAAATCCAAACCTGTATTAGATATTTTCGAAGGATTAAATGATGTAATTATCAAATTAGTTGATATAATTATGTTAATTGCACCATTAGGTGTTTTCTCTTTAATAGCTCAAACAATTAATAAAGTTGCAGGAGATGACCCTGANCAANTAGCTGAGCTATTAGGTGCTTTAGGTTTCTATATGATTGCTGTAGTTGTGGGGCTAATTATACATTTGTTAGTTACATATATAACCATATTAAAAGTATATGTAAAAATGCCTTTAAAAACGTTCTTTACTGGAATTGGTCCAGCACAATTACTTGCATTCTCTACAAGCTCTAGTGGTGCAACGNTACCAGTTACAATGGAAAGATGTGAAGATGAATTAGGNGTTAGTGAAGAAGTATCATCATTTGTTCTTCCCTTAGGAGCAACTATAAATATGGATGGAACAGCTTTGTATCAAGCTGTTGCTGCTGTTTTTATTTCACAAGCAATTGGTCTTGATTTAAGCTTNTTAGATCAGCTTACTATAGTTTTAACTACAGTTCTTGCTTCTATAGGTACTGCAGCCGTACCAGGTGCAGGAATTATTATGTTAGTGATAATTCTTGAAGCAATAGGTGTGCCTAGCACTGGTATTGCTTTGATTTTAGGAGTAGATCGTATTTTAGATATGCTACGAACTGTTATTAATGTTACTGGTGATGCAACTATAGCTGTAACAATTGCATCGTCTGAAGGACAGTTNGGACCTCCNAAGAAATCTGCTGATTAGGATACATCCCAGGATACATCCTTTGATCCTCTTAACCAAAGTTGTTTAGGATGAAATTCAATTATTGCTGGAGTTTGTAAGCATGGTTCTCCATCAACATTTATTGGCAGTGGNGGATCATGTNCGATATCAACTGGTTCATTNTCTTGATTAACAGATTTTATTTCAAGTTTTTTACATTTAGTAAGAGTGATTCCCCATTTACCAATATGCTTTCCCTTTCTTAGAGGGCCCATTAATAATAACATTTGTAATCTTGTAAGATTCCACGCTTTACATAAATAAGCATGATTTTTAATTGGTGAAGCTCCAGGGGCAACCCAATAACCACCCCCAAANAATTCAGATAAAGTAAAAACAAAAAGCGAAAAATTAATTATTACAGGAGAGTTATCATCAATCTTAACCCAGGCATTTCGTTTTCTCCATTTAAGAATTTCGGTAATTCCTAAGTAAGTATACTTCAGGTTTCCTTTTATCCATTTTCCTCTACGAAGCTTAGCTCTTGAGACTAATGAAGTAATTCCTGAATCCGTTTCATGAAAGATCCATCGAACNATCTTATTCTTTTTATTAGNTGTTCCATTCCACTTTNTATCAGGAGCAGGACAAGGATAATTATCCTCTTCNGGCATGGGCTCAGCTTCTATACGTAAAGCTCCAATATTTCTATCAATTCCATTAATAATAATATCTATTATATTATCTAAATCATCTAGACTATAACCGTGAACTCTAGCTACATCGTTTCCTGTTCCTGCTGGAATAATTGCTAATGGTATTTCACTTCCTCGAANACCCGATGATACTTCATGGACAGTTCCATCGCCACCACACGCCACAATTACTTGTATGTCTGATCGGTTTCTTAGTGAATAAGCTATTTCNGAAGCATGACCAACTTTTTCNGTAATAAATAACTCAGTATTTAATCCTTTTTTCTCAAGTTTATTTTTTACTGATTCCCATATCTGTATTGATTGGCCATCTCTTGCCGCTGGATTAATTATACAAGATATTATTTTATCAGAATTATTTAAAGTTTGTTTAGAAGAAGAATTGTCAGTTTCCATTTACTGGAAACTATTTATTTGAAATAAAATATCAAATTTTATTTTAACGGTATTTTTCAGGCTTATAATAAAATTGTTTTCCTTTTGTACCTGGTTCAAGGATCATTTGAAGATAAGGAACTTTTTCTTCATCAAATAACTCAAGGCCCTTTAAAAANGGATGATTGTTAATTATTCCAACTTCACCCTGTTCCTGGTGCTCAAAAAGAGCTGCCTTTAAATATAAATCTGCAATATAGATATCATCATCTTTTGACGCAAAAGCTTGAAAATATCTTTCATGGCCAAGATAATCTCCGATATTATCACAACAATTATTCATCGTTAATATAGAACCTTCATTATCTCCAAATTCTAACTCATTTTTATCATGATTTATATTCCCATATTCAAGTTTATTGTAGGAAGGTAATTTGTAATAATCAGCGCTATGATCAAGATGCTCTTGAGATGTGCTTCCAAGTGAAAAAACATACATTGCAAATTTTGGAACACCTCTAGATAAATCAGGTGCAACGACAATGGCAGCAATTAACTCCTGAAAATTTGGAAGATGCCCAAGCCCACCTTCTGGAAAATTAAACGCTGTAATATTAAGCAATGAAACGCCAGGGACAATTTCCATTGGACTTAACTCTTTAGGTAATAAAGAAGATATTTGATCAGTATCTACTTCATAGAATGTTGTCATAGCATAATCAAATTCCCAAATAATTAAATTATCTCCTGGAATATGTTTATTCATAATACCTATCCTTCTTTAAATACCAAAATCAAATTCTTTAGAAGCATCAATTAAAGCTTCTGCACATCCTTTTAACTGTTCTTTTGTGTGTTCAGAGGTAACAAAGGCACGTATTATTGATTTATTTTTCTTAACTGCAGGAAACATCATAATTGAAAAATCATACCCTCTCTTCATTAAATAATCTCCAAGTGGTAAGGATTTTCTTTCATCTCCAAAAATAATAGGTATTACCCATGACTGAGATGTCCCAATATCAACTTTATCCTTTAATAAGGATCTTAGATAATCAGCATTATCAATTATTCTTTTACGTTTTTGATCCCCATCAGTACCAGAAGCTAATTCAAGAGCTTTTATTATTCCTCCTGTTACAGCAGGATCTAATGCGCAGGAAAACATTCGTGATCTAGCATAATAATTCATATAATTAATTAAATCATTTTTTGCATACACACATCCACCTATACCACCAAAAGATTTACTAAATGTNCCAATTAGAAGATCTACATCAGCTAAAACATCAAACTCTTCAACAACACCTTTTCCTGTTTTACCNGCAATTAATAAAGAATGAGCTTCATCAACAAGTATTGANGCACCATAATTTTTTGAAACTGTAACAATATCCTTTAAATTCCCATAATCACCATCCGTACTATATACACCCTCAACACATACTAATATTCTTCTATTTTCTTTAGATATTCTCTTTAATATTCTTTCAAGAAATTCAGCATCATTGTGTCTAAATAATTTTACAGTACCCTGTGACATGACTGCACCATCAATCAATGAAGCATGGGANGAATGGTCCAANACTACATAATCTCCTTTATGAATATAACTGGAAACCACTCCAATATTTGCTCCATANCCAGACGAAAATAAAGAAACTCCATATCCTTCTTGACCAAAAAAACTTGTAAGTGAATTTTCTAATTTTTTATGAATGTCAAAAGTTCCGTTTAGAAGAGGACTGCCTGTAGCTCCGAGGCCAAAAGCATCTAGCGCATCTTTTGCTGCTTCAATAACATCAGGGTGATTTGCATAACCCAAATAATTGTAGCTGGAAAAATTTACTAAATCATGTTCATCACCATGAATTCTACGAACACTTATTTCTGGAGTTTGTGGCGTNAAATGAGGTGTCTCAAAAGTATATTTNTCTGCTTNAATAATATCATNACGCCATTGATTAAATTGTTTTATTTCAGANTGGTTTTTNCCNGAACTACGTGAAAACATNTCCAAGGTAAACTCAGTATATGAAGGNCGGNTGTCTTTGGTTTTTTTATCTGACATAATTAAATATTAATAGACTGTCATACAATTATATTAACGGGAACATTAGGAAATATAAGATCAAATACCAATCAAATTAATACATTAAAATNTNCTCATAAAGAAAANGCTTCTTTATAATAGTTTGAAAGAAAATTTCCTATCTTAAATATTTCTTTNAATTTAGTGAATATGGAAATTTTGTTTGATATNTCTCTATGTTCAAATAGTTCGGTTATAAGCAAANTACTATTTTGNAATTTATTATCTAGTTTTATTGATTCAGTGAATGGTGAAAGTGAATCATTTTTCCCGTGAATAATAAAAACATTATTAGATATTTTTGAACACCATTTCTTAGCAGAAAAAAAAATCAATTTTATCTGAACATTCATTAAGAATTATATCCATAATTCTTTTTAACTCATTAGAATTATTTAAATCCATAGTATCATCTATCAGATTTTTTTCATGGTCTTTTAAATTATTAATTGCTTCCTCAAATTTTTCATATTTCTCATAAATTAAAAACTTTAATGCTTTTTCTATCTTTTTAGTATTGTATCCTGCATCAATGTGACTTAAATAATTATGTAATATTACTATTACANTCCAAGGATCAGGCTTGATTTTAATTTCTTCTTTATTAAAAGTTATTTTACCACTNTACATNAATTCCATACTAGTTTTTGCATCATAAGATGTTCCAAATACAAGGACAGAATTTGGTTTATTTTTTAATAAAAAAGGATCTAAGCAAGATTTNAGAACAATAANTCCTCCAAAGCTTATTCCAGCCAAGTTAATGTGATTATTTTCTTTACCGAAATTATTAAATACCCATTTGTAGAAATGCACAGTCCAAAATAAAATATCTTCAGATAGTCGCAAATCAATTAAATGTGGAATTCTAGGTAAAAACACTTTTANTCCGTTTACAGCNAAAGAACGTGCCAAAGTAACNAGTTTTGGATGATTCTCTCCTTTTGCAGATGCTCCAGGATAGAGNATTAATATAGATCCATTTGGATTATTTGGTTGAAATATCTTTAAGGGAGTTTGTTNATTATTTACACCTAAATAAAAGTCGTCTTTTTCTTGAACAGATTTTGGTATTGAATTTTCATAATTACTCAATCCATAAANTGTTTTTAATACTGATAGAATACGATACATTGTATTCATAAAAGAATAGTTGGATCTATTCCTTTAATTCAGCGCGGTTTCTGCAAAAAGAAGTAATACCTGTAATTCTTGCAAACCAATTACCAAAATTTGGAAATAAAGCATCTATTGCCAACAAGGGTCTTAATGGTCCTGAATTAATTATAACATCAGGTTTATTTTTTTTAATTGCCTTTATTAGAGCTTTAGCAACTTTTTTTGANGGTATAGTACCTAAAACTAAAGGAGCCTTAACTTGACTATCTGAATACATTCCAACATCTTTAACTAATCCTGGGTATAGTGCAGATACACCAACCCCTGAACCATGTAATTCTTGTCTTAATGCATCTGTGAANAAAGACAAACCNCCTTTTGTTGCAGAATAAGTAGCATTAAAGCTTTCACCTTTCTTTGCAGCTAAGGAACATATATTTACTATATGCCCTTTTTTGTTAAGTAATTCTGGTAAAAATTGTCGTGTGATTTCCATTGGAGCAAGGAGGTTAACTGATGTTATCTTTTGAATATATTCAAGAGAGTAATTTTGAAAATAATTATACTCTTCAATACCTGCATTATTTATTAATATATCTATCTCTCCAACGAGATTTTCAATCTTAGACTTTAATTTTGATAAATTAGAAATATCCGAAACATCAAATGAAAGACTATGAAATTTTCCGCCTTTTGCTTCAATATCCATTTTAGTCTTATTTAAACCATCCTCAGAGCGAGCAACTCCTATAATTTCAACACCTTCATTCGATAGTGAATTTGCCAAAATAACACCTATTCCTGATGATGCACCTGTGAGTAGGGCAATTTTCTTTTGTAATTTTTTCATTTAATTAAATTTAATTATAATCTGTCCACTTTTAAAATTAATTCCATCATTATTGCCTTCATGAAATTAGTTAAATAAATTCTATTATGTTATTTGACATACCTGCTTTTGAATCGTCTATTTCAGGATCTACAAATTTAATCCTTGGAGGCTAAGCTCCACACTTAAAAAACAGGCCTTTTCTTAATTAAGAATCAAGGAAGTTTGCTATTTGTGGGAGGCCACCACCGTTCATAGAGCGATCCTGAAAAGACATTCACAGCAGGTAGTTTAATGAAGAAGACCTCATAAGTTTTATGAGGTCTTCTCTTTTAAGAATCGTTTAATATTTGTTTTATTCGCTCTTTTGAACCTTTTATTTTAAGATTAACCCTATCATCTTTATAATTGCGATCCAAGACTTCAACATTNCTTTGCGCCATAGAGATTTGTCTAGCNTCNGAGTAAGGAAAGCTAATTTCTATTATCTCATAATCATCATTCATAATATTTATTATTTTATTAATTAACTTATTAATTCGCAGATGATTTGTTGCAGAAATCATTACNGCATCAGGANAATTACTACTTAAATATTTAATTCTATTTGANCTAGCAACTAAATCTATTTTATTTAAAACAACTAAAGTTTCTATATCTTCTGCACCTAATTCATTCAATACATTATTTATTGTATTCATATGTTCTTTGATTTGATTTGAGGAAGCATCTAAAATAATTAAAACTAAATCAGATTCAACTACTTCAAATAATGTGCTTTGAAAACTGGCAATTAAATCATGTGGTAATTTCCTAATAAATCCAACAGTGTCACTTAATAAAATTGAATGATACCTATCAAGATCAACTTTTCTTATAGTTGTATCTAATGTCGCAAATAATTGGTTTTGTATATAAACATTTTCACCTGATAAACATTTCATCAAACTTGATTTTCCAGCATTTGTATATCCAACCAATGATACTCTATATTTACTTATTCTTTTTTTACTCTGAATTCTTCGCTCTTTTTCAATCTGAATCAGATCTTTTTTTAATTTAGAAATTCGTTGACGAATCAATCTTCTATCAACCTCAATTTGTGATTCACCCATACCGGCACGGGTTCCAATACCACCCATCTGTCTTTCCAAATGAGACCACTGCTTTGATAACCGCGGTAACATATACTCTAAATGAGCTAATTCTACTTGTGTTTTTGCTTCTCTTGTTTTTGCATGTTTACTGAAAATATCTAATATTAATCCACTACGATCTATTACTTTTATTTTTTTTGATAATTTTAAGAAATTTTTAACCTGACTTGGTGTTAGTTCATCATCAAAGATTACTAATTTCACTTCAAGTTCTTTAGCTTGTTCAATAATTTGTGAAGCTTTTCCTTTTCCTACGAAAAACTGAGAGTTAATTCTTTTTATGGATTGATAAATTTCATCAACTACTTCTGCACCCGCAGTTTCAGCTAAAAGTTTTAGCTCAGCAAGATGTTCTTTTAATATGTTTGAATCTTGGCCATCCCTTTGGACACCAATAAGTAATGCCCTTTCATTATTAAGAATATTATTATTCAATAATTACTCTAAATCAGTTTTGAGTCTATCTTTATTTGGAATTCCTAGTATTGATTCTAATATTAAACAAATTAAAGCAATTATTAATAAAACCCTCCAAATCGACTTTCCATATCTAATATCTTTTAATACGTTACTAAAATTGTTATTTGATTCAATAATTTTGACATTTTTTAAAGATTTATTATTTAATACAGAAATTACTTCATTCTTTTTTATTGGTAATTCATCTGAGGAAAGAATTGTTGAAAAAGATGAAAAATGCTCTCTATTAATGTAAACTTTATATGAACCCAATTGGTTCGTATTATGAATATATAATTTTTCATTGGTGTAATCTGGGATTATTTTAATTTCATTATCATTAGGAGTAATTACAGTCCAATCATCATTTATATTTTGTCCTCTTATATCAATAATTTTTTTACTACCAACTATAATAGATTTTGAATTGAATTCTTTCGTTGCAAGTAAAATGAGCATTCGATGTAAAATAGGTACTAACAACCCCTTAACAGTAAAATCATTCCATCTAAGATTTAATTTAGAAGTGAAAGTAAATGTAGTGCTACCAAATGAATTAGATTGTATTAAGAGCGGATGGCCATTATTTAATTTTAAAAGAGGTACATGATTAGATTTTATTCGAACCTCATTATAAGAATATACTTGCGGCAATTCGTCTTCAATTTTTTTCATATCAAAATCATTAAATATTGAATTAGTTTTTTCTACAATTGTAGTTGAAAAGAAAGATTCCCCTTCTAATGTAACATTTTGAATTAATTCTGGAAGTCGTAGTAGAGAAGGCCATAATAATGATTCAGCTTGTTCTAATTCATTTCCTGTAAACCATATTAGCCCTCCTCCTCTCATAAGAAATCTTTGTAAATCCTCTATAGCCTTAGAACTTAGTATTGGAGCATCATGAATTAATATTATATCGATATCATTTAAAAATATTCTATCAATTTTTGAAGATAATTGTTTATCAACTTTAAGTAATCCTGTATTTCCTGTTATGGCATTTAAAGCTAGATCTAGAAGTAATAATTCTTCTTCTGAATTGCCTATGATTTTAATTGTTATTTGACTCGGAATAACTAAATCAAAATTTCGATAATTATCTAATGAAAAATCATCATCTGGAATAACTATTTTACCATTTATAATTCCGGTCTGACCTGGAAAAACTTGAAACATAAAGTCTTTATACTTATCCGGGTTAAACTTACTTACTACTTGGCCAACACGGTCATTATTTAAGAATAGCTCGATAGGAATATTTTTAACTTCTGATACACCATTATTTCCAAGATTAGTATTTAATTTAATTAGATGATTTGGTAGCTTAATTTCACTTAATATATCTACACTAGTAATAGATATATTATTGTTCACGTTTGGCTGATCAATGCAATAAAACTTCCAGTTTTTGAAATTAAGAAGACTATCATTATGAATTTTAGGAGTTGTTTGGAAATCACTAAATATATAGCATTCTAAATTAGGTTCTGAAGCCTTAATATTGGAAATTAATGAATCAGTAAACTCCCAAAGATTATCAGATAAGTTTGTTTGGGATATACCTTCTATTTTTGAAATAATCTTTGAAGTGTTTAAATAAGAACCATCGTATAACTTTTGCGGTGGATTAGTCTGATAAATCTCTAGTGTACTCTGACCTTCTAAAACATTTAATAGCTCTGGTATAGATGATTTCACCCTATCGAGTAAGGAATAATCATTTATATTTACATTCATACTTGCAGAGTTATCAATTATCACAATTGCTCTAGATTCAATATCTCCTACAAAATAATTAAAAGAGTCACCTTTTATTAATGGTCTTGAAAAAATTAGTATTAAACATAAAATAGCAATAGTTCTCAAAAATATAAGTAACCATTGATTTATTTTTAAGCTTCTAATGGTTTTATGCTCTAAAAACTTTATAAATCTTAACGAACTAAACTCTTCATACCTTGTCTGTCTTAGACTAATTAAGTGTATTATTATAGGTATTGAAACAGCAAACAATGCCCATAGAATAGATGGTGATAAAAACGTCATACCAAGAAGAAACTTATAGTATACATAATTGTTCCAGAGAATAAAGGTATTCTTAAATTATCATCAATTGAAACTGGGATTATTTCAATTATCATTGCAGATAAAGCACCAAATATTATAACTATATTTGGTAGGCCTAAATCCATTAAGAGCCCTATGATTAAGCACATGACAAAACCG
>NZXJ01000013.1 GCA_002701945.1 Fidelibacterota bacterium
AAAGGCACCTTCACCAGATAAGGTTAGTGTTGTTGCCGTTGCATCATAAGTATACGATCCAGATCCATCATGAGGTGCAACAGGTGCGCCACATATTTCAGCATCAGCTTGCCAAGGCTCCAACCATGTTTCACCATCCATTTCAATAGAGAATGAGCCATCGGCGTTCAAAGTATATTTATCATCTATGAAACAAGCTCTTGTTGTAACGTCAGCTTCGGATAATGACCACCAACTTCCATCTCCCTGAGTTGGGCCTACAGCTAATGCACCAGCTTCTGGAGCTACTTTCCAAGTATCATTGAGATCAGCCAGTGTTAATACGCTTGTAAGTTCTAGTTGGTTTGTAACAGAATTTGAACCACCAGAATTTGTTGCAGTTAACGTTACATCATATGTGCCATCAGCAGCATACGTATGGCTTGGACTTGTTTCAGTTGATGATTCTCCATCGCCAAAATCCCAACTATATGTATCTGCATTTAATGATGCATTTGTAAAATTAACAAGTAATCCATTATCTGCATCCACGGTGTAATTAAACCTTGCGGTTGGAGCTTCAACAGCAGATTCATCATCTTCACAACTAACTACCATCATAGTCATTAATAAAAATGTAGATAAAATTAATTTNTTCATTGTTTATNTCCNTTTNTAANAATTAATTATTNTACACTNTAAAATTTATATTAATAGTTACCGAATTCTATCATACTTTTTGCAATAACATATAGGAGAATAATTCTGATGAGTTTAGAAAATACGATTGCAAAAGTAACCGAAATGGCCGGCAGCTCCAGCCCACTAGGCGCAAGTATAAAATTCAATTTCGGTGATTCCCAGATTGTAATTGATGGTACGGGAGATTCTAATGCAGTTTCAACTGATGACTCTGAAGCGCAATGCACTATTGATATTTCTATTGATGATTTTGAGTCCATGTTGAAAGGAGAATTAAACCCAATGGCTGCTTTTATGGGTGGTCAAATTCAAGTATCTGGTGATATGAGCGTTGCAATGAAACTTCAAAGTTTATTTTAGAATGAGAAAAATCTTTCCAATTATAATTTGTCTATCTTTCTTTTCTTGTGATCAAATATTACAGCGAAAACAAATGTACTCTGTTGAAATAACCTCATGTTTATTCAAAGATGATGACTTCAACCGTTCCGAGATTACAGGAGCACCATTGCCTATTAGTATGAAGCTGTATGAAGAAGGGTATTTAATTTGGGAAGTCGATTTAGGTAAGCATCGTGGCTCCTATCGGTATGATAATTCAAAAGTGGAAGATAGAATAGCTCTTATAGCATATGATCCACAATTCAAATATCGTATAGAAGTTCAGGATGAAGCGTTTATCTCTGAGGAAAGAGGTTATTCAAGAACTTGGTCAAAAGGATTTCCATTTAAATCAAACTTGGAAAGATTAAAGGTTGGTGATTATGGATCAGAAGTTGGTTTTAAAAGCGTTGCATTAAAAACAATGAATTATCAATCTAATAAAAGATTAGATGACGATTGATATAATTTAAATAATCTAATAAACCACATCGTTTAAAGGTCGCCATTCAAATAAAAAATTCAAATGTTATTATAACAGGAGCTGCAAGCGGAATTGGCGAAGCGCTTGCAAATGCTTTTTACAATGCAAAGGCAAATAACATTTTTGTATCTGATATTAATAAGGCAGGATTAAGTGATGTCGCAGAGAATGTTAAAGGAATTGCCATTACTGCAGATGTTTCTAATGAACAAGATGTAGTAAGAATGATAAATACACCGAGCGATAAGATTGATATATATTGTTCAAATGTTGGTATCGGAGCGCATGAAGATTTTTTATCTCTAGATAATGATCATTGGAAAAGAATGATCGATACTAATCTTATGTCGCATATATATGGTGTACGACACGTGTTACCAAGCATGTTAGATCGGGGATCGGGACATCTAGTTTTTACTGCTTCTGCAGCAGGGTTGTTATCTCAAATAGGCTCCGTTACATACTCTGTAACAAAGCATGCAGTTGTAAGCTTAGCTGAATGGTTAAAGATTACATATGGTAAAAGGGGAATAGGTGTATCATGTATATGTCCGCAAGCAGTGCGAACAGCAATGACAGCACAAGGAGCGGGGGTTGCAGGAATTGATGGCATGATAGAACCTGATGTCGTTGCAAATGACACATTAAAAGCAATAGAAAGTGATCAGTTCCTCGTTACTCCCCATAAACAAGTTAGAGAATACATTCAATTTAAAGCTGCGGATTATGAAGGGTGGATAGAAGGAATGCAAAAACTACAGGATAGTTTCATAGAGGAAATAAATTCTGTAATTAAATAATAGTTTTTTATTGTATGAAGGTAAAATTTTTAATACCATTATTTATAATATTAGTTTTATCTTTATTTGTACATGCACAACAGAACGACAAAAACAATTTTCCTTCCGATTGGAAAATTGCTGCAAAAATGATGGTAGATAAACAGATTAAAGATCGTGGTGTAGTTGACCCAAAAGTTCTAGATGTAATCAGTAATACCCCCAGACACAAATTTGTACCTAAGGATATGGTTGATTATGCATATGATGATAGACCTTTACCTATAGGAGAAGGTCAAACAATTTCACAACCTTACATTGTAGCTCTTATGACAGAGCTATTGAGTTTGTCTGGTAAAGAAAAAGTTCTTGAGATAGGTACTGGCTCTGGATATCAATCAGCTATATTATCATCATTATCTAATAAAGTATTTACAATTGAAATAGTTAAACCTCTAGCAATACGAGCAATAAATATATTAGAAGAGTTGCAGATTAATAATGTTTATGCTCGATGGGGAGATGGATATAATGGATGGCCAAGTGAAGCACCATTTGATTGTATAATCGTAACTGCAGCGCCAGATAAAATTCCAGAAGCTCTCATTGAACAGTTAAAAATTGGAGGAAAACTAGTGATTCCGGTTGGTAAATATTGGCAAGAATTAAAAGTAATTTCAAAAACATCTGATTCAAACGTAAATGAAAAAACCATTATACCTGTTCGTTTTGTTCCTATGGTACATCCAAGCAATTCTTTTTCTGATGAGGATCTCAACTGATAGATTCACAATATTTTTATAAATTATTACAATTGTAATTCAATGTTAAGGAGGGAATTATGAATAACAAGCCATCTTTTGTACCGTTATGGTCTCATTGGGCTCGATTTACCAGTTATTTGACTGAAAGATTTCTTGGTGGGCCAAAAATATTAAAATTGGCATGGGTTATTAATTTTCAAAAAACAGGTACATTTTTCTATGTTTTATTATTAATGAATTATTATAATAATTTTTCTATTGCTGCAAACGTGTACCTAGCATTGCATGGAATGTATGGATTTTGCTGGATCTTGAAACATTTTGCATTTCCTGATAAAGCATGGGAAAAGAAGGTTACTATAGGTGGTGGTCTGATGGCATTTTTATTAGTACTGGCACTGTATTGGGTTTTCCCATTTCTATTAATCTCAGATGTGCTGGGCTCAGAACAAAAAATAGCAAGCGTTTCTTTATTATCTCTAGCAATCAGTATACACACTTTAGGTGTAGTAATTATGATGGTAGCTGATTGCCAAAAATATTACACATTAAAATATCATCAAGGTCTTATTAAGGAAGGTCTATTTAAATATATTAGACATCCTAATTATCTTGGAGAAATTATGCTTTACTCAGCCTATGCGATGATCGTTCAGCATTGGATTCCNTGGGCAATTTTAGCNTGGGTGTGGATTGGTGTCTTTTTGNTTAATATCTTACGTAAAGAAGCATCCATGTCAAGATATCCTGAATGGAAAGAGTATAAAAAGAAAACAGGGATGCTTATTCCGAAGTTATTTTAATTATAAATGTGNATAAATTTCTGTTACTGATTTTTATTTCCATCTTATTTAGTCAAATAGAGACTTTTGATAGGTCAGAATTTGTAAAATATGATGAATCATTAATCGGCACAGATTTNAGCTTTACTATGAATCCTGTAGATGGGAGTAAATTCAAAATGGGAAGCCCTGAATCTGAAAGNAGAAGAAGANCAGATGAAGGACCAATCCATACAGTAATTTTAAGTGATTACTGGATAAGTACATTAGAAATTTCATGGGATTTGTACGAAACATTTTTACTTAGAAATCAAGATTCTATATTAGCAAATAATCAAAGTTATATAATTGATATTGATGCTATTTCTGGAGCAACAATGCCATATGTTAATTATAATCAACCCGGGTATCCTGTTATAAATATTACACAATATGCTGCTTCACAATTTTGCAAATGGTTAACAGCAAAAACGGGACATTATTATAGATTACCAACTGAAGCAGAATGGGAATATGCATGCCGCGCAGGATCGGAAAAAGCTTATTCATTTGGAAAAGCAAGTAAATCAATTAAGAGCTTTGCGTGGTATAAAAATAATAGTGAAGGAAAATTACATAAAGGAGGATTAAAAAAACCAAATGCGTTAGGAATTTATGATATGCATGGCAATGCTGCAGAGTGGGTAATAGATCATTATAATCCTCAAGGATATTCTAATACTGATAAT
The DNA here is from genome assembly GCA_002701945.1 of Fidelibacterota bacterium. Taxonomy (GTDB): domain Bacteria; phylum Fidelibacterota; class Marinisomatia; order Marinisomatales; family TCS55. Next base: position 4,600 of record NZXJ01000013.1, read on the forward strand.
GAACAAGTTAACCCAGTACAATTTGGTGAAAAATTATATCCTCGAGTAGTTAGAGGTGGATCATTTAAAGATGGTCCAGCTAGATTGCGTTCAGCGGCAAGAGGATATTCAAAAGAATTATGGAAAAGAAGAGACCCGCAGTCTCCTAAAAGTTTGTGGTGGCATACAGATGCTATACATATTGGTTTTAGAATTGTTAGACCTAGAATTATACCCAATAAAAATGATTTAGAAAAATATTGGATAAAACCTATCAAGGAATATTAATTATGAAAAAACAACATAAAATAAACAGAAGAACTTTTTTAGGTAACTCAGCTAAAATTGCAGCTGCAGGAATCATTTTCAATAAATTAAATGCAACCACCAAAAAACATACGCCATGGGATGGCGAGATAAAAGTTGCACTTGTTGGCTGTGGAGGAAGAGGAACTGGTGCTGCCATACAGGCAATTGCAGCAGATCAAGATGTCAGATTAGTAGCGATAGCAGATGTTTTTGAAGATCAGGCAGAAAAGTGTATGCAAGCGCTTATCGAAAAATATGGAGAATCGGAACAGTTAATTGTAAGGAAAGAAACAATATTTATAGGATTTAATGGATTTAAAAAAGCGATAGATATTTCTGATGTTGTTATTTTAGCTACTCCTCCTGGTTTCCGTCCTCAACATTTTTCATATGCAATAAAACATAATAAACACGTGTTCATGGAAAAACCTGTAGCAACAGATATTGTTGGAATAAAAAAAGTGATAGAGGCTGGAAAACTTGCAGTTAAAAACAAGCTCAATGTAGTGGTTGGCTTGCAAAGACACTATCAACGTTCGTATCAGAAAGTAAAAAAACTAATTGATAGAGGATCTATTGGAAGAATTATTTCTGGTCAAGTGTATTGGAATGGCGCAGGTGTTTGGGTGAGGCCACGGGAGCCACAGCAAACTGAATTAGAATACCAGATGCGTAATTGGTATTATTTTAATTGGTTATGCGGCGATCATATTGTTGAACAGCATATTCATAATATAGATGTTGCTAATTGGTTTATTGGANCNACNCCNATTTCCGCCCANGGAATNGGNGGNAGACAAATAAGAAATGGAAAAGACCATGGTCANATATTTGACCATCATTTTGTGGAATTTACNTATCCAAANGGACAAGTAATTTCTAGNCAATGTCGTCATCAGCCAGGATGCATGAATCGNGTAGATGAAGTTTTTCAAGGNTCNCANGGAAAGGTNCATGTACATAGTGCAAATTATGGTTTAATCCANTCNCATCGTGGAAGAAAATTATACTTTCATGAAGGAGAAAATGATGTAAACCCATACCAGCAGGAACATAATGAACTTTTTTCAGCAATAAAAAAAGGTGAGTATTTATTTAAAGATTTTAATAGAGGAGTAAATAGTACTCTTACTGCTATAATGGGACGAATGGCTACTTATTCAGGAAAAGTAATTTCTATGGAAGATGCTTTATTATCCAACTTAGATATTGTGCCTAATAATTTGACATCATTTGAGGATACTGCCCCAGTAATACCTGATAAAAATGGTAGTTATCCAATTCCAATTCCTGGCGTAACAAAATTTATTTAATAAGAAAGGATTGATTAATGAAAAGAAGGAAATTTATTAAAACTGGTCTGTTAGCTTCAGCTATTCCGACTATTGGTGGAATTATTTATGGTTCATCCATTAAAAATTCAAATATAAAAAAAGATCCATTTAATCTTCTTTATGCTCCGCATTTTGGAATGTTTACTAATCATAGCGGTAATGATTTAGTAGATCAAATACAATTTATGTATGATATGGGATTCCGCTCCTTTGAAGATAACGGGATGAAAGAGCGCTCTATTACAGATCAAAAACGTATTGCAAAAATAATGAACAAACTAGAAATGACAATGGGTGTTTTTGTTGCTCATAAAATTCATTGGGACTTTCCAAATCTAACAAGTGGTGATAAAGAATATCAGGATCAATTTGTAAATGACATTAAAGACTCAATAGAGGTTGCAAAACGTGTAAATGCTAAATGGATGACCGTAGTCCCAGGGTATATTGATTTGGGAAAAGAAATGGCGTATCAAACTGCAAATGTTATAGAAGCTTTAAGAAGGGCAAGTGATGTCTTGGAACCTCACGGTTTAGTTATGGTGTTAGAACCTTTAAATTGGTGGAAAAACCATGCGGGACAATTTTTACGTGAAATTCCACAAGCATATGAAATATGTCGAGCAGTTAACAGTCCGTCATGCAAAATTTTATTTGATATTTATCATCAACAGATATCGGAAGGGAACCTTATTCCAAATATTGATAAAGCATGGAAGGAAATAGCTTACTTTCAAATTGGAGATAATCCAGGAAGAAAAGAACCAACCACAGGAGAAATAAATTATAAGAATATTTTTAAGCACATTTATGAAAAAAAATATAAAGGGGTACTAGGAATGGAGCATGGGAACTCTAAATCAGGAAAATCTGGAGAATTAGCCGTGATAGATGCTTATAGAGCTGTAGATTCTTTTTTATAAATACTAAAATGCATTACCAAAGAATACAGCATTTAGNAATAACCCNTCAGTCCCATACCAGAAAGCTCTAAAGTGTGGATTATCTGCAAAGAGTATTACGCTTCCATTACCCATATTTCGAGCAATTATTGATGCTGAATTTTTAATTTTTTCATTCATTTCATCAGATATATACCCACTTATAAGAGGGTCTGCTGAGTAACGCCCTACGTTTGCTGCATCNGCAGTAGATAATTCATAAAATGTTTCATTATTTCTAAATATAGGGAGGTCCGATTGATATCCAAAAGCTATGGGATGTGTATTATCTAAAATTATTTGAAAGATTGACCCTCCAATACGCTGNGCCCCTTTTTTTGCTTGAATATTTTCATATGCTATATCTAAAGTGTCTTTATTGGATTCTTTGACTGTTTCACTAATTATATTATTGTCTACTATCCATTTGGATCCACTACCTGTTGATATAAAACAGCCGCCTCTCTTTACCCAAGACTTTATAGATTTAACATTGCTAGAGTCAATTTGGTTGAAACTTCCATCTGTCATTATTAAAACATTATAATCATCCAAAAGAGTTCTATTTATGTTATCNGAATTGATTAATGATATTGGTATATGCATTCTTTCATTTAGCAAGTGCCAAACTTGTCCAACACTATATGCATTTGAACCTTTTCCAGCCAATAGAGCTACTTTTGGTAAATTGATTACAGCATGCAAACCNCCTAAATCAGGACCATCNTTTGAAAGACCAGTATTCACAGCATAAATATTAATGAAGTCCTCCGTAGCAATATTACGTAGAACATCATGNACATCATCCTTTGAGATATTTGAGTTACTATCTCTTTGTACTATTGGNANAATAATTGAACCTCTTTTAAACTCCTCTTTTTTCCCATTAATAGTAATNGAAAAGGGTTTCATTGCCATTAGTGGAGTAATGCCGCGATCTAATATTTTGTATAATGCTCTAGGGGAAAANTAATCTCCCCATTCCATAATATATGCATATGTTGCACGACCACCTATTTTCTTGCCAGAAGTAAAAAAGTTATCAGGTAATTCATTTCCTATAATGGCACTTGGATTCTGCTTTAATTCAATATATTCAACTCCTGCAGACAAAGGCAAAGACCAGGAAGAGACATCATAAAATAATGAATCATTGAAATCTGTAACCTGTTCCATTATAGATTTAATTAATCGAGATTGTGGTTGATCTACAGGAACAAGGACTGCTTTACCTGGATCAAATTTTAAATTATTTGAGGCATAAGGTTTTTTTAGCGAATACACTTTAACTTGATGTCTAATAAGATTATCAACTAATAACCGCACATTTGTTTTTTTGTATTCAGTATTAATGAGGTAGGCCTTTGTAGAAAACTGGATTGAAGCTTTAGATGCATCACGGTAAAAGTTTCGTTGATGAGTTAAAAATTTATCTTTCATTTTCCATAGGCCTTCTAAGGTGCCTAACGATGCATTAAAATGATTTTTAATTGTAAAAGCGTAATTTAATTCACCACTAGTAGTAGTCGTTTTTAAGGCTCTTGATGATGCTTGTTCAAATAAAATACCAACCGAACCATTGATATCAGGGAAGGTGGAGCCTTTACCATAATAAAAATCATCAAAACTTTCCTTTGAATAATATAATGATCCTATATTGTTCAAAGCTTCTGCGTGGTACTCAGCAAGTAGATTAGTTAAATAAAAAACATTTTTTGGTGTATTAGGATTATTTCTGCTGGGAATGCCAGGCTGAAAGAAATAGGTCCTATTTCTTCCCATTTCATGAAAATCGACTACAACTTGAGGCCGCCATTTATAGTATAAATCAAGGCGCGCTTGTGATTCAGGTTGTGTTGCAGGAAGCCAATCACGGTTTAAATCAAATAAGTAATGGTTTGTTCTCCCCCTGGGCCAAGGTTGATTATGTTCCCTATCATTTATATCATTGGTAGGTATATATCCTCTATTTCCATTTACCCAATTAACAAATCTATCTCTACCATCTGGATTTAGAATAGGATCTATAATTAATATAACATTATTTAAATAATTTCTTATTCCAATGCTTGATCCTGCACTTAGATGATATAATAATAACATAGCAGCTTCACTACCGCTTGCCTCATCACCGTGTACGGAATATCCAAAGTATGCAACCACAGGCATTTTCTTAAGATCCTTATTAGAAATTTTACCTGGGTTTAAGCATAGATTTCTATTATTCTTTAGTATCTCATCTAATTTTTTTTGATTTTCCGCACTGGTGATTACTGCATGAATTAGTTTGCGTCCTTCGTGAGTAGACCCATGATTTTTTACTACAACTCTATTACTATTCTTTGCAACAGCATAAAAGTATTCGACTATTTGATCTGTTCGTGTGTGCTGTGCTCCTAAATGATGACTAAATACATCAATAGGCTTGGGAATAGATTCATTGAAGGTAGTTTCACTAATATCCATAGGTAACTCAATGTGATTTACCTGCGCAGATAGAAATGAAGATAAAAATATAATGTATAGTATTTTTTTATCTTTAATATTCATAATTCTTAAGGAATTTAATGTATATTCAGGCCCGAAATGTACCAATTTAGTCCTAAAAACCGATTTATTTTCGCATGAATAGAATGCCGAAAACTTTTTTAAGATTAAAAGGCATAAAAAACAATAATGTAAATGCACCTGATCAGGTGCATTTTTTTTATGGAGAAAAATTTTAAATGAGTAAAATGTTACCTTTAGTAGAACTTCAGAATGTTGATACACAATTAAGAGATATAAATGAGCTTTTAGGAGATTTACCTAAGAAGGTTGACAAATTACGCTCTGAGGAAGAAGAATTAATTAATGATGTAGAAACAGGAAAAAGTCGTCTTAAAGAAATAGAATTATCTTTAAATAAAGCAGAACATAAGATGGCTGATTTAAAACAAAAGATTGATAAACTAAAAGATCAATTATCATTAGTCACATCAAATAAACAGTATGATGCTTTAACCCAAGAGATTGAATATTTAAAAGTTGAATTAGATGAAGTTGAGACAGCAGATCTTGAAGACGAAGAAGAAAAAGAATCATTAAGTAAAGATCTTGAAGAAAAAGAAGAAAATCTTGAATCCCTAAGTAAAGATTTATCTTCACGAAGAGTAAAGCTTGAAGAATTAATGTCTGAGTCAGCAGAAAGTAAATCTGCATTGGAAAAAACCCGTCAAGAAAAATTAGGTTATATTGATGAATCTATTTTAAGTAGATATGATCGTGTTAGTACAGCAAGAGATGGTCTTGCTGTGGTTAAGCTAGAAGGAAGCGCCTGTGGTGGATGTGGATTTGTTGTCCCCCCTCAAGATGTCACAGATATTCGTGATAAAGATAATTATTATACTTGTGATATTTGTAGCCGTTTCATTTATTTATTTAAGAAATAATATTAAAATTTCTTACTTGGTTTTTTTGTTTAACACTTTTAATCTCCTCAGCTTTTTGATAGTCTGAGATAATTGAGTGATTACTCTGTAATTCAGAGAGGAAAGTCCGAGCACCACAGAACAGAGTGCCTCCTAACGGGAGGAATCTTTATTGATATGGAAAGTGCAGCAGAAAGTAAACCGCTGATGGATTTGCTTCGGCAAGTTTCAAGCAAGGCTGAAAGGGTGGTGTAAGAGACCACCAGTCTCTTGGTAAACTAAGAGAGCTTGTAAACCCCACTTGGTGCAAGATCGAATAAGCTTCCAGATATTGTTCGTATCTTTATGAGAAGCGGGTAGATCGCTTGAGGTAAATGGCAACATTTATCCCAGAGGAATGATCACTGACCTTTGATGTATTAAAGGAGACAAAACTCGGCTTATAGATTTTCTCAGGCTATCATTAATTTATATTATTTTTAAATATATAAATTGCTTGTAGAAAAATAATAGAAAACTCATATTAAACCTGCCAAAAAAGTTATGAAAAATGCACAAATTACAGGAATAGGGTTTAATGTCCCTGAAAGAGTGGTAACAAATCAAGATTTAGAAAAGATTATGGATACTACCGATGAGTGGATTAAAGAAAGATCTGGTATTACTCAAAGACATTGGGTTGATAAAGAAAGCAATGCATCTATTTTAGCAATTGAAGCTGCTAAAAATGCAATGAAAGATGCTGAAATTGATGCTAGTGAAATTGATTTAGTAATATGCGCTACACTCACATCCGATTATTTTTTCCCAGGTATAAGCAATCAAATACAACATGCTTTGGGTATGAGAATGGTTGGAGCATTTGATATTAAAGCTGCTTGCTCAGCTTTTATTTATTCTCTTTCTATTGGAGATCAATTTATTCGAACAGAACAGTATAAAACCATTTTAGTTGTAGGAGCTGAAGTTCAATCTACTGCATTGGATATTTCAGATGAAGGAAGGAATATTTCTGTACTTTTTGCTGATGGAGCTGGGGCTGCTGTTTTACAAGCAACGGATAGTAATAAAGGAATTTTATCTACTCACCTACATTCAGATGGTAAATATTTAAAGGACTTATGGTGTGAAGCGCCAGGGACTTCAAATAATCCTCGATTAACAAAAGAAATTTTAGATCAAGGAAAGCATCTTCCTTATATGAATGGTAGACAAGTTTTTAAGAATGCAGTTAAAAGATTTCCAGAAGTAATAAATGAAGCTTTGGATGCAAATAAATTATCAATAGAAGATATAGCTCAAATTATACCTCACCAAGCTAACCATCGTATCAGCGAAGCAGTTGCCAAACGTATGGGTGTTGGAATGGATAAAGTCTTTAGTAATATAAAGCACTATGGCAACACAACTGCAGCATCTATTCCAATTGCAATGTGTGAAGCAAGAAATAAAGGATTATTTTCATCTGATGATATCATTATTTTAGCTGCATTTGGCGCAGGGTTTACTTGGGCTTCAACTGCCATAAGGTGGTAAGTATTCATACATATATTATAACACTACAATATTTAAACTTGATATATGGATAAACTTTTCTTCTCCGAAGAACATAGTATGTTAATAGAAATGATTTCAGATTTTGCAAAATCTGAAATCATTTCTATTAACATACTATGTTCTTCGGAGAA
>NZXJ01000004.1 GCA_002701945.1 Fidelibacterota bacterium
TTTCGCACCCATTATTGGGCCCTTAGCTCAGTTGGTTAGAGCAGCGGACTCATAATCCGTTGGTCCGGGGTTCGAGTCCCTGAGGGCCCACACACATTTAGCATAGAGCTTTTAGTTTTTAACTTATCAGCTTTTCACAAAACAATTTTATTTTTAATTAACTTAGATTCCATATTGTAAAAGATGATATTTATACAATTATCTAATTTAATTATTACCAATGCCTCTTGATTTCCAAATGAAAGATAAAGACGGGAATCTAATTTATGATTCAAATGATTATATCCATAAATCAGAAGATAAAGAGCCACAAGATCTAGATAACGAAATCGCATTTGAAATAAACACTGACGAATTTAAAAAGATGGGTTTTGATGGTATTATTTCATGGGTACAGGAAATTGCTAAGGATCAAAAAATATTTGATCAAATGATATCAGCATTGAAAAATGAAAAGAATATCGCAACTGAAGATATTCAAAATGCACATAATGATACAATTTTTGGTAAAGTAAAACGGATTGTTGAATTAGATATTTGGGCTGAAGCTATTATGGTCGCATTACGTAGCGCTAATCGCGATCGTTTGGGAGACTGGTGGATGTTTAATAACATGGATTTTTATTATCAATGCAAAACAGATTATTTCAGCTCAAGCGGATTAGATGAAATGTTTATTATATCTCAAGTCCAATCCTGGAAAGAAAAAGCAAAAGATCATATTAATGAAATCAGGAAAGAATGGACATCTGTTATGGATAGAAATTTATTGATACGGCATTTAGAAGACCCTGATTATGAACCCAGCGTGGATGAACGACTTCGAATGCAAACAGATTCATTTGTTAAAAGCAGAGATGAGTGGATTAATATTGCTTTAGATAAAAAGAATTTTTTTAACACTATAAAACACTACGTTGTTAAAACGGTGCTGACAGAAAAACTATTTACAGATGAAATTGAAATCTTTTATGGAAAGCAAATACATAAATCTTTAGTAATTATCCTTTGGACAACCTTAGAAAGGGAATTTGCACATAAAGATGGTATGTTCTATAATATTGAAGCTCTTTCTAGAGGCAAGTTTAAATTAAGTAAAGATGTTGATACTGGTGAATTATCAATGAAAATTGATTATCGAAGAAAATTTTAGCTTCAATAGGTATTAATTTCATATGAAACCTGTAGTGGAAAAGATTTATCAGCTCGATTGGGATTACCCTAACCCATTCACAGTTTCGGTAAAAGTTTCTGATAATGATATTGATCAATTAGGCCATACAAACAATCAAGTATATCTTGATTGGATGATGAAAGCAGCCTACGGACATTCTGAAAGCTTAGGCCTATCAGTTAATGATTATTTATCTATAGGTGTAGCTATGGTGGCAAAGAGACATGAAATAAATTATATGTCTGCAACTTTTTTAAATGATGACTTAATTATTGGTACCTGGATTGCTACAAATGATAATCGATTTCAAAGTATACGAAAATATCAAATCATTCGTACTAATGATCAAAAAACAACTTTGCGAGCAGAAACAGATTGGGTATCGTTAAATATTGATAATGGAAAACCAGAACGAATGCCTGATGAATTTATTCGATGCTATCAACCAACAATACGATAATTTTATTTATATTTAACTAAGGATATTAAACTACTATTCCCTGCAGAATCAAAAGAACGCAATTTAACGTTTTGTGTAGCCTTAAATGGCTTTTCATACAAAGTTGACTTTACTGTAGGGTCAGCACCATCTAAAGTATAACGAATTTCAAGTCCAGGGAATTCTGTATTTGCTTTTAAAAGCCCATTCTCTATTACTGCCCCAGGTGAAGGAATTCTATAATTGAACCCACCAAACATTGAATAAAGCCTTGGGAGATCTTTTCTTGCAATCGTATTAGCAAAAACATTCCATGATTTTAATATTTCTTTTTCTCTCATTTGCCTATCATCGATTGTTTCCCATTTTCGTTCTTTCCAGGCTGTCTCAGAAAATCCAATGATCTTAGGTAAATAAAAATATTCTAACATCCCATCACCTTTAATAGTCTCACTCCATAGCTGTGCCTGTAATCCAATAATATTCTTTTTATTTTTATCTTTTAAACGCTCTCTATCTTTAAAAGTTTTATCAACATCAATTGGTTGCCCGCTAGGGGTTGTTGTAGTTGTCTTAAATAAATCAAATGGGGCTGTTTCAAAAGCATCTTTGGTATTGTTAAAACCACCCCAATATAGACCTGGTTCTTTTGGGTCTTTATCATAAGCAAGATCAAAATAAAAATCTGTAACATTGCATAATACTACTTCATAGCCTTTATTTGCTAAACGATAAGCTAAATCTTCTTGTCCCCAAGCATTAATCCAGAAATAAGGAATCACTTTTTTATTTACAAATTCAGTATTTATCTCAGTCCCCCCCGCATCTCTATTCTCCATCCTTTGCAATACAACTTCTTCCCAGCCGCCAACTTTTACATTGTAATCTTCTAACATATTCACAGCTCTGCGGAAAAAATTTACTTGAAGGTCCATTGGATGTATCTTTTTATCCATAGACCCTAAGTATTCATTAACCATTGGGGAATCTGACCAGGATCCCTGAGGAACCTCATCTCCTCCGGTATGAAAAAAAGTAAATGGCACATCCGCTTCAATATATAAGTCACTAATACTTTTTATAACAGTACTATAAAATTTATATACAGATTCTCTCGCTACATTTACAACATTATCATTATAACCTTGTGCAGAATAATATATTGACTTTTCATTCGGGTCAATTAAACGAAACTCATTAGCTAATTTTTCCTGTCCTTTTGACATGTAAAATTTATACCTGGCTTCCATAGATTTAATTGCCGCTCTTGCATGTCCAGGAAAATTAATCGTAGGGATTACTGTAATATGTCTTTTTGCTGCATATTGAAGTATTTCTATGAAATCCTTTCTTGAATAAAATCCGCTACCAAATGTATTTGCTTCATAGGCAAATGGCCCACTTCCATAGGATGGATGAAGGGCAGGAGAATCCTTTGATGTATGTTGACGTTGACCGCCTACTTTAGTTAATTCCGGTAATTCCTTAATCTCAATACGCCATCCTTCGTCCTCTGACAAATATAATTGNAAATGGTTTAGTTTATAAAAAGACATAATATCAATAAGCTTAAAAACTGCATTCTTAGAAAAGAAATTTCTACTTACATCTAAATGTTGACCACGNTAAGAGAATCGAGGAGAATCTTCAATATAAATANTAGATANTTCTATGCTTGACTGGGGTGATTGAAAAATATTAACAGGTAACAAAGCAATAAAGCTTTGTATTCCATAAAANACTCCTGCCGGATCTGATCCAGTTATCATCAGACCATTATCAGAAGAAATTTCTAATATATATGCTTCTGATGAAATTTTATTAACTGAAATTGGGTTCGTTCTCAACACTATTGCTTTGCCACCTTTATATGCCTTTTGCAACATAGAAAACTTTTTTCCAGTAAATTTTTTAAGTTTATCTCTAAGATATTTTGCTTCAGATTTAAGATCTTCACTATAATAAATTTGTAAGGCATCACTTATTAATAAAGTACCTTTTCTAGAGTCAATTGTNACTGGTGTAGGTATAATTTTATGAATATCATTTTCATCTAATAATGAAAGGTNCTCATTTGATTGATAACGATTTTCAGNAGAAGGAATTGGCACTACATCATTTTTTCCTCTATTAATTTTTTCTGGCTTATCAAATGGTAAAATGGAATAATCTATTATTCTACTGACGTCTTTTTCATTGCCATCTTGATCATANAAAACTAGATATGGATACAAAGGAGCATCTGTTTCTTTTATCAAATAACTTGAAAGATCATATTGTATGGTAACTTGACTGCCAGGAGATAGAGAAAAAGATTCATTGGGTGTTATTGAAAACCAATCTCCATTAATTTGATTGATATTTGCCTGTGAGTCAGAATGATTTGTTATTTTTCTTGGACTTTGAGAAAAGAAGATAGCCCATCCTTTATTTCCAAGTATTTTATTAGAGTTATTATGAATGGTGAATGCTGCCCTAGAAGAAGATGCCCCTTCAAGATAATTAGAGATCATTCCCCATGTTAGTTTATAATCCATTGCTTTATCTTTTTCTTGATTGTTCTTATCAGAACAATTAAGATATAAAATCATTAGTATGTTCAGTAATATATATTTTTTCATAATTAAATATAGATATAATGTAATTACTTTTGGAAAAATATATGTTAATTATAGACTACAAGTGATATTTTACATCCCTTAGAAACATGAGGAAAACTATGAAACCAAACATATTATTTTTTATTTCTTTATACATATTTATATCAGGATGTACTATGGTAAATCATAGTGTTCCAACCTCCATGATATATTTAAGTGATCTAAATATCTCTGATGAGGTTTGGGGACAAGCAAAATCAACAAAGATTCTTGGCTTTGATTTTCAAAGATTAATGAAAAGAAATATTGAGTCTGCTAGCGTTGGATTGTCTACTTCTCGCATTCCTTTAATTACAGCAGGTAATGTTAAAGTCTTTGATGCTCAAAGTTTTGGATTAATAATAATTGATACAGAATCACTTGCTTTAAATGATCTGCTTAATAAAAATAAAGAATATGACGTTATAGTAAGCCCTAAATTTTCAAAAACAACCGAAGGGTTTTGGCCAATATATTGGACAGAAACCGTCATGGTAAAAGCTCGTATAGGGACAATTAAATAATGAATGTAAATATTGCATTATTATCTATTAGCTTAATTGCAATTTTTGGATTTTTATCTGAAATTTTATTCCGTAGAACTAACATACCCGATGTAATTTTTCTAATAATTATCGGTTTTCTTATTGGTCCAAATGGATATGGGTTTACGTCTCCTGAGGATCTCTCTTCAATTGCTCCGGTTGTTACAACATTTACTTTATTGATTCTTATTTTTGATGGTGCTTTTAATATTAATCTATCATCATTAATAAGAGAGTTCTCTTCTAGCCTGGTTTTAACAATTTATAATTTTGTTCTTTCAACTCTTGTGGTTGGTGGAATTTTTTATTATATCCAAGAGTTTCACTTGGGAGGAACATCAATGATGGCTGCTTTGGTAATTGGTTTTTCTTTAGCAGGTGTTTCTTCTTCTTTTGTAATCCCAATTCTGAATCAAATTCGGGTTGGTGGTAAATTATTTTCCAGACTAGCCCTTGAATCTGCCCTTACAGATGTATTTTGTATTGTGGCAACTCTGTCTGTTATTGAAGTATATACAACAGGGATATTTGGTATACAAAAAACACTTTCTTATCTCATTGAATTATTTGCTATAGCAGGTTTTATTGGTGTATTGGGTGGTATAGTATGGATTGTTATCAGAGTATTTGAAGAGCAAAATTATATAATAACCATCGCATATTTAATTCTTCTGTATCTAGCGACAGAAAGCTTTGGTGGAAACGGTCCAATTGCTGCTTTATTCTTTGGCCTAATATTGAATAATTCAAAACAACTTTCTTCTATAAAGGAAGGAATTCTTTCACGATCTGTTGAAGAAAAGAAAAAAGCAGTTCGAGGTGATTTAGGAATAGAGGTAACTAGTGCAAGTGAAGAAAAGTTTTACCATTTAATTTCATTCTTTCTCAAATCATTTTTCTTTATTTATGTTGGAATACTTTTAGATATTACAGATCAAACAGCTTTAGTTGTGGGAGGGATTTTATCTGTTTTGATTATGGTAGTTCGCATGGCTTCAATGCCTTTAACAAAAGGAATGGCAGGCGCTCAGCGAAAACTTGTAAATGCTGTATTTGCACGTGGGCTCGCGGCTGCAGTTTTGATTCAAGCTGTTATACAAGCTGGAATGCCTGGAGCTGACTACCTTGCTCGAGTGGTGTATGTAGTAATTATTGGAACAATTATGCTGAGTTCTTTACGGGTATTTATATTGAGATTAAGTCTGGCAAAAAAAGATAAGTAATTATTTATAATTTTCTTTTCTAGTCCACACTTTCTTTAAATAATTTTTAGCTTCTTTACTACTAAGATCTGAATAAAGCTTATCATATAATTCATCTTTATTCATCTTATTGGCTTTTTTTGACGCTTCTCTAATATTCGTTTTATTTATAAGTGCCTTTGAAACATTCCCAACACCTGTATTATACGCTGGAATGGCACATATATAAGCAAGCTCATCATCACGAATAGCAGAAAAATAATGATGTCTAATCATAGAAAGGTATGCGCACCCAAGCTCAACATTGTTCCTTGGTTTATATAAATACCTACCTGATATGAATTTGTCTTTTTTATAAATCCACTGATAGGCATCCCGTGCGCCTGTTTTTGGAACCAACTGCATTAATCCATAGGCAGGAACATGTGATTTAGCTTTGGGGTTAAAAGCAGATTCAGTTTCTGCAATTGCCAATGCTATTTCTGTTGGTATATTAAAGCGACGTGCTTCAATCTCGATGAGTTCCTTATATCTCTCTCTGCGTTTTTCCATGTGGTTATCACTTAGAGGAATTTTAATAGAAATAATTGTTCGTTTTTTCCCATCTTTTGCAAAATGCATTCTAACTTTTTTTGTCTTATCACTAATAAGATCTTTAGCAATACCAAGGGTATTACCAACTGTCTCAACTGCTTTTCCACTGGCATCAACCAACTGATCTTTTAAGATTGGCTCTCCATCATCTCCTTTTTCTTTTAATAATTTTGATAATCGTTTTGTAAATGAAGAATTAACGTTGTCATCGTTATTAGAATCTTCATCTTCTTGAAAAACAAGCATCATTAGCACATTTAGCAACCTAGGGTTAATTGAAAGAAATTTACTGCTCAGCTTTAGTTTAGTTGTAAATAATCGCAGATCTAGATCTGAGTTAGAATCATAAGAATCATTTTTAGGATCTTCTTCATCTACAATTAATTCAATAGTCACCTCTCCCTTTTCAAAATCAACAATCGTTCGCGATGAAAGATCTTTGCTATAGGAAACATACGATTTTGATGTTGATTCTTCATATGTATCCCATTTTTTTTCTACTGCTTTCTTAAACTTTTCTCTTTTTTCCCTCAATTTTTTTTCTGAGTCATCATACTTGTTTGTCACTTTTATATCATCCAAAGCAAANGGGTCTAGACCATTTAGTACAATTTTTGAATCATTCTTTGGCCCAAAAAAAGCACTAATAATAAACACTGCAGGGACTATAGCAATTAGGGAATAAATAATCAGTGGGATTTTATTTTTCATTATTTAATCAATTTGATATCGTAAAAAGGTACTCTCTTTTATTAATTATGATCAATATAATTCATATAATATTCGTTCTTTATTTTTTGAGAAAAGCAATTAATAGAACGCGCTTTAAATTCTNATTTCATCAATAAGTTCCACGTTTTTTTATTATAGATAATACAATTGTGATTGTCAGCACAAAAACACTNTTCGCAAATAATTTACTGGAACTGAATCACTAGTATGCATGTAAAACATTACGATTGCAAAAAAATAGCAATCACAAACAAAAATGAAAAGGAGTATAAAATGAATAAATACAAAACAAATCGTGGCAGAGTAGTTTTCGTAACTCTTTCTTTCAGTATCATAGCAGGTTTAATGATATTGAGTGCCAATAATAATAATGCCCCAGAACTATCATATGAAGCCTCATATGAAGAACCTTCACAAGAGGTTGTATTAGATGATCGTGCTGAGGAATATATTGCTGATGCAATAGAAGCTATCGATGTAATAATAGAGGAAAATCTAAGTGTTGAAGAGGAATTAGATTCTTCTGGACCATCAACATTTAATGAAGCATTTTCTCAAGCACGTGCTCTTCTTGGATCAGGTCATGAATTCACCTGGAAAGGACAGCAATANACTACTTCTTATGCAGAAGAACTGGCTGCAAATACCGCACCTGTAGAAGATAATAAAGATGAACTAGAATCAGATGATGACGGCGAAACAAAATTCACTGCTGACGATGAAGAGGATGTTTACTCAGCTGTTTTAGAATCTAAGGACTAAGATAGCTATTGGAGTACATCACGCATACAATCCAATAAACGGGCCTGATAATATTAGGCCCGTTTTTGGTTAGCGGATTTAAATCAATATAAAAATGAAATACATACTTTCCATATTCTTAATTCTCATCTTTGTAACGGAGCACTTTTATCCTATTACAAAATCAAATCCAGTTTCCACAAATAAGGGTTTAGATGAAAAAAATATTTGTTTAAGTGCCTGTGAGCTTCCGCCAAAAACAACATTAGATAATTATGCAATTAATGATATATGGGAGATACTTATAAATGAATTGAGCTGGAACACCTTTAATAACAAAACTGAAGTTCAAAATGAAATCAGCCGGATTAATCGTCATGGGTCTTGGTATTTTGATTATTTATCTGAACAATCTCGNCCTTATATACAATTTGTCATTCAAGAACTTAAAAGAAGAAATCTTCCTTTAGAATTAGCTTTATTACCATTTATTGAAAGTAACTATGATCCGAANGCCTTTTCACATGGCAGCGCAGCTGGTTTTTGGCAAATNATTCCTGGAACAGCACGTCAATATGGAGTTCCTATTAATAATTGGTATGATGGTCGTAGAGATATTGTATTATCTACAAATGCAGCTTTGGATTATTTAACACGTCTTCATAAGTATTTTAANGGTGATTGGTTGCTTGCAATAGCTGCATATAATGCAGGTGANGGGACNGTATCCTATCTTCAAAAAAGAAATACTACATGGGGTAAAAAAACTGATTTTTGGTCTTTAAACTTACCTAATGAAACCAANCAGTATGTTCCAAGATTTTTAGCATTAATTCATATAATAAAAAATAGTNAATATCTAGGAATTGACTTACCAGANCTTAAGAATGAACAGCAATTNAAAATTTCGTATTGGCCAACNCAGATTGANTTAACNGCATTGGCAGACATATTAAATATTTCATTAAAAGAAATTTATAAACTAAATCCCGGGTTTAATTACTGGCAANCCGCNCCGGACGGACCACATCAAATACTAATTCCAGTTAACAATGCAAATTTTATGGATGAATTGATTAATTATTTACCTGATAATAAAAGAATACAATGGATTCATTATAAAATAAAAGGCGGAGATTCCTTAAGNAAGATTGCAAAAATGTATTCAACATCTATACCATTAATTAAAAAGGTGAATAAATTATCTTCAAATAAAATCATAATTGATAATGAACTATTAATTCCAAAAGTTATCAAAAACTCAGATNGTGATAGTNATTATGAACCACATTATACTGAACACAAAATTAAGCGTGGAGATTCACTTTGGGATTTAAGTAAAACATATAATGTTTCAATTGATAAAATATCTTTATGGAATGATATAAATAAAGAGGAGTATTTAAAANTTGGTACGACTATAAAATTATATCTCTGTGAAAATCATCATGATATTTCAAGACCAGAAANNATTCAAAANGTNGCNTACCATGTTAAGAACGGTGACTCTTTAGTTCGCATTGCTAATCGATTTAATGTATCCGTATCAGAATTAGTTGGGTGGAATCGAAAAGTNAAGAAACAACCAGGACTTATTTACCCTGGACAATATCTCATTATTTATGTTGATATTACCCAACAGCATTTTGATGCTTAATTAAATATTCTACCAACGCAATAAGTGTAATCATTCATTTCGTTGCTATTTTAANCCCTTTAAGTTTCANAATAGCCCTTAGAATTTCATTTTAAATGACTTCTAAATTCCCATTGATTTTTATCAGGTTTATAATATTTAATTAAAAATAATANATTAATAGTACAAAAAATAAAGATAATTCCACTTGGTGTTCGTCCTGTCCAATCGTTCCATGGCCAGGGCCAATTAAAGAAGGCCCAGTTCATATAAAAATAAAAAATAGTATTTATAAATAAATTTAATNTTANAAAGATAATCCCATTTGAATAATTTTTTTGAGCTTTTATAAATTTTATAGAAAGCCAAGTAATTAAAATTAGGGGAATTATAAAATATATTATCCATCCAATTATTAATGAAACATCATTAGTNCTATAAACTAAATACCGTACTGTTTTGCCTGCAATTGGTAGTGCTGTAATAGGTAGACAAATGAGATAGGGCCAAATTTTCCCTCCCATAATTGCAACAATAGGAATAATTCCCATGGTNATTGCACGATCTGCAAACCAATCAAATGTGGAAAAAGATGTAAAATTCCAAGTTAAAAGAGCAANAATATGTACTGCCAATAGGCCTAATTCTNCCTTAGCGTCAAGTTGAAATGATGNATTNTTTNTCNTTGGAGAAATATGATGCTTATTATACCANANCCCAAGCGNAATAATAAATGCAAAAANAGCACCAAATGTTATTTCCATCATATTCCACCAGTTTATATATGGATATATATTAGAAAGNATTCCATTTTTGANTTCATTCGCATTCCANGCATGATAAGCTTGTACACATTGTCCTAGTGTAAAACCAACCCCTCCTGCCANNAGACCCCATAATGTCATATTTCTAGCTAAAATATCTTTTTTTACTATNGATATATATGAAAATAAAAAAANNAGGGCGAANAACAAGCCACCCCATTGTTCTCTTCTTGGCTTTAAGTTNTTGTCTGGCTCCCAATACCAATCATCTGAAAAATATANAAAAGGTAATTTTTNATTAGCAGGNTTAAATGGTTCNTTTAGTANATATATNCCAAGNTATAAAAAGAAAATTGATACNAATAGNATTAATAAAATTTCTATTAATGAATATTTTTTACCACCCAANCCNAATCCTAAAAATAAACCAAAGAAACCAATCCAAATAGAACCNTTGATAAANGTTCCTGTNANCCCCCAACGTAATGCAGCAAAATTNCCTAATAGAGGAGNATCTTGAGTTAAACCTAATGTCTGNCCATATGTCATTGATCCTCCAAAACCAATNGCAACGGTAGCAAGCGCTACTGCTTTTGCCATATCTATAGCACTAAAGTGATGTGCAAAAAAATANACAAGNACTAACGCAACTAATAATCCAGCTANCATTGCTCCGGTTTCATGGCCGTATTGTCCCCTTATACCCCATCCCATTCCTCCTGCAAAAGCAGCAAAGCACATGGGCNTAAATGGGTTTTTTATTTTGGTAATCATTAATTATTAGTTTCTAAAACAACATATTGTTGCCAAAAATCTACAGATTTTGCCCACTCTTCACTTTCATAATGTCCTTTTGTCCCACCTGATAATTCTAATTGATTTCTCATCATAGTTACTGGACCCATTGGCATAAAATCAACACCTTTAGGTAGTGCGTGAAAACTTATCAACTCCCATTCACATTCTGTTGTTTGTTCATCATTTTCAGATAAAACATCATGATGATATAAGATTAATTCTACTTTTTCCGCAGGAAGTAATTCCCCATTTTNTGCTCTTATTTGAATGTAAAAATTTTCATTTTCTCTTCTTTGAACATATTTAGCNGTTAATTTTGTTTTGGGGTTAATTTTTACAAATGGACAAATAAATTTGTGAGTTAAGCTTGAATCAACATCAATTATTCGGACACCACTCCGGTAACCTTCTTTAAAANANCCTAATGCCATTTGTTGTTCAGCATGATTAGCAATTTCTTTAAATGATAATGCATTTGTAAAAGATTTTCCAGATCCTTCCTTTTGACGGCGTACAAAATCATTTACCGCAACATGTTCATTCATAAATAATCTCTCCAATTTCTTTACTTAAATATATTTTGTCATTTTGAAGAATAATAGTTTTGATCGAACTTCTTTTTGGGAATTTAAATGATAAAACTTGTTTTATTAAGNCATGGTGAGAGCCAATGGAATTTNGAAAATCGNTTCACAGGTTGGACAGATGTCGATTTAACTAAAAAAGGCGAGTNAGAAGCAAAAAGTGCTGGTAAAGTTTTAAAAAATNATTTTTTTGAATTTGANCTTATNTATACNTCTGTTTTNAAAAGAGCTATNAGAACTATGAAAATTTGTTTANCTGAAATGAAAATTAAAAATNTTCCNATTGAATATAGCTGGAGNTTAAATGAACGTCACTATGGAGCTCTTCAGGGNTTAAATAAAGCTGAAACAGCAAAAAAATATGGGGATGANCAAGTACTGCTATGGCGTCGAAGTTATGATACTCCTCCTCCACAATTACAGATATCTGACCCTCGTTGGTCAGGTAATGATTCTAACTACTCACATATGGATAAAAATGATATTCCATTATCTGAATGCCTAAAAGATACAGTCAATAGATTTTTGCCGTACTGGAGGGAAAAAATAGAACCATCATTNCAGGATGGTAAAAAAATTATGATAGTAGCGCATGGTAACTCTTTGCGTGCCTTAGTTAAACATCTTGATAATATTTCTGATAAAGATATTGTTAGTTTCAATATACCAACAGGAATACCTCTCATTTATGAATTAAATAATAAATTAAAACCTGTAAAAAGTTATTATCTAGGAAATCAGGAAGAAATTGAAAAGGCTATTTCTTCCGTAAAAAATCAAGCAAAGACTAAATAGTTATTATTCCTGAACTATAGCCAACCCTGTTGGCATGTGCATACTGTTCATATTCATATCTCCATCCATATTCATATTTATATCTGTAAAAAATATACTGTGTAATAACGTCATTGATTGAGCATCAACAATATATACAGCATCTCCCATGGATGATCCAATCAATAATTTACTATCGTCTTCAGTAAGTGCGATGCCATGAGGCATAATTAGATTATCAACAGTAAATGTTTTACTATCTCCATTCGTAAGATCTGTTTGGACCACATTATTTGACATTCTATTTGTTGTATAAAGATATCTATCATCTTTTGATATTGCCATGTGCCAAGGCATTGATCCAGTAGGAAAATAATTTACACTGTCTCCATTTGCTGTATCAAAAACTCTTACTTCACCTGTACCTGAGCAGGAAACAAAAAGCTGGCTATTATCATTATTTAAAATAATCTCCAAGGCATTGTAAATATTATCTTTAATTTCATAATTGACCGGCACATCAAATCCTAATTGAAAATTTTGCGCTTGATAATTATAGGGCCCAAAAGTTGATGTAGGAATTTTAAAAAAATGAGAAGCTTCATTGCTTGCAACCCACAATGTAGATCCATCTTCACTTAGTGCTATTCCGTGCGGTGAAGAAGCTCCAATATCCTCTACATCTAAAATCTGCATGGATTGAGCATCTATTTTATGGATAAGTTGAGAGCTAGTNCCATTCATATTCATGCTTGGCATTGGCATAAAGCGTGATACATATAAAATCTGTCTTTCGCGATCTATATCCATTAGTGCAGGCTGGTTCCCAACAAAAACAGAGTCTAACAATTGATCTGTATCTAAATCAAATTTGCAAACATANCCAGAAGATATTAAAGTAACATACCATCTACGGTGTATCTCATCAATTACAATATAATGAGGTCGATCTCCTGTATTTATAAAATCAACATTTACTTCATCAATTAATTCGCCACGTTCTATATCAATTACTGCTATTTTATCAGAACCTTGTANNGCTACATAAGCCTTAGTTANNTCACNATTAGAAGTATANTTATCTTTACACGANATAANANTGAGNAATAAAAGTAAAACTAATTCTTTTATCTTATTTTCCATAAATTTCCTTNGTAATCATATNATNGNAGCTAAAACTCAACAANANTAATAATAAACTGAATCTATTATTTTCAATATCATNTAATTTGTATAATTAAGTAACNATAATTTATTAATTAAGAAAGCTAATTCTTGTCAAATTCAATTATAACACCCCACGGTGAAAAACTTTGTAATCTTATGCAAGATGAAAAATATCTAAATAAGTTTAACAAAGATATTCTTCAATTAAAATCATGGACTTTATCTGATCGACAATTATGTGATATTGAAATGATATTAAATGGAGGATTCTCACCTCTCGATGGTTTTATGAATCGTAAAGATTATAATTCGGTTTGTGAAAAAATGAGATTAGAAAATAACCTTTTGTGGCCAATTCCTATTACATTAGATATTAATGATGAACTTGTTGATACATTGGAAATCAATGAGGAAATAGCGCTTAGAGATAAGGAAGGGTTTGTAATTGCTATTTTAACTATTGGTGATATATGGACTCCGGATAAAGAAAAAGAAGCTCAACAAATTTATCAAACAACAGATATATTTCATCCTGGAGTAAATACTTTATTAAATGAAACGCACTCTACCTATGTTGGTGGTACGTTGAAAGGGATTCATTATCCTAAGCATTATGATTACCCACAGTTAAGGCACACACCTCAAGAGCTTAGGGAAAGTTTTGATAATTGGGGTTGGAAAGATATCATAGCATTTCAAACCCGGAACCCTATGCATCGGGCCCATATTGAATTAACCAAAAGAGCTTTAAATGAAAAAAATGCTAAATTATTAATACATCCTGTAGTAGGCCTTACAAAACCTGGAGATGTAAATCATTATACAAGGGTTCGTTGCTACAAACATATTATGAATAAATATCCTAAAAATATGGCTGCATTGAGTTTGTTACCTTTGGCAATGCGAATGGCTGGACCTAAAGAAGCGTTATGGCATGCAATAATTCGAAAAAATTATGGATGTAATTATTTTATTGTTGGAAGAGATCATGCTAGCCCTGGATTAAACAAGGATAATACGCCATTTTATGGACCATATGATGCCCAAGAAATGTTAAATACAAACACAAATGAACTTGGGATAAAGATGATCCCTTTCAAACAATTAGTCTATGTAAAAGAAAAAAAATCTTTTATTGGAGTAGATGAAGTTCCAAAAAATTTAACCGCTTTAACAGTGTCTGGTACAGAATTACGCAAGTTNCTTGATGAAGGGAAAGAAATTCCAGAATGGTTTTCTTACCCAGAAGTTATTTCAGAATTACAAAAACANCGTCCCTCTCTTTCAAATAGAGGTTTTACAATTTTCTTNACNGGTTTATCTGGATCAGGTAAATCAACTCTTGCAAATGGTCTTCTTGTAAAATTACTTGAAGAAGGTCGCCGGCCAGTATCGTTGCTAGATGGAGATATTGTTCGTACGCATCTTTCAAGTGAATTAGGATTTTCTAAAGAACATCGATCTTTGAATGTTCGAAGAATAGGGTTTGTTGCAAGTGAAATAACTAAAAATGGTGGTATTGCAATTTGTGCGCCTATTGCACCATATAGACTAGACCGTCAGTTTAATCGTAATATGATTGATCCTCTAGGAGGATATATTGAAATATTTGTTAGCACCCCATTAGAAGTATGCGAGCAAAGAGATGCAAAAGGATTATATGCTAAAGCACGCAAGGGTATATTAAAACAATTTACAGGTATAGATGACCCATACGAAAAACCACGAAATGCTGAAATTGTAATTAATTCAAGTAATGATAAGCCAGAAACGCTAGTAGATCAAATATTACACCAAATCCACAAAATGGGATATTAATTATCTTCTGATTCTGATAATTGAATTAATAAATCTATAGTGAAAATACCTGTAGTGTGATTATCTGCCCATAATGGTTTCAATCCATAATAACCAACTGGAAGGACTTGAACTAATTCATAACTAGAATCTGTCTTAGGTTGTTCTGGAGGCTTATATAAGTTTCCTAAGGCATCTGATTCACCTTCACACCCAGCACATGGACACCTATCTCTTAATCGTTTTAGTGGAATAATAACCTCCGATCCATCAGAGAAATTCACTAATAGTAAATCGTTTAATCTATCAAAGCCTTTAATATTTTTATCATGCTCTTTCATTGTTTTATATATTATTTACAAGAAATAAATGTTTACTAATTTGGTTGAATAGTATAAATATTTCTAATCATTTTTCATATAATGACAGAAACTGTAAATAACTTAAATTCATAAAACAAAAATTAATCATTTTTTAGTGAAATTTATTTATCAAACATATGATCTTGTGATTAATTTATTGTTTATAATATTGACAGTTTTATTTATAAAGGTATAATAAAGTATGAATAGAAATTTGATAATTATTTCTTTGGTGATATTAGCAGTTGCTACTAGGCTACTCCCTCACCCACCTAATGTGGCTCCTATAACAGGTATAGCCCTTTTTGCTGGTCATCGGTTTGGAGATAAAAGATTAGCATTTATTATACCCATATTATGCATGTTTATAAGCGATATTTTTCTTGGGTTTCATTCTACGCTTCCATTTGTTTATGTAGCATTTATTGCCATTTCATTTTTAGGCATATACTCAAAAAATATTAATAACAGTACAATTCTTACAAGTTCAACAATATTTTTTCTATTGACAAATTTTGGCGTTTGGCTTTTAGGCTATCCAAATACGATTGCAGGATTTATTAGTTGCTATACGCTAGCATTGCCTTTTTTTGTTAATACGATAATTGGTGATCTTTTTTTTACACATTCTTTAAATTATAGTTTTAGTAAGGTGGAAAAAAGATACCCTGAATTAGCTATTAATAATTAATTATTATACCAATCATTAATCAAATTATGAATTATTTTTAAACCATCTATTACGCTGGCTGGGCCTGGCTGTAAAATAATTTCAGATTTTATTTCATATATTCTATCATTAATAACCGCATCTATATCTTTCCAGCCATAACGTTCAACCATTATATCTTTTTTAAATTTTTTCCCACACCATGATGCAATAATAATATCTGGATTTCTTTTTACAACTAAATCTGGATCATGAATAATCCTATTTTTAGCTAGAGATTCATTTTGTAATTCAGGAAATATATCAATTCCTCCTGCAATTTGAATAATTTCACTAACCCATTTTATACCTGATATCATAGGATCATCCCATTCCTCAAAATATACTTTTGGATGATTTTCCCATTTTTCCACTTTCTTTATAATAGAATCTATCTGATCATTTATTTGTTGAATTAATTGAAGAGATTCCTGTTTTCTTCCAACTAAAACACCTAATTGAAATATCATTTTTTTTATACCTTGGACACTCCTATAATTATTTATCCAAACTGGTATTCCTTTTTCAATTAATTCTTTTGCAATATTCCCCTGTATATCTGAAAAGCCAATAACTAAATCCGGTTTTAAATCACATATTTTATCAATTTTAGCATCTATAAAGGTAGAAATTTTAGGTTTGTCTTTTCTGGCAATAGCTGGACGTACTGTAAATCCAGAAACACCTATAATCCTATCTTGCTCTCCGAGCAAATAAAGAGTTTCTGTAGTTTCTTCAGTTAAACAAATAATCCGTTCAGGATAATAAATTTTCATATTTCAATTTATAACAAGCTTTTTTATCAGAAAAATATCTTAAAAAATAAATGAAGGTGTTATTATTATACTATGAAATGTTTATCGTGCTCACATTCTTGGAAAAGAACTAAAATGGTTGAATATGTTTCTTTACTATCAAAATGTCCAAATTGTAGTAGTCGATTACTTGCAAGAAATGATTTTATATTATCATTATTTTTAATAATCAAAAAAGTCTTTTCTAATTCAAAATGATAAAAAAACTATACAATCAATTCAAAATGTATAATATTAAAACAGCCCGAAAAAAAGCGGAAATGAATGGTGTATCGTTTAATGAAAAGTTGTATGTAAAAAGACAAGATGCTTTAATGCCTATCGCATTGTTTTATGGTATCTTTATTTTATTATCTGGTATATTCCCAAGCTTAGTTCAATATATACCTTTTGAGGCTTTTTTTATTATTTTACTTATTCTAATCATTAGAGGATTAAATCATTATTTTGGATGGATAAGGATTGAAGACGAATAAATACAATGGAAATGCACCCACTAATTAGAATTATATGGATTGTATTAATTGGAATTATTTTGATAAGTATCAAACGTATACTCAATGAAAAAGGATGGAAAATAAGTAATTTTATTCGGATTGAAGATGATGAGAAATAGTATATCAGATTTTATAGGTAATACTCCATCATATATCTTTCTTTTCTTATTAGCATCTACTGCAATTATTATTGGAATTGAGTGGGATATATCATGGCATGAAACAATAGGCCGGGATAAATTATTATCCCCTCCCCATGTAGTTGTTTATATTGGCGGAATAATATGCGGATTGACATGTGCGTATATGGCATTGCGGCAAACTTTTGTTGATGAAAATCTGTATAATCGTTATGTAGTGTTTTGGGGATTTAAAGCTCCTTTTGCTTGTTGGGTTTGCATATGGGGAGCGATTGCAATGTTAACATCTGCCCCATTTGATGATTGGTGGCATAATGCATATGGGTTAGATGTGCAAATAATTAGCCCCCCTCATTTAGTTCTTGCTGCGGGAATTTTTGCTAATCTTATGGGGAGTTTATTTCTTCTAATTGCAGAAAAAAATCTAGCTAAGGGTAAGCAGAAACATTTTCTTGAACTACTATATATGTATGCTGCGAGTTTAATTATAGTACAATTCGCAATATTACTTACTGAATCAAGCTTCCATAATAAACAACACACATATGAATTCTATAAATACTCCTTAATTTTATATTCATTTCTTATTATTGCATTTCGTGTCGTAGGGGAACACAAATACTCTGCAACAATAATTTCGATACTTTTCATACTACATCGTTGCATAATTATTTGGGTTTTGCCTTTATTTAAAGCTGAACCATTATTGGGACCAATATATCGAGATATTGATCATTATGTTGCCCCCTATTTCCCAGTTTTGTTGGTTGCACCTGCATTAGCTATTGATTTAATACACAATAAATTTCGCCAACCAAATAGGATAATTAATGCTGTTATGATGGGGAGTTCCTTTTGCATTATCTTTTTTTTAGTTCAATGGCATTTTGCTGAATTTCTTTTATCAGAATATGCTAGAAACTGGTTTTTCGCAGGGGATAATACTTTCCCTTATTGGGTTAGGGTAAATGAAAATAATTATAAATTTTGGTTTCTCGACTTTACTCCATATGGACAGAAAGCTGAGATGGAAAAAGTAACCGTCCATAATTTTGGGTTTTTAATAATATTCACAATTATGTTTTCTTATTTGGGTTCATTTTTTGGTGGATGGATAAAAAAAGTAAAACGTTGATTCGAAAATTTTTATCTACCCTGTTTTTTTTATTCAGCATTTTACATGCTGATATTGGTCATAATAATGTTGTATATGAGGGTATGGCTGGTGAAATCCCGATTCGAGTATTTATCAAGCTCCCTGGAGTTGTTCCTGGTTTGGCTGATGTTTCAATTAAAGTATTTGCAGATAATATTAATAAAGTAACAATTCAACCCAATAAAAAGGATAAGGATAGAAAAAGTAAATCTCCACCTGCTGATATTGCTGAACCTATAAAAGGTGAAAAAAATATGTTTTCCGCCCAGTTATGGTTAATGGATTTTGGATCATATAGTTTGGATGTGCGATTATATGAAAATCAAAATGTTCATCGATCCTCCATTCCTGTTAATTCTATTGCTTCAAAGGTAATAGGTATGAATCAAGGGACTTCTATATTGTTATCAATTCTTTTATTCATACTATTTTTTGGAGCAATTAATATTATAAGAATTGCGTACAAAGATAGCACAGANNTGCCTGGCAAAAACCCTGATAAAAGTAAGATTTTTAATTCATATATAGTAACAGTCTTAAGCCTAATAATTTTATCTTTAATCATCTATGGTGGGAAAAATTGGTGGGACAAAATTGATATTGCNTATCAAAATAATATCTTTCAAACGTTAGAAAACAAAATTGAAATATTTAATAATGGGAATGAAAAATTTATGTCAATAGAAATTATAGATGANTTGTGGAAACAAAATAGAATGTCTGATATNATACCTGATCATGGGAAAATTATGCATGTTTATCTTATTAGTGAAAACTATGATATTTTAGCGCATATACACCCTTCAAGATATGAGAATGACGATAGGTTTATTGTAAAAATGCCTCCTGTTGATTTTGGTACATATTACTTATTTATGGATGTTACCCATGCAACTGGTTTTTCACATACTATGACAAATAAAATTGAGTATAATGAAGATAATATTACTTTTACCGAATCTATATTTGATATCGATAGAGATGTAGATGATGCGTGGGCAATNAATAGTAAAGAAAATCGAATTACATGGAAGAATAAAAAACCATTTTACAAATCTGGTGATGATATTGATTTGGAATTCCAGGTTATGAATAACGGTAAACCAGCTATATTAGAACCCTATATAAAAATGGGAGGACACGCTGCACTATTGAAAAAAGATCAAACAGTTTTTGTTCATATTCATCCAATNGGGACAATTAGCATGGCATCACAAGAAATATTTCAAGAAAACTATATTCAAGGAATTGTGGATCAAGATGATATTTGTTTCTTTGGATTTGTCAATGACTCTAAAGAAAACATTATCAATAATGTATCACCAAATGGAAAAGTATCTTTTCCATCAATGAAGCTTGAGAATACTGGTGAATATGGTTTGTGGGTTCAGGTAAAAAGTTCTGGAGAGGTAATTACTCAAAAATTCGATTTTGAAATAAAACTTTAATCAAATTAAAGATTGATAATGTTTAAAAGATTATCTGTTATAATTTTCATTTTTCATTTAGCTATTAAAGCCCAAAATACTCCAGTAAATCGTAATGATTTTCAAATTGAAATATCACCTACTAATGAAAGAATAATCATTGATGGAGAAAAAAATGAAGAAATCTGGAAAACATCTCAGACTATTAAAGATTTCTTTAGAATAACTCCAGTNGANACAGGGTATGCAAGCGCTAAGACAGAAGTTCAACTGACGTATGATAATAATAATTTATATGTTGCAATAATTTGTCATGATGAAATAACTGGGAAACGCCCAGTAGAATCTTTACGCAGAGATTTTAGTTTTCCTAAAAATGATAATTTTATCATTTTTATGGATACCTATAATGATCAAACAAATGGATTTGCCTTTGGAGTATCTGCAGCAGGAGCTCAGTGGGATGGCATCCAAGCTGATGGTGGGGATGTTTCTTTAGATTGGGATTGTAAATGGTATTCAGCAGTAAAGCAACATGATGATTATTGGATAGCAGAATTTGCAATCCCATTTCGTAGTATTCGATATTTAGAGGGAGTTGATGAATGGGGAATCAACTTTAGTCGATTTTCATTATTACAAAATGAAAAATCTTCTTGGGCACCTGTNCCANGACAATTTAAATCATCGACTCTTGCTTTTACAGGAACTCTTAAATGGAAGACACCTCCTCCATCGNTAGGNACTAGATTTTCATTAATTCCATATTTTTCCGNACAATCATTTNAANATATTGATGCTGGAGAAACTNTTAGCTCAAATAGTGATATTGGATTNGATACAAAAATAACATTATCAACATCATTAAATATAGATTTAACTATTAATCCAGACTTCTCTCAGGTTGAGGTAGATCAACAAAGAACAAATCTTGATCGATTTGAATTGTTCTTTCCTGAAAAAAGACAATTCTTTTTAGAAAATAGTGACTTATTTGCAAGTCTTGGTAATAGGAATGCCAGGCCTTTTTTTTCTAGGCGGATTGGTTTGCAAAGCCCGGTAAAAGCTGGTGCGCGATTTAGTGGAAAAATTGGATCAAATTATCGTTTAGGAGTGATGAGTATACAAACTGATTCAGCAAATGATATACCATCAAACAATTTTACTGTTGCTACTGTTCAAAGAAAAATGTTTTCCCGCTCAAGCTTAAGTGCATTTGTAGTAAATAAAGATTCAAAAATCACTGATGAAACAATTAGCTCTTATAATAGAATAATTGGAGTTGATTTTAATCTTGCCAGTACAGATAACTTATGGACTGGTAAAGCATTTTACCATCAATCACTGTATGAAAATGTAATGAATAATCCCTATGCCACTACAACATCAATAAAATATAATAATGGAGTTATATCTGCTGATATGGCTTATTCTTTTGTAGGGTCTGGATACAAAGCGGAAGTTGGCTTTATCAAAAGAAATGGATTTCATCGATTTGCTCCAAAAATAGATTATAAGTTTTATCCAAAAAAGGGTGCGATTTTAAATCATGGCCCTACATTTAAATTTGATACATTTCTAGACGAAGATTTTGTATTAACTGATAGAGAATTTGAGCTTAAATACAATATTAATTATCGTGATCGAAGTAAATTTTCATTTGATATAGAAAATGGCTATGTCAAACTATTAACCCCTTTTGATCCTACTAATTCAGGAGGAGATACGCTATCTGCCGGAAATGAATATAATTGGAATGAATTTTCTATGAATTATGTGTCTGATGGAAGGAAAGCTCTAAACTTCAGTTCCAATATTCGATATGGTGGTTATTATAATGGGAAAAAACTTTCTATTAATGGAACAGTTAATTACAGGTTTCAACCATATATGAATTTATCTATTAATACAACGTATGATAAAATTGATCTCCCAGATCCGTTTAAAGATATGAATTTTATATTATTTGGCCCTAGGCTAGATCTAACTTTTACCAATAAATTATTTTTTACTACCTTTATTCAATACAATGATCAATCGGACAATATTAATGTTAACCTACGTTTTCAATGGCGATTTGCACCAGTTTCAGATTTATTTATTGTATATACGAATAATTCATACCCTGATAATTTTGAAGTTAAAGATAAAGCTTTGGTTGCAAAAATATCATATTGGTTTAATTAAAGCATGCCTGAACTTCCAGAAGTTGAAACAGTAGTCCAATCTATTCGAGATAAGCTTATTGGAAATGAATTTGAAAATATTGAAATACGATGGCCGAAAGTATTATTTAATTTTTCTAAAGAAGATTTTTTAAATACATTAATTAATAGAAAAATTCAACGTGTTGATCGAAGAGCAAAATTTATTATCATTGGATTTGATGATGATATTCTTGCCATTCATTTGCGTATGACTGGGAAGCTATACTTTCAAAATAATTTATCACAAAAAAAACATATCTCTGCAATCATTACAATGAATAATGGTGGTTATTTTATTTTCGAAGACACAAGAAAGTTTGGAAGATTTTATTATTATAATTCACAAGACTATCTAAATAACAAGCTTGGAATAGAACCTCTTAGCAATGAATTCAATGATATTTGGCTAAAAAATATTTTACATAATAAAAAAAGGATGATTAAAGCATTGTTGTTGGATCAAAATATTATTGCAGGATTGGGGAATATATACGTTGATGAGTGCCTTTGGAAAAGTAATATTCATCCACAAACTGTTTCAAATAAAATACCTTTTAAAAACATTTTAATACTATGCAAAGAAATCAAATCTACTTTACAATCATCCATAAATGCACATGGGACAACCGTTGTTAATTTTACATTTCTTAATGGCCAATCTGGTAAGTACTCTGACCAATTAAATATATTTGGTAAAGAAGGGAGACCCTGTCCAAGATGCTCACAAACTATAAAAAAGAAAAAAATAGCTGGACGCGGAACTCATTTTTGTCCAAAATGCCAGATTAAACGCAATTGATAAAAATATTAGAAATTTAAATTATTAGTTATATCCTTAATCCATTCTTCATTTATATCGCTTGAATTAATTATCGTATACCATAAATGAGAATTAGTGTCCACATAGTTTTTTAAGTTTAATAATGAAGCAGTTAAATCATCTTTATTAATATTCATACTTTTGGGATGATAATCCAAACATACGCTATCCATGAATTCAATGATATATTCTGAGTTATTTTTTTGTAATTGACTCATACAAAAAATTCCTAGGCCAACAATATGTCCATGAATAAAAGGTCGCTGTAATCTTTCTTCTAACTCATAAAATAAATAATGCTCTGATCCTTCTTCAATACGAAAATGTCCGGCCGGTAAACAAATAGTGTTTAAATACATATATCCTTCTACTATTGCATCAATTCCACGATTAGTTACTTTTTTTATTTCACCAATGCTATTATAAAGACCATCAATTATCTTTTGACCTGCAATAACTGAATCTTGAGTAAATGGAAATTCTGAAAGGCCATTATTTTCTGCGTGTTCCCAATCGAAGCTCGCTGTATGAATAGATAGTAAATCACCTACCCCAGCTATATTTAATGTTTTTGGGGCTGTTCTAATTATACTGTAATCAATAATTAGTGGATCCGGTGAACTATTTCCAACATATTTTACTCTATTATTTACTCTAACACCTGCGGCAGGCGTTAAAAACGCATCTACACTTACAATAGTTGGAATAGATATTAAACGTAATTGTTTTTTCCAGGAAAAATATTTTGCAGCATCTATAGCCATTCCTCCTCCAATGCCAACAACACTATCTATTNCAGGAATGTTTAATAGAATATCATCAAGTACATTTTGGTCAACATCATCAATAAAAATTATATCTTCAGGCTGTCCACCAATATCATTTTTTACGATCTGCCATGGCACTTCCATGGTANTAATAATAAACTTTCCAATTTCTTTCCCTATACCTTTAATGCTTCCAGAACCATTTCGTAATGACTTTACATTTGTTATACCCTTAATTTGCTTCATGGTAATATTTTTAACATTTTGAAAAATATCTTATTTATTATGTTAATCTACAATAAAAAGTAATTAAGTGTGATCTTTGGACAAGTATTGATTTTTCATGTAAATTAACCACCTAATGAGTAATCTATTGAAAACGAAACAATTTATTTTTCTAATTAT
>NZXJ01000005.1 GCA_002701945.1 Fidelibacterota bacterium
ATCTTGGGTGAGCGATGGGACTTGAACCCACGGCCTCCTGGGCCACAACCAGGTGCTCTAACCAGCTGAGCTACGCCCACCATTTGGCCTATTTCGTTTTCGAAACGGCAGGCAAAATTACCGGCTTTCCGTATCCAAGACAAGATGTAAAGTCATTTAAAGGACTCATTTTATATTAATGTAATACTAAGTAATTTTTTATATGCTACTAATATCTCGCTATATCATTAAAGAACTTATCTTACCATTTATCTATTCTTTAATGATTATAGTACTCATGTTATTTATAAATTTTTTTCTTAGAGCAATTGACCGCTTTTTAGGTAAAGGTCTTAATGTGCTGACAATTTTTGAATACTTGTTTCTTAATCTTGCATGGATAATTGCTTTGGCAGTCCCTATGGCAGTATTAATTGCCACACTAATGGCTTTCGGAAGAATGTCAGAAGATAATGAAATTAATGCAATGCGTGCTTCTGGTATTAGTTTTACATCTATATTAAAACCAGCTCTTATTTTTGGCATCATTGTATGTATATCACTTACATATTTTAATAATTATGTTTTACCAGAAATGAATTTCTACGCTCGATTACTACAAGGTGATATTCATAAAAAGAGACCTGGATTGGAAATAGAACCAGGGCATTTTATTAATACCTTGCCAGATTATAGCATGATTATCAAAAAAGACAACAATGGGCTTATGGAAGATGTGCGAATTTTTAGTAAAGAAAATCAAGAAATACAAACGAGTATCTATTCTTCAACAGGAGAATTAGAAATGCTTGATGATGGAATAGTATTAATGCTATATGATGGAGAGATACATGAATTAGATTTAAACGATTATAAGAGTTATCGGAGAATTAATTTCAAAAAACATAAAATTGTTATAGCTGCAGATGATTTGATGCTCGCAAGAAGAGATACTTCTAATCGTTCTGATCGGGAAATGACTGTACCTATGATGATTAGCAAAAGGGCAAATTATAAGGAGAGATCGGGCCGTGTAAAGAGTCGCATTGGTAGAGCATTTAATAAAGTAATTGGTGATAGTTTAGTTCCAGAATCTTTAGATGATGCCTTAGTTGAAATGAATAATTATAGATCAGAAATATTAGATAATGAAGATCTTACATCCGCTGAACAAAGACGACAAGATAGAAAACTGAAAAGTCTTGAAAGACAAATGAATAATGAGTATCGATTAATACAAAACTATCAGAAAAGTCAGAATAAATATGCAGTAGAAATTCATAAAAAATTCTCATTGCCAATTGCATGTATTTTATTTGTACTTGTTGGTGCACCATTGGGCACTCTAACAAGAAAAGGTGGGTTTATTGTTGCCATAAGTATGGGGTTTGGCTTCTTTTTAATATATTATATTTTTCTTATAGGGGGCGAAGAGCTTGCAGATCGAAATCGAGTTACTCCACTTGTTGGTATGTGGACACCTAACGTTCTATTACTTATTACTGGAATTTATTTAACACTGAATACGGTTCGCGACCGTGCTTCATTTAATTGGCCCTGGAAAAAGAAGGCTAAGGATCAAAGCAATGATTCCAAATGATATTATCCGGATAAAGAGGAATAAAAAGGAAATACCTTCCGATGATCTAAAGCAATTTATCTGGGAATATTCTCATGAACAAATATCCGATAAGGATATGACAAAATTATTAAAAGCTATATTTAAGAATGGGATGTCTAGAAAAGAGATATTTGCTTTAACACAAAGCATGATTGATTCAGGAGATAAAATGGACTTTTCATTTTTAAGTAATTATGTAGCTGATAAGCATAGTACTGGTGGTGTTGGAGACAAGGTGTCAATTATATTGGGTCCGTTAATGGCTGCAGCTGGTTTATCTATACCAATGATCAGCGGTCGGAGTTTAGGTCATACCGGAGGGACGCTAGACAAGCTNGAAACTATTCCTGGTTATAAAACAAATATTAGCCTTGATCAATTTAGAAGAAATGTTAATGATATTGGAATTTCAATGATTGGACAAACAGAAGAAATATGNCCTGCAGATAGAAAAATGTATGCACTNCGTGATGTAACTGGTACTGTTGCTTCCATACCTCTAATCTGTGGATCAATAATGAGTAAAAAGATTGCTGAGGGTATCCAAGGTTTAGTAATGGATATTAAAATAGGTAATGGTGCATTTATGAAGACACTTGATGAAGGGAAAGAATTGGCAGCATTAATACAAGATATTGCTGAACATTTTAATGTTCAATCTGATATAGTCTTCAGTAGCATGGATCAGCCCTTAGGGCAATATGCTGGTTTATGGTGTGAGATAAAAGAAGCTATATACTGTTTAAGAAATGAAGGCAGCAATGACACAATGGAAGTTACTTTTACACTGGGATCAAAATTATTACAACAAGCTAAAATTGTAAGCAATGAAAATGATGCTTTGAATCTACAAAAAGAATTAATTGANTCAGGGCATGCATTAGAAAAATTTCTAAAAATGATTGAGGTTCACGATGGGAGTCTTTCGGATATTGCATCATTACATACACTTCATTTACCAATGGAAGAAAATGTNNTATCTGCAAAAACATCTGGTTTTATTACTAGCATGAATACCCTCCTAATAGGTGAAGCGCATTGTGAGCTTGGATGTGGGAGAAAAAAATTGTCTGATACTTTAGACCCTTCAGCTGGTATTGAATTCTACCATAAGATTGGTGATGAAGTTGTTGAAGGAGAACCTTTAATGAGGCTNTTCAATTCAAATACAAACAAATTACATAAAGCAATGAAACTGCTTAATAAAGCAGTGACTATAGATGACAATAGATTAACGCATCACCTAATATTAAATAATAAAGATATTAACTAACGTCGATGTATTTTACACAGTCTGGAAGGATTTGTACCTAGAATAAATAACTCTTTTTCAATTGGGCACGATGGTGTTGGTTTTTCCTTGGACACCTGACAAATAGAAAATGTATTGACTTTTGAAGGCTGTTCAAATTCTTCTTTAAGATAATAAAGTGAATCATGCGCAGTCTTCATAAATCTTGCCCATGCAGGCAGTGCAGCTCGAGTACCATCTGCTCCTCGGCCAAGACTTACTTGAGGATCATCAACCCCAAACCATGCNCCTGCAGCTATTTGAGATGAGAAACCAACAAACCATGCGTCAGTCCATCCTTGAGTTGTACCCGTCTTTCCAGCGGCAGGATGATAAAAGTTATATTTCCATCTTGCACTTCCACCAGTTCCTCTATCCACTACCGTCTGCATTAGATTTGTAACCATAAATGCAGTTTCCTCGCTNAGTATTTCATCCTGTTTTGGATAATACTCAATTAATATATTTCCATAACGATCTTCAATTTTTGTAATTCCAAATGGAGTTGAATAAACNCCCCTATTTGCAAATACTGAATATGCAGCCACCATTTCTAGCGGATATACTTCAGATGTTCCAAGNGCTATAGCATCAACAGCTCGAATATTTGTTGATATCCCCAAACTTTTCGCTGTAGTGGCAACTTCTCTTGCAGGAACAACTTCNTGTACCATACGAACGGAAACAAGATTTAGAGATCTTCTTAAGCCCTCTCTTATTGTTGTTAGTCCTCCTGTNCTTTCATCATAGTTTCTTGGATTCCAATTCTCCCATTCCCCTTCCGGTGTTGGNACTTTAAGAACTACAGGTTGATTCAAAAGTTGCTTTGAAACTGGTACTCCATTATCTATTGCAGTTGTATAAACAAATGGTTTGAAAACACTTCCTGGCTGTCTTTTTGCTTGTGTAACTCTATTAAATTGATCAATATAATCAGGACGACCTCCTACCATTGCTAGTATGGCACCAGTTTTTGTATCTAATGCTACAAATGCACATTGAACAAGTAATTTATCTCTCAAATCTTCATATAATTGCATTTCCCCTTGCATCATTAATCGAATNGTATCTTCATTGAAAATTCCCAAATAAGCAAGATTTTCAAACTCTTCTTTATCGTTAAATAAACGTTTATTTAATCGCTTTTGATTGGGGATAATTGATTGCATAATAGCATCTTCAGCATATTTTTGAAGTCGTGAATCAAGAGTAGTATAAATTTTTAACCCATCNCGATATATGTTTACNCCTAAACGTTCATCCTCTGTTTCNAACACTCTACGAATGTATTCNGTAAAATANGGNGCNATTCCTCTAAATTGATTTTTNTGAATCTTATCTATATCAGTAGATCGTGCTTCTACATAAACTGCATCAGATATTTTTTTTTGTTCTCGCATTAANCGTAGTACAGTGTTTCTTCGTGCAAATGCNTTATCNGGATGACGAATAGGCGAATAACGTGCAGGAGCAGGTANTAATCCAACTAGCAGTGCACACTCATCAATATTTAATTCACCTACATCTTTAGCATAAAATCTTTTTGCTGCAGCCTGAACTCCATAAGTCCCATGTCCAAAATGAACACTATTTAAATACATTTCCAGAATTTCATCTTTTGTGTATGTCTTTTCAATCTGAATAGCTGTTATCATTTCTTTAATTTTACGCGTAACAGTTTTTCTGAAACCTATAGTATCATATAAATTACGGGCCAATTGTTGTGTCAANGTGCTAAAGCCTTGACGATAACTAAATGCTAAAACATTAGTCACAATAGCTCTAGCAACACTTCTTAGAGATATTCCCCAATGATCTCTGAATCTTCTATCTTCAGATGCAATAACAGCATCATGCATATGTTTGGGAATCTCATCTAACTCAACAAATACTCTTTTTTCCACAAATAATTCATGTATGATTTCACCATCTGAAGAATAAATTCTTGTAACAAGATCTGGATCAAAATTTTCTAGTTGCTCAATAGAAGGCAAATCTTGAGATAAAACAAAGATATAGATAAATACAATAATTGAACCTGATAATACAATCCAAAAGGATCGTATTATAGGGATGGCCCAG
Organism: Fidelibacterota bacterium; assembly: GCA_002701945.1. Lineage (GTDB taxonomy): Bacteria > Fidelibacterota > Marinisomatia > Marinisomatales > TCS55. The sequence continues at coordinate 4,974 of NZXJ01000005.1, forward strand.
AGTTCGTCATTTGAGTTATTCGCCATATTTAAATTTACATTGATTATTTATAATTAAACGACTGATGAGATATCGTTTTCTAAACATTAATAATGAAACAATCTATTTACTTGCCTTTGCTGGTTTAATCATCTTTTCTGGCTTCACAATTTTATCAAAATCATCTCCTGTCATATAACCTAATTTTTGAATTGCATCGCGCAATGAAAGATTTTCATCATANGCTTTTTTAGCGACTTTTGCTGCTTTATCGTATCCTATATGAGGATTTAAAGCTGTCACTAACATTAGTGAATTAAATAAATTATCATCTATTCTCTTTTGATTTGGTTCAATTCCATTAACAGCATTAAGTAAAAAAGATTGACATGCATCAGCTAATAATCTAACTGATTGTAAAATATTATGAGCAATTACTGGCCTATAAACATTCAATTCAAAGTTTCCATTAGCTCCAGCGAAAGAAATCGATGTGTCATTCCCCATGACTTGAGTNCAAACCATTGTCATAGCTTCACATTGTGTTGGATTTATCTTTCCCGGCATTATGGATGACCCTGGTTCATTGGCTGGCAGAATTAATTCTCCAATACCTGATCTCGGACCACTACTTAACCACCGTATATCATTAGATATTTTAAATAATGAAACAGCTACTGTTTTTAAAGCTCCTGATAATTCTACTATGCAGTCTTGAGCNGCAAGTGCTTCAAATTTATTTTCAGCAGTTCTAAATGGTAAATTTGTTAAACTAGCAATTTCCTCTGCAGCTTTTTCACCAAACCCCTCAATTGTATTAATTCCAGTGCCAACTGCTGTACCACCCATTGCCAAGCTATAACAACTTTCTAATGCATTTTTTATTCTTTGACATCCATAATCAATAGCAGTTACATAACCTGAAAATTCCTGCCCAAGGCTTAAAGGAGTTGCGTCCTGTAAATGAGTTCTTCCTAATTTAATAATCTTAGAAAAAGCTTTAGCTTTAACATTCAAACCATCTCTTAGTGCTTCAAGNTTNGGGAGTAAGTTATGTGTAACAGATTCTACAGCTGATATATTTATAGCTGTTGGAAAAGTATCATTTGTTGANTGGCCCATATTAACNTGATCATTAGGATGGACTGGATCCTTACTACCTATCTCTCCTCCTANAATTTCAATGGCACGATTNGCTATCACCTCATTTACATTCATATTTGTCTGCGTTCCAGACCCCGTTTGCCAAACCACTAGAGGAAAATGATTATCTAAATCTCCAGAAATTACTTCATTGATAGCAGTGCTTATTGCNTTCGATATATTTGAGTCAATTAAACCTGCGGAAACNTTTACTTTAAGAGCTGCTTTTTTAACAANACCATATGCTCTAATAAATTCTCTAGGGAAAACTTCGTTTCCTATCTTAAAATTATTGAGGGATCGTTGTGTTTGGGCTCCGTAATAGCGATCATTTGGCACTTTAACAGATCCCATGCTGTCCTTTTCAGTGCGATAAGCCATAGTTGGAAGCTAACAAATAATAATTATTCTACCACCCAGTTATCTGCNCCATCCAGTAATGCCTGAATATCACCATTTCCTTTATTTTTTATTGCAAACTTAATCTGTTCATCTAGCAATACTTCGTATACAGGTTCATCAACACAATAAAAAACACCTATTGGATTAGGAAAATCATCCTGATAGGTAAAATGGCTTAACATCATAGCGATTGTCCAATCTGTTTCATCATGCACTAACAAATCATCCATACCCCATTTATCACCTAACTCAACAACTTTTGGGACATTGCCATCAATCACAATTCCCTTATTCATTTCAGAGCCAAATAACAGAGGTTTCTTATTCTCCAACCAAAGTACAGTATCTGACTTTGTTTCTCTATCTGTCATTGGAGCAAATGCTTTATCATTGAAAATATTACAATTTTGGTATATCTCTATGAATGAGCTCCCTGTATGGCTATTAGCTCTATGTATCATGGATTGAAGATGAGCAGTTTCACGATCAATTGCCCTAGCAACAAAGCTAGCATGTGCACCCAGCGCAAGAGCTAGTGGATTAAATGGGCGATCTAATGAACCTAATGGTGTTGATTTAGTAATTTTACCCAATTCAGATGTTGGAGAATACTGACCTTTTGTTAAACCATATATTCTATTATTAAATAACATAACTTTGATATCTAAATTTCTTCGGAGTAAATGAATTGTGTGATTTCCTCCAATGGAAAGAGCATCCCCATCACCAGTAATCACCCATACAGAAAGTTCAGGGTTTGCCAATTTAACTCCAGATGCAATAGCTGGTGCTCTCCCATGAATTGTGTGAAACCCATAAGTGTTCATATAGTATGGAAATCTGCTGGAGCATCCAATCCCGGATATGAAAACCACTTTCTCTTTATCAACACCTAAGTCTGGAAAAACTTTTTGTGTTTGAGCTAAAATAGCATAATCACCACAACCTGGGCACCAACGTACTGCTTGATCCGAAACAAAATCTCTGCGGTCTAATTTTGGAGTTTTAACTTTAGTTTCTGCCATAATTTATCCTATCAATTCCTTAGATTTATTTACTATATCACTTGCTTTGAAAGGTCGCCCTCTAACAAGATTGAACCCAACAGCATCAACGAGGTAGTCTGCGCGAATCAACTTAGATAACTGCCCCATGTTTAATTCTGGAATAAGAATATTTTTAAATCGTATTAAAATTTCTCCTAAATCTTTAGGTAATGGATTAATCCAACGTAAATGAACATGGCTTACATTTTCTCCATCATTTTGTAGTCTTTCTGTTGCAGAACGACAAGAACCATATGTCCCTCCCCAGCTAAGAATTAATAAATCTCCATTTTTTTTGCCTAAAATTTCTGTTTTAGGAATATCTTCTGAAATATTCATTACTTTTTGAGCTCTTAATTCTGTCATTTTATGATGATTTTCGGGATCATAAGATACATCCCCAGTTACATCTTCTTTTTCAAGACCTCCAATACGATGTTCTAATCCAACTGTACCAGGTATAGCCCAGGGCCGTGCAAGAGTCTTTTCATCTCTAGCATATGGCATAAAGGGAAGGTCATCATTTTGAACGGCAAAGTTAGGATCAATATTTGGTAAATCATCAAAATCAGGTATTGACCATGGCTCAGAACCATTTGCTAAATAACCATCAGTTAGTAAAAATACAGGGGTTCTATATTTAATTGCCGCTTGACATGCTTCGAAAGCAGCATAAAAACAATCACCAGGCGTTTGTGCCGCTATTACAGGGACAGGNGCCTCGCCATTCCGTCCATATAAGGCTTGAAAAAGATCAGCTTGTTCAGTCTTTGTAGGCAATCCTGTGCTTGGCCCACCCCGCTGTACATTTACAATAACTAAAGGTAGTTCAGCAATAACAGCAAGTCCAATTGCCTCTGCTTTCAAGGCAATACCAGGCCCAGATGATGCCGTGACACCAAGGTTCCCAGCAAATGCACCACCAATAGCAGAGGTAATGCCAGCAATTTCGTCTTCAGCCTGAAATGTTTTAACTCCAAAATGACGGAAAGAAGCAAGTGTATGAAGAATATCGCTTGCAGGTGTTATTGGATAACCACCGTAAAATAAAGGTATATCTGCTTTGATTGATCCTGCAAGCAGTCCCACACTAGTAGCATAATTACCATTTATATTTCTATATTTTCCAGCAGGAAGGGGTGCTTTTTCTACAGAAAATCGTGTTGTAAAAATTTCTACAGTTTCACCATAATTATATCCTGCATTTAATGCTTTAACATTTGAATCAACTAACTCGGGTCTCTTGGCAAATTTTTTGCCAAGCCATTTTATAGTAGGCTCCAATGGACGGTTATAAATCCAATATAAAAGTCCAAGTGCAAACATATTTTTTGTTCGATCAACTGTCTTTGGAGAAATATCCATTCCCTCACACGCCTTAGCAACCAAAGAACTCATTTGCACTGAATAAATTTCATAGGTATCCACCGTCCCATCTTCTAATGGATTAGATTCATATCCGGCAAGTTTTAGATTTTTAGGACTAAAAGCATTCTCATTAACTATAATTATTCCACCNGGCAATAANTCTGATAAATGAACTTTTAGNGCTGCTGGATTCATTGCGACAAGCACATCAGGCGTATCTCCTGGAGTATGTATATCTTTGGAGCTAAAATGCAACTGGAATGCACTCACACCTGCTAAAGAACCCGCTGGAGCTCTAATCTCAGCAGGATAGTCAGGTANAGTGCTTAAATCATTTCCGACAATAGCAGTGGTTTCAGTAAANCGTGTGCCAGTAAGTTGCATTCCATCCCCGGAATCACCAGCAAATCTTATCACTACTCTATCTAAATTTTTTGTCTTAATACTCAAAGCTTTATATAGGGNATTTTTTTATTTATCGNTTATNTATAATTTTTTGAAGTCCCTAATTCCTNGGANACAACAAAATATNTTATGATATATTTCATATTCATGAGTTCAAAATTTAGCATCACTTTTTTTATTTCGCACAATAAAATCACTAGAAACATTATTTTTTATTTATTTTTTTAATATTTCTGCATTGTTGCACTTCAATACTTTAGAACGTAATATTTACCATTATGGTAAATAANCGAGATTCAAATGATCCACGTCAATTATCATTATTTGGAGAGCTCCCTAATTCTTCTAATCCTTCAATAGCAACCTTTCCTGAGTTTGATCAAGCGCTAAATAATCTAATTAAATTGAGTGACTTAGGAGCATTTATTGAAACAAATATTCAAGGTTTTGAAAAAGGGTATACATTAAATCTTTCAGAATCAATTATTCCAAAAGACTTTCTTAAACTNCCTAAAAATTATTCNCCAATNACAGTACAACTTTTTTCTCATGACTTNCGAAATGAGCTTAAAAAGCTTACATATGAAATAAAGGCTTTTTTTACACCCCGCAACTCATTTAAGACTCCCTTTGGATATTTTCTATTTCGATCNGATTTTAATAATTGGAAAGATTTTTTATCAATGAAAAAAGAAGAGATAAATGAATTCTTGAATAAAGAATTAAGTGGNGGTGCGTATGGAAAATATTTTTTGGAACATTTTACTCGTGGATATGAATTNATTGAATCCCTATCTGACATAACNGCACCTTGGGAATTCAAAAAGAAATTGCTTTTAAAAGATATTCAAGATTGTCGGAAGAAGATGCGTATAAATAATACTACTCTATCAACATTAAAATATACTGAGTTAGATTTTCCATTTTCTTTATTGGTATTTAAAACAATGCATATTCCTATGGTATTACATCAATACCAATCTCAACTCCAGATTCACTCTAGNTTTAAAACTATTCATCTAGAATATCTTATTGATAGAGATATTAACACAATTGAAGATATAAGAAAATTAGCAGACAGCTTATAACTTCATACATCATATAGTTAATATTAAAAACTTATGAAAACAAAAGAACAAATTCGCTTAAGTACTTTATCACATGGATCTGGATGAGCTTGTAAAATTGGTCCTGATGATCTAACCCAGGTTCTGGGTAAAGTAGTACAAAAGAAAGATTCTCGAGTGATTGTTGGATATGATAATTCCGATGATGCCGCCGTTATACGCCTGCAAGGTGATAAGTTTATTATTCAGACNGTTGATTTTTTTACACCCATTGTAGATGACCCATATATGTTCGGCCAAATAGCGGCAGCTAATTCTATTTCAGATATTTATGCAATGGGTGGCAAACCATTATTTGCATTGAATATACTAGGTTTCCCAGTAAACGATTTTCCTAAGGANATAGTTTCACAAATCTTACAAGGTGGGGCTGATAAAGCAAGTGAAGCTGGTATCTCTATTGTTGGCGGACATAGTATTGATGATAAAGAACCTAAATATGGATTAGTTGTAACTGGTGAAGTCTTGAAAGATGATCTTATACAAAATAAAGGAGCTAAACCAGGAGATGTATTATTATTAACAAAACCTCTTGGAACGGGAATTATTAGCACAGGAATTAAAAAGGAAAAAGCAAATCCAGATTCAATAAAGCAAGCGGAAGACTCTATGGCAACTTTGAATAAACTTGCAGGTTCAATATTATCAAAATTTTCAGTTAATGCAGCTACAGATGTAACTGGTTTTGGATTGCTTGGTCATGCCGCAGAAATGTGCAAAAGTAGCAATGTATCTTTTGAGATTAATTATAATGATATAAAATTCTTTTCTGGTGTAAATGAATTGGCCAAACAAGATATTGTCCCTGGTGGCTCAAAAAGAAATTTATCGTATGCAAAACAATTTACAAATTTCGCTGATTCAATTTCTCAAATAGAAAGATTGATGGTTGCAGATGCTCAAACATCAGGAGGGTTATTAATCTCATTGCCCAAAGATAATGTTAATAATTTCCTTGAATATTATAATAGNAAATCGACTATTCCTGCTTTTCAGATTGGNTCTGTAAATGCAAGAAAAAANTCTTTGATTACCNTTTCATAATTACTTGTAAATCACATANAATGAATTGTAATATACCCGACNAATTTTATCGGATATAAATATGCTTAAATTAACTAGAAAAGTTGAATATTCACTTATNGCTCTACGTCANATGCAGGGAAAGTCTATTAATTCANTATCNTCNACACGNGAAATTGCAAATCAATANAATATACCTGTGGAAATATTGGCTAAAACATTACAACATATGGCAAAAGTAAATATTATTGAAGCTATAAATGGNCCGAGGGGCGGGTATCGTATTAAAGCAAAGTTAAAAAATATTAATCTTGTAGATTTTTTTGAAAAGGTTGAAGGCCCACTTGGCTTAAGCGATTGTTTTTATGATNCNAATTGTATGCAAATTGATCACTGTAATATCCGAACTCCTATTCAACGTATTAATAATAACATGATAAATATGTTTCGAAATATGAACGTTCAAGATATAACTAATTAATATTTTATATGAAAAAATTAGATCAAGAAGATATAATAAATGTTTTAAAACAATGTTATGACCCAGAGATACCTGTAGATCTTTGGAACTTGGGATTAATTTATGATATAGATTTTGATAATCAATCAAGTGAGCCAACAAATGTCGAAATTACTATGTCTCTTACCACTCCCGGATGTGGCATGGCAGATCAGATGGCAGATGATATAAAACAAAAAGTAGAATCGCTTGATGGGGTAGATAAAACTACCGTTGCTGTAACCTTTGATCCTGCTTGGAAACCAGANATGATGAGTGAGGATGCAAAGCAAAAACTAGGGTTTTATCCTACTCCAACATCATCAGAAACAAATGAAAACTCAGAATGGGAATAAGTGAATGAATACTAAAGAAAAAGAATTAAAAGAATTTGCCTCTGCATCTATTTCGGTCACTCCTCAAGCTTGCGAAAGAATACAAAAAGCAATGAAACTTGAAGAAAAAGAAGGCTGGGGCTTNCGTATGTCTGTTGAACAAGGCGGATGTTCAGGTATGAGCTATAAGATGACATTTGATGAAAATAGAAGTGAAAATGATAAAGTTTTTGAAAGTAATGGATTAACAATNTTTTGCGATATAAATAGTTGGCTNTATGTTAGAGGGATTGAAGTTGATTTCTCTGATGATATGTTAAATGGAGGCTTCAAAATAAATAACCCTAACGCCAATCGTTCCTGCGGTTGCGGTACAAGCTTTTCAGTCTAGAGTATACTCTTGAAAACACAAAATAAAACTATTGAGGAGTTTACTTCTCAGGAATACCAATACGGGTTTGTTACTGATATAGAACAGGACACAATACCNCCTGGCTTAGATGAAAACGTTATCCGCTTTATTTCTCATAAAAAAAACGAACCGGAATGGCTTTTAAACTGGAGACTTAAAGCATTCAAGCATTGGCAAANAATGGATGAGCCAAAATGGGCTAAAGTAGACTACCCTAAAATTGACTATCAATCCATTAGNTATTATTCTGCTCCTAAGGATAAATCNGACGGCCCAAAAAGTCTTGATGAGGTTGATCCAGAATTAATTGATACCTATAATAAATTGGGCATTCCATTGGAGGAACAAAAAATGCTGTCTGGTGTTGCTGTTGATGCTGTGTTCGATAGTGTTTCAATTGCTACAACTTTTAAAAAAGATTTAGAAAAAGCAGGGGTTATTTTCTGTTCATTTTCGGAAGCTGTCCAAGACCATCCTGCTCTAGTAAAAAAATATCTAGGTTCTGTAGTGCCCTACACAGATAATTATTTTGCAGCTCTTAATTCTGCAGTATTCAGCGATGGTAGTTTTGTTTACATACCAAAAGGGGTTCGTTGTCCAATGGAGTTATCTACATATTTTAGAATTAATGCAATGAATACTGGTCAGTTTGAAAGAACATTGATTATAGCTGATGATCAAAGTCATGTTAGTTATTTAGAAGGATGCACAGCNCCTATGCGCGATGAAAATCAATTACATGCTGCTGTGGTGGAACTAATAGCTAATAAGGATGCTGAGATCAAATATTCCACAGTTCAAAACTGGTACCCTGGTGATCCAAAGACAGGTAAAGGAGGCATATATAATTTCGTAACAAAGCGAGGTATCTGTTCGGGTTCAAATTCAAAAATATCTTGGACNCAAGTAGAAACTGGATCTGCAGTTACCTGGAAATACCCTAGTTGTATTTTAAAAGGAGATAATTCTATCGGAGAATTTTACTCCGTAGCAGTAGCAAATAACTTTCAACAAGCAGATACCGGTACCAAAATGATACATATTGGTAAAAATACCAATAGCACTATTATTTCAAAGGGTATTTCAGCTGGAAAAGGACAAAATACATATCGAGGAGAAGTAAAAGTTATGAAAAATGCCGATAAGGCAAGGAATTACTCCCAATGTGATTCAATATTAATAGGTAGTGATTGTGGCGCGCATACTTTTCCTTATATAGATGTAAGAAATTCAAGTGCACAAATGGAGCACGAAGCATCAACTTCTAATATTGGTGAAGATCAGTTGTTTTACTGTAATCAACGAGGAATTTCTATTGAAAATGCAGTATCATTAATTGTTAATGGATTTTGTAAAGAAGTTTTTAGGGAACTTCCAATGGAATTTGCAGTGGAGGCACAAAAGCTTATGGAAGTAAGTCTTGAAGGAAGCGTTGGTTAAGAAAATGTTAGAAATAAAAAATTTAAAAGTTAGAATTCAAGGGAAAGAGATTCTAAAGGGCGTTAACCTAAATGTTAATAATGGCGAAATACATGCAATAATGGGCCGTAATGGATCTGGAAAGAGCACATTAGCAAATGTTATTGCGGGGCGTGATTCTTATGAAGTGATAGGTGGAGATATTCTATACAATAATAAAAGCATAATAGAGGATACTCCTGAAAATCGTGCATTAGAAGGCATATTTATGTCTTTTCAGTATCCAGTTATTATTCCAGGTGTTAATAACACCTATTTTCTTAAGGCTGCTTTAAATGCAAAGCGCAAGCACCAAGGCAAAGATGAGTTAGATGCTGTAGAATTTTTAGATCTTATTCGAAAAAATTTACAAATTGTTGGAATGGAAGAAAAATATTTACACCGTGGTGTAAATGATGGATTTTCTGGTGGAGAAAAGAAACGCAACGAAATTTTACAAATGATTACTCTTGAGCCTAATCTAGCTATTTTAGATGAAACAGATTCAGGTCTGGATATAGATGCNNTAAAAATTGTTGCAGAAGGAGTAAATAAGTATCGACGTGATGATCGNGCAATTGTTATCATTACTCACTACCAAAGAATTNTACGCTATTTAGAAGCAAACCATGTCCATGTATTAATTGATGGTAAAATTGCAAAATCCGGCGGTGAAGAACTAGCTGAAGCACTTGAGGAAAAAGGGTATGGNTGGTTAGATAGTTAATATGAAATTTTTAAATAAAGAAATAAATAAATCACCACTATTTGGACTTAATGGATCTGATACGATTAATTCATTGCGGAACGAAGCTCTAAATGAATTCAATAAACAAGGACTGCCAAATAAAAATTGGGAAGAATGGAAATATTCAGATTTTTCATCACTTAATAAAATGTCCTTCGCTTTTGGAGTAAGAAAAAATATTTCTTCACTTCCTGATTCTTTTCCAGAAATTAATGATACTAATCAAATAGTTTTTTTAAATGGTTATTTTCAAAAGAAGCTTTCTAATATTAGTAGTAAAATTTCTGTAAAGACAATCGAAGAAGCATATAAATCAGACTCTGAATTAATTCATAATTTATTATCACCAAATTCAAATCCATTTCATAATATTAATTCAGCAATGATTAATTCAGGCTTAATGATCATTGTGAATGATAATGAAATTATTAATGATCCAATTCACATTATAAATTATACTACTGATCTAGATGAGCCATTGATGAACCATCCTTTATTTATAATTAAGCTAGGCAATGGTTCTGAAGCTTCTATAATTGATCACTATTATGGATCAACAAATATAGAATATTGGCAAAATAGTGTAACAAAAATAAAATTATCAAAAAACTCGTCTTTGAAACATTTTCGATTACAAGAAGAAAGTGCAAGCTCTATTCATATTGCTGACACAAATTATATAGTAGAAAAAGATGCGCACCTAAATGCATTTCATTTAGCAACAGGGGCAAGTAAATACCGACAAAATATTAATGTAAATCTAAATGATATTGGTGCTTCATCAACAATAAATGGACTTTGTCTTACTAAAGACAATCAACACCACGATCATTTTATTACAATAAATCACTTAAAAGAAAAATGTTCAAGCAAACAATTATTTAAATATATACTATCAGATTCTTCATTAGGAATTTTTAATGGAAAAGTGATTGTAAAAAAAGGNGCGCAACAAACGGATGCTAAACAATCCACTAAAAATCTTATACTTAATGATAGTGCCGTTGCTCATTCCAATCCACAATTAGAAATCTATGCTGATGAAGTAAAATGTTCTCATGGCTCCACAACTGGACAATTAGATCAAGATGCTATATTTTATATGAGATCTCGTGGCATAGATTATAAGACAGCACAGTTAATACTTATTAATGGATTTGCAAAAGAAGTTTTGAAAATAATTTCTGAGAAAAATGTTAATCAATACATTAATAAACAATTATCTTTTTGGTTAGAAAATGCAGGTATTACATAATGAGTGATATTCGAAATAAAATGGAAGAGTTAAAAAATGAGTTTTCTATTTTTGATGATCCAAGAGAAAAATATATTTATCTAGTAGACATTGCAAAAAAATCTCCTGGTGTTAATCCAGCTGATCAGAATGATAACAATAAAGTGTATGGATGCACTTCACAGGCTTGGATATTGTGCGAAGAAGGCTCCGATAAAACATATAATTTTCATACAGATTCTGATGCAATGATTGTTAAAGGTCTGCTATTTATCCTTCAAAGACTATTCAATGGACATAATAAAAAAGAAATATTATCAATTAATGGAGATAATATTTTGAAAGAAATTGGTCTTGGAGATTCTATTAGCAGCCAAAGAACAAATGGCTTTGGAGCTGCAATACACAAAATTCAAAATGAATTAGTTGTTTAAAATGATTAACCCTACACATATAGATGAACAAGTAACTCTGCTTCGAGATGTAGANGTAATAACAATACCATTTGGNTCTAAAACAAATTTAAANAAAGGCGANACTGGGCAAATAACACAAGCTTTAGGTGGNAGTTATACAGTTATGATTGGTGGTAATCTTTTCCGTATTGATGGAAATGATGCTGATGCTATAGGAAAAGAAAAACCTGAACCAGCACAAAAATCAAATGATATTGATGATTCAGAAATAGATGAAAAAGCAGTATGGGATGTTATGAAGACATGCTATGATCCTGAAATACCAGTTAATATAGTTGATCTGGGATTAATATATTCATGTGAATTNGAAACAAAAGAAAACGGAGATAAACTGGTGGATATAAAAATGACACTCACTGCACCAGGCTGTGGAATGGGACCAGTAATAGCAGATGAAGTAAAACAAAAAGTAAAAAATGTTCAAGGTGTTGATGAAATTAATTTAGAGCTAGTATGGGATCCTCCNTGGGATCAATCCATGATATCCGAAGCAGCTCGATTAGAAATGGGACTTCTCTAACATTACATTGAAAATTCTTGATCCCATTCAAATTCGTAAAGACTTTCCTATCTATTCTAGTATAGATAAACCTTTCATTTATTTTGATAATGCAGCCACAACTCAAAGACCAACAGTTGTCCTCAATAAATTAAATAATTACTACACACAGTATAATGCAAATGTTCATCGTGCAGTATATGCAATTGGAGAAAAAGCAACTCAGGCCTATGAAGGTGCACGTGAAAAAATAGCAAGTTTTATAGGCGCTGAAAATTCATCAATTATTTTCACTAAGGGGACCACAGAATCAATAAACCTTGTAGCTTATGCCTGGGCAAGAAATAATTTATCTTCAAATGATGAAATATTAGTTACTGAAATGGAGCATCATAGTAATCTTGTTCCTTGGCAGCTTGCTGCTAAAGCAACTGGCGCCACTTTGAAATATATTCCCTTAGATGAAAATGGAGCTCTTGANCTAAATGATCCTGATAAATATTTTAATAATAAAACAAAGTTTGTTGCTGTCATACATCAATCAAATGTATTAGGAACAATTAACCCTGTAAAAAGAATTATTGANATGGCACATGATGTGGGAGCAAAAATATTGATAGATGGTGCTCAATGGGTTCCACATGGAGATACAGATTTAACANATTTAAATGCTGATTTCTATGCATTCTCAGGACATAAAATGTTAGGCCCAACTGGAATTGGNATTCTATATGGTAAACCAGAAATTCTTGATGAAATGGAGCCTTTCCAGGGTGGTGGTGAAATGATCAAATCAGTTTCTATGAATGATGCAACATGGAATGATATTCCTTATAAATTTGAAGCAGGAACACCTAATATTGCTCAGGCCATTGGTTTAGGAGCAGCAGTANAATATATAAATGAGCTAGGTGTTGATAATATTCATCGTCATGGTGAAAAATTAACCAAATATGCTATGGATAAATTGAATCAAATTAATGGACTAAAAATTCATGGCAATCAGAAAGAACGTGGTCCTGTAATCAGTTTTGAAGTTGAAAATATTCATCCCCAAGATTTAGCACAATTTCTTGATCAAGATGGGATAGCNATACGCGCTGGACAACACTGCACACAACCAATTATGGATAAATTGGGTGTTTTTGCTACCAGNAGGGCAAGCTTTTACATTTATAATACAAAAGAAGATGTAGATATTTTTTGTGAAAGTATTGAAAAAACAGCCAGCATTTTCCAATGATTTTCTTATTTTACTATAGCACTTAAAGTCTAAAAAGGAGTTTGAGCATGAGTGATAATGGAAGTGAACAAAAAAAATACCAATATATGGTAACGATGAGATGGTATGTAGAAACAGATGAGGAACTCGTTGCCGGGGCAGCAGATACAGATGAAAAACTATTAGAAATTGTACGCCATCGAANNGATGGATCCAAAAGTTGTAGTACCTGTCCAACTAGAAATAATGAAGGTTATGCCGTGTTAGACTATCATTATTTTATGGGNGATAAAAAACCCTATATGTCTACAGAAATGATTAAAAAATAAATAATATTATGGAAACCATCTATCTAGATGACTTTCTTGATGATGGAATTATAAAAGAAAAGTCATTTCGGGAAAAAGTATCTGCTATCAATTGGCAAGATTATAATTCAAAACGTGTAATGATAAAAGGTTGTACTTCTGTCCCGGTTCCTACTTGGGCATATTTAATATTAACTGCTCAACTTTCCCAATTTGCAGATGATATTGTATATGGAGAGCCATGCTCAACTGTCAAAATTTTTAAACGCAAATCATAATTTTGTACAATGTCTGANAAGCAAGATCGAGTAAGTTGGTCNGATTATTTTATGAATATTGCTCGTGAAGTCGCAACCCGTTCAACCTGTGATAGAAAATCTGTAGGAGCAGTAATTGTTCGTGGAAAAACAATTCTCTCTACTGGTTACAACGGNAGCATTAAAGGAGCAAAACATTGTGATGATGTTGGGCATGAAATGGTAAATGATCACTGTATCAGAACAATACATGCCGAAGCAAATGCAATAGTTCAGGCTGCAAAACATGGAATAAGAATTGAAGATAGTGAAATATATGTTACTGCATCACCATGCTATAATTGTTTTAAAATGATCGCTAATAGCGGTATTAATAAAATTTATTTTGGTGAATTCTATCGGGACGAAAAAGTTGTCGAATTAGCTAATAAACTCGATATAGAATTAACAGACCTATCAAAGTAAATAGATTCTATATTTAAATNTGNAACCANTAATTAAACTTTAAGAAAATAGAATTTGAACTATTTTTNNTCCAAGAATTATCNCTTGCNGAANAATAATTATCATTNTGNANATTATATACAANAAATAGAGTGCTTCCNGGGCGATANTCCCATCNTAATACAAANGTACCNACAAGATTNTTTACCTTAAAATCAGGATTGCNATTNTANNAATANGGTTCTAANTCTCNAGTTTTTTCNNCCNNNAGTTTATAANAGTTTTTNTANTCCATATCTACGNTNAATGGNTGAAAAAANGCTTCNAATGTTANATCTGGAGTAAATGTCCAATTAAANCTTACTTGNATATCATTCATNANAGCTGCNGAATTTGCATAAATNATATCNGNNNTTANNGAATCNTCTTCAATNCCAACCCATTCCATNGATTTTGTTCCNAAATCNTGNAANCCTTCAATCATTANATTNATNTTATCACGNGGACGAAANCTNANATTNANACCTNCACGATANCCCCAAGGNCGATANTCNCCACGACCATATCCNANATANGGNNNNANAATTAATTTTNTTCGTTTATCTGTNTGNAACCAAANAATTCCATAGCCTTCNGTCTCTGATTTATANANCCATGCNCNATCATCTCTAAANGTNTCATCATCATTNTAGGAAGCAAANTCCATNTTNANNTCNNCACCAAAANNCCAATANGATTTNAANTGATTNNTTTGNTCNATNGATAANGATTTTGATAAGGTNAANCCATCNCCTCNNCCNNTNATAAAATATCNAAACTCTAAATNATTNTNTAANAATANTCCCCAAGGNTCNTGNTTNCTTAANTNTCCATANGTACCATANNACCANGTGTCATTNCGNGTATTAAANCCAATATCATTNATCTCNTATTNNTCATCAGTAAANCCNNTNACAAANTTTANATCCCACCATNTTGGATCCNAATATCCAATNTTNAANCGNGCTCCATTNCCAATACTTNTTCATCTTTTNTNGANNGAACTAANTGNCCTTTNAANGTCANTNTATTATCAAAAAACTTAAGGAACCAATCAAGTCCAATTACATTAGCACTACCAAATTGCTTTCGATTAATATCCGTCATCATAACACCAACTGTTGATACATTGTTTAATATTGGTTGCTCAACACGACCAATAAAATAATTAGTCATAGGTTCTAATAATCCTTTTTGTTGAATAGTTGAATCACCGCTTTCATACTCCCAAGTACCATACTCTTCATCCGTAACCGCATCTATAATTCCATATTTTGTTCCTGCTGATGTTTGTCCTAATAATTTGCCTGCACCCAATATAGTAGTGACATCTGGTCGATTAACTACATCAGCCTCATCTGGTAATAGATAGTTTGGTGTTTGACCAATTCTACGGGAATGAAATAACTTATATCGGTTTTTAAAAAAAGATCCTCCCTCAATAAAAAAAGGGCGCCTTTCATCATATTGTGTTTCAAACGCTGTCAAGTTCAAAATAGATGGGTCAGCTTCCACTTGACCAAAGTCTGGATTAAAAGTCATGTTCAAAGAAGATTTTGCACTTAAGCCATATTTCATATCAATCCCTATGGAGCTAACATTTGATTGATCGCTATTACCATTTAATACGTAGGGAAATACTTCGGCTTTTTTTGGTGATGGTATATTGCTTATACCTTTCAATATTCCATAATGTGGAACAAAACCACTTACACCATTTGATCTTCCTGGCCATTGAACTTCTTCTTGTAAACGATGAATATGACGAGCAAATCCTATCCCCCAATCATTATCTGTATTGGCATCAAATTGAAAAACACTTGTTGGTATTTGCATTTCTACTGACCAACCGCTATCATGCAACGCTATTTCAAAATCCCATACGACATCCCACGCACTATTAAATGCCTCCATTCCTTCCCCTGAAATGAACACATCCATTCTTGATCCTAACGGATTAACTGCAAACCAATACCCTGTTTGATCATCATCGTTGGAATCAAATGCTACCCCTATCCAATCTGAATGCGGTCCAAAAGCTTCCATCCATCGATCCCTCCTACTCAATCTACCAGTAATTTTATCTGGTTGGGAATCTATATTATCTATAGACACATATATATTGTCATTGTCATATAGCACTCGTGCAATTGTTCTCTCCGATGGTTGAGCAAGATTATATGGCTCAAATTGAATAAAATCACTTTCTTGTTTTACCGAAAACCAAATATCATCATTTATTAATCCATCTATTATTGGGGGAGTATTTGTCCTAGTTGCAACCATTTCTCTAAATCGTAACTGATTAGGATTTTGCTTTTTTATTTCTTCAGAAAAAGAAATAGAATACATAAGCAATAGAAAGAATATTAATCTAAGGTGTGACATTTAGAACGTGAATTTAATTGAAAATGAAATTATGACTAAATTAAATAAATCTTACAACTATTGACGAACCGGGCTACAGCCTTTCCGCAACCAGCTCTGCGATATCAAAGACTTCCATAGATTCATCCTGACCAGTAACTTTTCGTGCGTCTTCCATCATTATCATACAAAAATTACATGATGTTGCAACCTTTTTTACTCCAGTATCTATTGCCTCTTCAAAGCGTTCAACATTTATCCGTTTACCAGATTTAATTTCATACCACATATTGCCACCTCCAGCACCACAACAAAAGCTCTGTTCCTTGTTTCGTTCCATTTCAACAATATTTGCATCTTTTGATAGGACAGATTGTAACACCTCTCTCGGAGCATCATATTCTCCATGATGACGGCCTACATAACATGCATCATGAAACGTTATATCTTCATCAATTGTATTATCAGGGTTAATTTTTTTCTCTTTGATAAGCTGTGAAATAAATTCTGAGTGATGCGTTACTTCAAGGTCTGCTCCTATTTCACCATAATCATTCTTTAATGTTGTTAAACAA
>NZXJ01000014.1 GCA_002701945.1 Fidelibacterota bacterium
GAGCAATTAGTAAGCTTTAAAAATCTATCAAAAGATAATAAGAATTTTGTTCGTAATAATATTAGTAATAAAACAACATTTATTCTTCCAAATAATAACCCTTTTGTTCACAAATCTATTATGGGTGATAATCATTCAATAGGTTTTCGTATTCCAAAAAATAAATTTAGCCCAAATTTAGTTTCACATTTAGGGTATCCTATAACGTCTTCTAGTGTAAATAGACACGGAAAAAGACCCATGAACAATCCAAAAAAAATAATTGATGAATTTGGTGATGAAGTTGATATTATCATAAATGCAGGAGTATTACCCAATTCAGGTGGCTCAAAAATATATCTTCTAAAAAATAATAAATTTGAAATAGTGCGAAATTGAAAAACACTGTTTTATTGATAATTTATATTTTAACTATTTTATATGCAGATGATAGTTATCCTTTTAAATCTGGTGAAAAATTACATTACGATGTGTCTTTTGCTGGCATTAAAGCAGGGAATGCTTATCTAGAGGTGATAGATAACAACGAAAGTAAAATTAATAATGAAATACATATAAGATTTGTAGCAAAAACATCTTTTCCTTTTAGCTCAGTTTATTTGATCGATGATCAGATTGATACATGGTTAGATATAAATGATTTATACACTAAGAAAATAAAAAGAAGTATAAAACAGGGTAATTATAAAAAAGAATCAGAGACAAAAAATTATTATGAAGAATCTATATCTGTAACAAATAAAGATACTACATTGATCAATGGGTTTCTATTTGATCCGTATTCATTATTTTATTTACTTCGAACAAANCCNTTAATNCTTGGACAAACAATAAAAATAAACACTTTCAATGGAAAAAAGATTACTCCGATTCAAATAGTAACTAAAGCAGAAGAAACAATAAATACAGTCTTTGGTTCNTTTAATTGTCTAGTAATAAAGCCTTTTCGTGAGGGCAGTACTCTATTAAAAAATAAAGGAGATATGATGATATGGTTCAGTAACGATAAAAAAAGGCTTCCTATTCAAATNAAAATAAAATTACAGTACGGATCAATGTTATTAAAAATAAAAGAAATTAATTTGTAAATAATCGGCCAATATCATTAATCATAACTGTTGCCATTAATAATAATAAAAATGCCATACCAATTTGCTGAATAACCATTCTTGTTTTTAAAGTAAACTTTCTTCTTAATATTGACTCAGCTAAAATNATAAAAACATGACCGCCATCTAATCCNGGNACAGGTAAAAAGTTGATAAAGGCTAGATTGCAACTTATAATTGCCATAAACCCAAATAATGAAATCAGTCCTGCCCTGGCGGTTTCTCCTGCGATCTGAGCTATTAATATTGGGCCACCAAGATCTCCTACTGATGCTTGGCCAGATACTAATAATTTGATTGATAACACGACTAGTCCAAGCCCTCCTATAGTAGATGTAACACCTAATTGAGACGCTTTTATTATACCAATTGGTTCATAAGTAAACTCTGGGGCAATACCAATCATACCTAGTGTATCCAAATTACCATCTACAGGAAATACTCTATATGTTGTTTTAATATCCTTCGTGTATTGAACTCCATCTCTAACATAAGTTAATTGAATAGGCGTGTTAGGTAACTTTTGAATAGTGCTTGAAAGATCAGTCCATGTATTTATTACATTATCATTAACCTTTATTATTTTATCTCCTGGAAGAAGGTTAGCATCATTTGCAGGTGAATTATCTTCAATAGTAGAAATAATAGGTTGATTATCTGCAGTTGGAATACCTTGATGCCATGCTAAACCAGTAAAGATTATAAAAGCTAATAATATATTCATTATAACACCGGCGCTCATTACCCAAATTTGGGCCCATACTGGTTTACTCATTAGTTCATGTGGCTCATTCTTAACTGTACCATCCATACTTTCATCAATCATTCCTGCTAACTTTACGTAACCACCAAGTGGAATAATTGCAAAACAATATTCTGTACCACTTCCTTTTCTTTTAGGGACACTAATATTCCAAGTCTTAATTATCTGCCAGGTAATTTTGTTTAAATCATCCTTTTTATAAAAAAAGAAGTTTACTTCAAAACCATCATCTACAGAGTTTACCGTAAAAAGTCTGGGTGGAAAACCTATTGAAAATCTATCTACTCTTACACCTACAGATCGTGCAGCAAAGAAATGCCCCAACTCATGTACAATAACTATTACACCTAAAACAAATATAAATGCTAAAATTGTAGTCATATATGAAATCCCTTATGTTTTATCTACTTCATTCATTACGAAATCACGTGTCCAAAGTTCCAATTCTAATAATTCTTCTAAACTCGGATTAGTTACCAATTTATGTGCATTACATGCCTTCTCAATTATAATTGGTATATCAGTGAATTTAATTCTTTTATTTAAAAAACTATAAACAGCATTATCATTTGCAACATTAAGAACAGCGGGTGCAGATCCGCCAACGCTTAATGATTGATATGCTAAATCTATACATGGGAATCTATCTACATCTTTTTCTTCAAAAGTTAGATTACCAATTTTAGCTAAGTCGAGTTTTTCCCATTCTGCTAATGCATGTCTTGGATATGTGATGGCATATTGTATAGGAATCTTCATATCTGGGATTCCTAATTGGGCTTTAATAGATCTGTCTTTAAACTCAACCATAGAATGGATAATTGACTGAGGGTGAATCAATATATCTATTTGATTAACCTCAAGATTAAATAACCAACGTGCTTCAATAACCTCTAATCCTTTATTCATCATGGTCGCAGAATCTATAGTTATTTTCTTACCCATACTCCAATTTGGATGATTTAAAGCCTCAGTTAAATTTATTTCAGGAAAAGTTTTAACATCCCTTGTCCTAAAAGGGCCACCACTTCCCGTTAAAATAATTCTGTTTACATCTTTAATATTTTCTCCAACCAAACATTGCCATATCGCAGAATGTTCACTATCTACAGGGTATATTTTTGCTCCAGTTTCATTCATTGTTTTATTGATCAAATCTCCCGCCATAACCATGCTTTCTTTATTACTTAAAGCAACATCTACACTAGCTTTTAATGCGTTGAGCGTGGGCTCCATTCCAGCAGA
The DNA here is from genome assembly GCA_002701945.1 of Fidelibacterota bacterium. Lineage (GTDB taxonomy): Bacteria > Fidelibacterota > Marinisomatia > Marinisomatales > TCS55. Next base: position 3,118 of record NZXJ01000014.1, read on the forward strand.
GCCAACTAATCCATTCATTACTAAATCTATATCATCTCTTTTTGAAATTTCTAATAAACCTTCTCTTCCAGAAAGAATTTCAATATTATCTTTTTCTAAAGCATTCTTAACATCGCTTATATTAGAATCATCAACAATAACTATTGCCTTTGGTTGATATTTTTTTGCTTGATCTATAATTAATTTGCTATTCTGAAAAGTAGATAGATATACAACATCAAAGTCTTCTTTTAAAGTGTCAATTACACTAAGGGTATTAACACCTATTGAGCCAGTAGAGCCAAGTATAGAAATTTTTCTAGTCATAATTATTCAAAATTCTTTTGAAAGCTTATTGAAAACTGTGGAAAGTTAATATTTAAACGTATTTGAGGAGAAACTTTCCATTCTAAAAATGAATATATCTGGCCAAGTATAAAATAATTATTGGAATCAGAAATATTACTTGGTGCTTCTTCATTACTTAAGTTAAAAATCCTACTATTAAATTGATTATTACCAATGCCGATAAAAAATGGTAATAAATTAAATGAAAAAGATCTAACAATAGAAAAATCAAATGTTCTACAGTTAAAATATCTTGGACCATCCATTTTACCTATACTAAGATCTGCAATCCATAAGCTTGGATTATCTTTAACTAACCCTAATGAAAAACCATAACTATAGTAGTTTATAACATCATTATCGCTTGTAAACCCACCAATTTTCCCATTAAGTCTTAAATTATTTGAAATAAGGAAAGAACTATGTAATAATGGTAATCCAACTATTGATTTTTCAACAAATGATTTATCTGTTAAATCATACCCTAAGGGTAATATTATACTTACAGAAACACGTTCGTTTAAATTATTGTTAACGAATTGATGATATCCAAGTGAAAATGATATACTTGTGATTAAGGGNTTAACATAAGAAGAAAAGTTAGATTCTATCTTTGAAATATTATAAGATGGAAATTGTGCAAATAATAATGGNGATATAATGAAAAGCTTTATGAAAATCAATTTCATATAAAATATTAAAAGGGTTAAATAATCCCACGTTCACTATTNTCAATAAAGTTAATAATATTATCAACATCTACATTATTAGATAATTTTTCTTTCATCTTNTCTAATGCTATTGATCTTGTTAAATCTGATCTAAAATACATTCTATAGGCTTTTTTAATTTTAGATATTGAATCTGAAGAGTAACCTCTTCTTTTTAATCCAATTGAATTTATGCCACCAAATCTTAATGGTTCTCCAACAGCTAAAATATAGGGTGGAACATCTTGGACTGCACGAAATCCACCACCAATAAAAACATGTGATCCAATTTTACAAAATTGATGCACNAGAACTCCTCCACCCAATGAAGCATATTCTTGAATCTCAACATGGCCTCCAAGTGTAGACATATTTGCCATAATAACATTATCTTTTACTATACAGTCATGAGCAATATGAACTGCTGCCATTAATAGCACATTATTTCCTACTGTTGTTTTACCAAGCGCAGATGTACCACGATTAATAGTAACATTTTCACGTATTATAGTATTATTCCCTATTATTGTTTCGGTTTCCTCNCCTGTAAACTTTAAATCTTGTGGGATTTCTCCAATACTACAATTATGAAAAATTTTACTATTACTACCAACCGTNGTTCCGCTNCATATTGTTGTATTATTGCCAATTNTTGTATTNTTGCCAATTGATACTCCATCTTCTATTATAGAAAATGGACCAANTTTAACATTTTTTCCTATATTAACGTTNTCATTAATAATGGATGCGGGATGTACTAGGCTTGAAATTCTACGATCCTGCTCTATTAACAATATTTGCCATTAAATTAGCTTCAGCAACTAACTTATCATCTACAAAAGCTTTTCCTATGAGCTTAACTGCACCTAAACGAATTTTTGCAAGTTCCATTTTTATTTTTACTTGGTCTCCAGGCACTATAGGTATTCGAAACTTTGAATGAGTTATCGATGAAAATAACATATTTTTTTTCAAGGGGTCAGANACACTATTTAATACAAGAAATGCTCCAGCCTGCGCCATGCTTTCTAAAATTAAAACTGCAGGCATTATTGGTTGAGATGGAAAATGACCAGCAAAGTATGGTTCGTTTATAGTTACATTTTTTATTGCTGTAAGAGATTTTCCATGTTCAATCTCTATTATCCGATCGATTAAAACCATAGGATATCTGTGAGGTAAAAGTTCCAAGATATCTTGAATACTAAATTGTGACTTTTTTTTCAAAATCTAAGGAATATTATTTTCTAACTGCTCTTTATACTCTTTTTTTATCATTTTAACAAACTCAACATTACTCTCATGGCCACTTCTTGCAGCAGTTACATGGCCTTTGATTGAAATTCCAAGCAAAGCTAAATCTCCAATTAAATCAAGTGTCTTATGTCTCACAGGTTCATTATGAAAACGTAAAACTTTACCATTCAAAATTCCATTTGTCCCTTGAATAACTTTATCTTTAATTCCAAATAANTTCCGTAAATGATTAATTTCTCCATTCTCAATTCTTCTATCAAGTATTACCACTGCATTCGATAGACTTCCACCTTTTATCAATCCTTTTTCTCTAAGCTGTTCTACCTCACTTAAAAAACAAAAAGTTCTTGCAGGAGCAACATCTCTAGCAAAATCTTCTTCCATATTATAAATTGCNTCGTATTGTGTTCCAAGCGCTGGTAAAGGATATTCAACCAGAAAAGTAACCCGAAATCTATCTGCAGGAACTACATGNATATCTATTTCTTTCTTTAGATCTGAATACACTACAGGCTTACTAATATCTAATACATGCCTATCTTTTTTTTGTTCAATAAAATTTACCGATCCTAAAGCATCTACAAAATCTTTAGCACTTCCATCCATAACTGGAGCTTCTTTTGCTGTTAATTCAATAAGAACATTATCTAATCGTAATCCGGATACAGCAGCTAAAGCATGTTCAACTGTGTGAATTCTGACTCCATTTTGAGCAATTGTTGTCCCTCTAGAAATATCAACTACATGATCAATATCAGCCCTTATTTCTGGACTACCTTTAATATCAGTTCTTGAAAATTGAATTCCATAATTATCAGGAGCAGGTCTGAATGTGATAGTGCTTTCTACCCCGGTATGTAAACCGACGCCTGTACATGAAACAGCTCCACTTATTGTTCGTTGTTTGCGATGCGTTTTGGTCATTTTTCTAAGTGTTCTAATTGCTTTCTAATTTTTAATACCTCAGAGTAAACTGCATCTCTTTTGTGCTGTTCTCTTATTTCACGTGCCGGCATTCCAGCATATACCTTACCACCAGTTAGAGATTTAGTAACACCTGTTTTAGCAGCTAATGTAGAATGGGAACCTATTTCTACATGCGGAGCGACACCAACATGGCCAGCAAAAGTACAATATTCACCAACTTTAACACTCCCTGCAATAGTAACAGCAGCTGTTAANATACAACCTCTNCCCAATCGTACATTATGNGCTAAATGAACATGATTATCNANTTTACATTGATCTTCNANAATAGTATCGCCAATAGTCCCCCTGTCTAAAGCACAATTTGAACCAATNTCTACATTATCACCAATAATAACATTCCCATTTTGTGGTATTTTATGATGAGTTCCATTTTCTGTAACAAAACCAAACCCATCACTTCCTATAACTGTTCCACTATGAATTATACAATTATTACCTATTTTACAATTATTATAGATATGTATGTTTGAAGAAATACTACAATTATTACCTATTGAAGTATTATTGCTAATCGTAGTATTTGAACCAATTACAGTATTATCACCAATCACAGCTTCATCTTCAATAACAGAAAAATGCCCAATCGATATGTTTTTTCCAATTGTTGCGCTTGGAGAAACATAAGCTTTCTTACTTATACCAATATTAATATTATTATTTTGAGAGAACTCTTCTAAGATCTTAGCAATTGCTAATTGTGGATTTTTATGAATGATTCCTGATTTATCATTTAATAAAGAAGGTTCATCCACAATAACAGCTGATGCCTTAGTTGATGATAAATATTTCTTATATTTTGAATTACCTAAAAAAGTTATGGTTGATTCCCTACCGTTTTGTATTTCAGAAACCCCTGATATAATCATTTTATCATCGCCTACTGCTTCACCATTTACAAGCTTTGCTAAATCAAATAATGTTTTCAACTTTAAATTATTTTATTAGTTGTCATCAGGAAGACTGTACTTTCTTAACTCATATAGTACGTCATCTGTTAAATCATACGTTGGATTACCAAATAATAATGAAACTGATCCATCGATAATAAAATCATATTCTTTTGATGCTGCTACTTTATCAACTGCACGTTTTACCTTGCTTAGTATTTCGAACTCCATTTGTGCTTGTTTCTTATATAATTCACCTTCAGGGCCCACTTTTTGAGCTTGAAATGCCTGTATAGTTTGTTCTCTTTGTGCAATCTCTTGTTCTTTTTCTCTGCGCCACTCAGGAGAACTCATCAACCTTTGTGTCTCAAAAGATTTTTTCATACTATCAAGACTCATTAACATGGTTTGATATTCAAACTGTACTTTGCGAAACTCCATTTGTAATTGTGATTCTGCGTCTTTGAACTCCTCAAATTCTGCTCTAATTCTATCTGATTGAACAAAACCAATCTTACTTTGTGCAGGCATAGAAGCGACTGCTAAAAACAGTACAACAAAACCTAATAATATCTTTTTCATTATATTACCTTTCTTATTATAAATCATCTAAAAAACATTGCCAAAAATAATTGTATAATTCCAACCTGGGGGTTCACCCGTATCATTAATAACATCAAACCCATAACCCATATCAAAACCTAGTACTCCCATCATGGGCATATAAAACCTAATTCCAATTCCTGCTGATCTTTTCATAGAAAATGCTCCTTCTCTAGGAATATCAAAAGATTCTGACATATTTAAAGTATTCCACACATTACCCATTTCAGCAAACATTAATCCATAAATTACAGGGTTTTGAGAAATAGGAACACGAAATTCTGTTACTGACCGTAATAATGCATTTCCACCAGTAGGCCCTGGACTAATTGAATTATCAGGATAACCACGTAGCATATTGCCGTAAGGCATTCCATTGCCCCCCATAATAAATTTTTCATCAAAAGGAATAATTGATCTTTGATTATCTAAATTTTCTAATGGTTGAATAACACCAATTTTAAATGAGCTCATCAATACAAATTTCCAGAATGTAGGTGTGAACCATTCTAAATTCAATACATGTTTAGCAAAATCTTCATTCCCACCAAATAAATTTCCTGATAGAGTTGTTTCCCATGTAAATTTTGATCCTTGAGTTGGAAACTCATGATGATTCCTTTTGTCTCTTGTTATTACCTGGGTAATACTGTTACCAAATGTTGTTCCCAATCCATTAACGTATTGATCTAATTCTTCTTCAGTGCCTTCATAGGTTTTTTTCATTGATCTAACTACCCAATATCCTCTAAAATAATCATCAGGCCATTTAAACCGTCTACCCCATTGAACAGAACCGCCTCGCATCTTTAAATCTAAAGGGAAATAATAGTTAGTCCCCTGCCCTCGATATGTATAATAGATGGAAAAACCAACTCTATTTGGGGTATCAAATATCATTGGATCAACAAAACTCATACTAAAACTTTTAAATTGAGATGTTGGCTGAGAAGAATAAAAGTTGTACCTAGATCCTATATTATAACTAATCATAAATTGCTGGCCTAACCCTCTAAAATTAGCAAATTCCACCCCAACTCCTCCTGAAAGTCCATAAACACCACTGTATCCTATATTAGCATTCGCCCGGTCTGAAGACTTTTCTTCTACTACAATTTCTAAATCTACTTGATCTTCATCTACTGGTGCAACATCAGGTAGAACATTTGCAAAGTAATTTAACCTAGCTAGGTTGCTTTGACTTCTTATAAGCATCTCTCTATTAAATATATCACCTGGAAAAATATTTAATTCTCTTCTAATAACATTCTCTCTAGTGTGCTCATTCCCAAAAATCGATATATTTCTTACACTAACTTGATGGTTTTCAATTACGGGAAAATGTATATCTAAAGAATCGTCTCCTATAGGAATAAATTGTGGATCTATACGGCTATATATATATCCGCGATCCATATATAAACCTTGCATATTGTTATATACTGCAACATTAAATTCCTCTTCATTATAGTAATCGCCTTTATTGAGATTTAAAGCTCGATCTAATTTATTTGTATCAAAAAGGGTGTTCCCATCCCAAGTGAAATTTCTATACTTATACCTAGTACCTTCATTAATATTAATAACTATATCAATATTTTTAAGTTTAGGATCTGAAATTGTTGTNTCTGAAGTTATATAAAAATCACGATAGCCATTATTTCGATAAAAAGTTTCTAATGCTACTTTATCTTCTTTGAATTTGTTTTGATCAAAAAANGATCTCCAAAATAAATACCANCGCTGCTGCTTTGTTTCTTTAAAAATTCTNCGTAAACGAAAATCAGAATAGGACTCATTACCATCAAATATAATTTTATTAATTTTTACTTTATCATTTTCTTCAATTGTAAAAACAATATCTTTTGTTAGTTCTTGTTTTATAGTTTTATTATCTGAATTTGTATTATCTAAATTATTCTTTGGGGTAACTAATTTTGCGTTGATTTCAGCAAGTAAAAAACCATCTTCTGCATAAAACTTNTTTAGTTTTGATATAGAATCAATAAGAATATGAGGTTTAATTCTTTGTCCTTTATATAANTCTAATTCATCTTGTAACTGTTTATCCTTTAATCGTTTATTTCCATTATAAATTATTGAGCCTAATATTGGGTTTTCTTCAACAAGTATGGTAATAAATAAACCTTCAGCAGTCTCTTTGTCAATGACAATCTGAACATCTTTAAATAATCCCAATTGCCAAAGTCTTTTGACAGCTCGAGAAAAATCTGTGACATTAATTAATTCATTTTGCCTCAAACCTGATGTATATCTAATCATTGTTTCAGCAGCAAGGNCATTCCCTTCAACTTCTACACCAAGAAGATTTACATCTTGTTGTGCATAAGCATCAATATTTATAAAAAGTATTGCTATAATAAGCTTGATAGGGAGTTTATTTATCATTATTAATTAATCGAAAATCTTTCCAAAACGACGATCACGTGTTTGGTATTCTTTTATGGCTTTAGATAATTCATTTTCTCGAAACTCTGGCCAATATTTTTTTGTTACATAAATTTCAGAATATGCAATCTGCCAAAGTAAAAAATTGCTTAATCTAAATTCACCTCCAGTCCNAATTAATAAGTCTGGATCNGGAATTTTTGATGTATCTAATTCATTTATAATATTGTCTTCATTAATTTTATTTGGGTCTATATCACCATTCATAGATTTTATTGCAATATTTTTTACCATTCGTAATATTTCATTTCTGCTACCATAACTTAAAGCAAGAATTAAGTTCAATCCGGAATTATTTTTNGTTTTCTCTANACCTTCTTCCATTCCTTTCCTAGCATTGGNNGGTAGATCTTCTAAATTTCCTATTGTCATTAAACGTACATTATTTTTATTTAAATCTTTAATCTCGCGTCTTATTGTAGATAATAATAAACGCATTAACGCCTTTACTTCATTTTTTGGTCGCTTCCAATTTTCAGAAGAAAAAGTATAAAGAGATAAATATTTTACACCAATTTCATCGCATTTCTTAGTTATTGCTCTAACAGAACTTATACCCTCTTTGTGCCCTGCAATCCTTGGAAGTGAATTTGTCTTTGCCCACCTACCGTTTCCATCCATTATTATTGCAATATGAGCTGGTATATTATTATCTACTAATTTATTAGACATTTTAGTGTACAAAAATTCATTATTTTATAAGTTTAAACAGGCAAAGTTAACTCAATTTTTTAAAATAAAATCAATGTAAACTTAACGTCTAAAAGTTAAGATGGTTCCTCATATAATTCTGCTATATGATGATCAAATGGTAATATTTTTTTTGGGATCACCTTAATCCCAAAAAACTCGCCTTTGCACTTATAGCAAACAATACTATCAGGAACTTGATTATAAAGCAACCAATCAATAAGAGCTACAACGGCTAAGCTCAAACCATAGGTCATAGGAACAAAAATGATTCCAACTATTATTATACCACAACCTAAAATCTTGTTGAAGTCTTTTTGAAGATAAAAATGAGAACTTTCACAGGCTGGACATTTTTCAAACATCATAAAATTGTCCCAATCATTTTGATCTAGATTATATAAACAATTTACTTTGCCTTTCAGTTCATGTTTATCTTTACAAAGTTCACAAAAAAAATATGGGTTAATCATACAATTATTCCAAATCTAAATGCATAATACTTATAAAAAAGATCTCCAAATAACAGCGAAACTACAGATACATAGATAAGGCCTGTTGCGCTTTGGGTAGATTGTATTTGTAAAGTATACCAAATAAAAACATTTAATATTATAGGAACAATTAAGCCAAAAAATATTGCAACCAATAATAGAAACCCTTCAAATGTCCATAAAAAAGAAAATAATGATAAATTAAAACCATAATTATCAGTCACTTCAAAAGTTGTTAAAGCATATATATTCCAGAATAATCTTATTATTAATAAAAAGGATAATAAAATGATACTATTCTTCAATAGTTTAATAGGAAGCTGAATGACATTTAAATACCAATGGCCTAAAATCATTGAAAAAAATACCGACGCAATAATTGAATAACTGATAAAAATTATTACATAATCACTTAGATATAAATCAATTAAAAATACCTGATTCATAACAAGTATCAAATACACTATACCAATAAATGGTGGAGCGGATATAACGATATTGTTTATATGTTTTGTTTTCCAAAAGACAGCAGTTAATACAAGTTGTATAAAAAGCCAAAATACGCCTAAGTAAAAATTGTTATAATGAGATAATGATAAGTAAATAAATATCATTCCAATAGAAATGATAATTGACACCATTCCCTGATTAAAGCGATAAAAGCCACTTTGAATTAATTTATGAGGTGAAAGCCACAATAATAGTGGATATATAGCACCAAAACCTANAAATGTAGTTGCTAAAAGCTCAGCAAGAAAAGAAAACATTAGCTATANAACTCAATCAATTAACTGAGATTGTATTTTTTTTGCTATATCTCTNAATAAATTTGAAACTGGTTCTTGAGGGTTTGATAANATGATAGGTTNCCCTNTATCTGTAGAATGCATCATTTCAANAGATATTGGGATTTGCCCAAGTAATGGAACATCTAATCTTTTNCTTTCTTTNAATCCACCNCCAGATTTAAACAAATTAATGTTAATGGAAAAACTTCCATCNGGNTTTACATTNATTNCATCNTCAATNCCATCAATTTTTANAGAATTGTTTTCTGTATTATTTTGATTTGTTCCTTTAATTTTTCCAGTTAACTGTAGGCTAGACATATTCTCAATAACNCCTAAAATTGGAGTATGTACTTTTCTAAACATGTCAGCTCCTTTTTGTACATCTGCTAATGCNATATCTTGAGGTGTAGTGATAATTATCGCTCCAGACATACGAAGTTTTTGTGTTAANGTTAGCTGTATATCTCCTGTGCCAGGAGGAAGATCAAGGACTAAATAATCTAATTCACCCCAATGTACATCATTGAAGAATTGCTCTGTCATACGGCTTACTAGAGGACCTCTCCAAATAACAGGAGTATCATTTCCACTGATAAAACCGAAACTCATCACTTTTAGACCATAATGTTCAATAGGAATAATTTTTCTATCATCGGTCATCTTTGGGTTTTCATTCATCCCTAATATTATTGGTAATGATGGTCCGTAAATATCTAAATCTAATAATCCAACGGAATTGTTATTTTCCCTAAGCGCTAAGGCAANATTTGCAGCAACTGTTGATTTNCCCACACCNCCCTTTCCAGATGCAATAGCAATAATATTTTTAATATTATTTAAATTAAACTTATTTTGTTCAGCGGAAGGGTTAGATTGAGGATTATTTGGAGACTCATTAATTATCTGAATATTTACTTCCTTAAAATGGTTTGATAATTTTGTTTCTATATCCGCAATAACTTTGTCTTTACTATCCTGATTCTGGGTTTTTAAAGCTATATCAATATTTATTGCATCATCTTTAATAGTTATCTCTTTTATTAAACCAAATGATACAATATCACGGGAAAATCCTGGATATTTCACTGATTTTAAAAGTTCTAGTATCTGAGCATTATCCATNATTTAAATATAAAAAAAACGGCTGTTAGAAATAACAGCCGTTATATTAATACTATTAATGTAAAGTTTAGCCAGGGAAATCTCTTCCGAACCAATCATAATTGATCTTAGTATACTTACTCCATTCATCTGGTACTTCACTTTCTTCAAATATAGCCTCAACTGGACACTCAGGTTCACATGCTCCACAATCGATACATTCTTCAGGGTCAATATAGAGTTGTTTTCCATCGGGGTCAAATCCATCGGCTTTGGCTTCCGCACCTGCTCCTGATTTATCATCTGGCCCATGTATACAATCTACTGGACAAACCTCAACACATGCAGTATCGCAAGTTGATACACAAGGCTCAGCAATTATGTAAGTCATTTTATTCTCCTAATTATTTCAAATTAATAATAATTTTTAGTTCCAAAGGCTAGAATTTATAAGAAAATGTATTAATGAAAAATCCTTTTGGATAATTGGTAATTATTGTCAAATGTAATCTATAGTTATAATTTCGGTGCCTAAGATAAATATATTATGGCAAATAATAAAAATTACGATCATTATAAGTCAGTTCCTGATCCTGCAGAAAAGGTTAATTTTAAAAAGAAAAAACCTAAACTTATTGCTGTAGTTGACGAAGATAACTGTACAGGATGTCAAGTCTGTGTTCCTTTCTGCCCTGTAGANTGNATTGAGCCAGTTGAAGCTGAAAAATATGGAATTCCNATTCCACCTGTTCAAGTACGGTATGATGAATGTATTGGTTGTCAGATTTGTGCTAAAGTATGTACAAAGTTGACATGGGATGCAATAAGAATGATTAAGACTGAGGAGTTTGAAGATAATTATGACTTTCCAGTTTCTGGGTAAAATAAGTATTCTTATTTATNTTTAAGAAAATATTTTATTAATAGCATCTATGAGTGCTGTCGAATCACTTTCATCATTATATGCATTAAAAGAAAAACGAAGCATATTTTTGTTATCCCATTTGAATATAGGGATCTCAATATTATAATTGTTTAAAAGTTTATTTTTAATTGCTGTAGAATCATTAACCGGGATTTGAATGCTTGCCATTTGAGCTAACCAATCATCATTTATTGGACATAATAAATCTGTTTTAAGAACATTCTGTAATGATATTAAAGTTTTTTTTGTTAAGCCTTTACATCTAGCTTTCACAAGATTCCAATTATTATCATTTTGAAAATTGATTGCAGTAGGAACAGCTAAATAAGGACTGAAGTCGCGGGTTCCTTGGTATTGGTTTTCATTTATAAATGTACTCGGAGAAGGATCAACTTCCTTTCCCCAGCTAATAATTAATGGATCTATCATATCTTGAGTATCTTTTTTTACATACATAAATGATGAACCTTTTGGGGCACTTAACCATTTATGACATGCTCCTATATAAATATCTGGATCTAGAGCAGAAATATCCAATTGAATATGCCCNGGAACATGAGCTCCATCAATTATAGTCAATATTCCTTCATTTCTNGCGCGATGNCATATTTCTTCTACAGGAAAAATTATTGCTGTTGGGCTCGTTATATGACTGATAAATATAATTTTAGTCTTTTTTGTTATTCCTTCCCAAAGATTATCTAAAAATTTATCTCTCGTAGTAAAAGGAATTCTTAGGTGTTTTTGAGTTAAAGTATATCCTTTATTTTTGGAAAACCATTCCCACGCTCTTATCATTGCACCATATTCATGNTTTGATGTAAGAACTTCATAATTTTTATCAANCANTAAGCTTCTAATTACAGTATTAATAGCTGTAGTAGGATTTGGAATAAAAATTATATCATCTGAATCACATGTTATTAGATTTGATAAATGTGTTCGAGATTCTTCTAAATATTTATAAACATCATGTGAAAANAATTGAACAGGCTGATTCTCTAATAAGCGCTGCCAATTCTGATAGTTTTTAAAAACAGATTTTGGACATGCTCCAAATGAACCATGATTAAGNAAAATAATATTTTTTTCTAATAAATAATGCTCCTTCATNATTAAANAATTGATAATGATATGGATAACAATCCAATCATATTTAGAATAAAATAGTTTACTATTACNGCTGCACCATCATAATCCTTTGCCACACGCTGACCAAAAAAAAGAAAAATAAAATTTATTGAAGAAGTTAAAAAACCCAAAATGAGTAAATCGCTNTTCGAAANAATAATATTATANAAAGCGCCNAAAAACAATAAAAAACCAGAGAGCAGTTCAANGATTGTGACAATTAATAATAATAAAGGGACATTCTTATTTAGTATAGNATCAGAAAAATGATCAGATAACCAAGAAAGATTGCCTTTACGATCAAGAACTTTATCTATTCCGGATTGCAATAGTGCAATTGAAATAAANATTCCTATTAATGAAGAAATAAGATCTAATAATAAAAATTCATACGTAAAAATATTATACATTCTTTATCCTTCATCTATTAATTTTATTAATTCACTTCTAACATAATCACTTAATTCATCAATTGTGTGATCTTTATATTTTTTAGCCTCAATCGGTTTACCATAATATATAGTAATAAAACCGGGTTTTAATTTCCAATCAGTTTTCTTTTTTGCTTCCCATGCNCCTATAATTGCAACTGGTATTATTGTTGCTTTCGTATTAATTGCTAAATGAAATGGTCCTTTTTTGAAAAAACCTAATTCTCCTGAAATAGTTCGNGTTCCTTCAGGGGCTATNAAAAGAGANGTNCCNGACGATACNACCTTTTCGGCTTCATCAAGACTATGAATAGCATCTTTTAATTTTTCTCGTTTAATTGAAATAGCTTTATATCTCCTTAGAGCTGCGCCATATAATGGATAGGAATATTGATNTTCAGCNGCAACTCCTGTAAGATAATGACTTGTAGAACCAGCAATCATAAAATGATCAAACATTGATTGATGATTAAGCATATAAATGTAAGGCTGCTTATCTTTTGGCGGAATTTTACCTTTAATTATTAATAATTGTCCTGCGGATAATAAACAAGNTCTGCAAAATATTTTCATATAGACATGTGCAGTCTCTAGAGACACAAATGTTGTAACAATAAAATATCCAAAAATNCCGAAANNAAATGTGGCAATAAAAATAGGCCACAATATAATGGATACAATTATCTTAAATATTCCAAGCATTCAAATTAAGTTTATTAAATAGCTTATGATTTGATTTTGAAAAAGCATAGTGTTTAACATCATCCGGTTTAATCCAAGAAGCAAATTCTGAATTTATAAGATTATTCTCTTGAAGATTACATTTGTATAAATTTAATGAAATATCAAAATGAGAATATGAATGTTTTATTGTAGNAATCTTTCTATTTATTGATACAGTAATATTATANGTCATTTTTATNTATTTAAATAATTGATCATTCGGNGATATGTAAGNNTTTAACTCAATAGTTGGGAGNTCCCAGAGCCCNCCTAACATTNTGTTAANAGGTCTTTTAACAATAAAAAATTTATCTTTATTNAAAATAATAGCNGCCGCTAAGCNCTTAAGNGGTTTTATTCNTTTNGNNTTTTTNAATGGATACTGTAATGGAGAAGAAGTTTTCATTGCTTTACATAAGCTNGAAATAGGGCANATNTAACAATCNGTTTTNATAGGTGTACAAATNGATGAACCTAAATCCATTAGNGNTTGATTAAAATCNCCAGGCCTNTCCTTATCTATAAATTTCTCTACAGCATTACTTATACGCTTATTATTGTACGGTGTTAAGTTTTTAATTTTTAAGACTCGGCACATAATACGTTTAATATTCGCATCAATTGCCGGTAGTGGAAAATTTTTTACTATGGAATAAACAGCTGATGAAATATAGTTACCGACTCCAGGCAATTTAAGGAAATCAGCCTCATTTTCAGGTAATCGAGAATCATATTTATTAATTAGAATTTTGCATGATTTATGAAAATTAATACACCGGGAATAATAGCCGAGACCTTCCCACAACTTTAATAATTCATCTATATTTGATACAGCAACAGATTCAATTGACGGGAATCTTTTCAACCATTTTGTATAAAAAGGGA
>NZXJ01000015.1 GCA_002701945.1 Fidelibacterota bacterium
ACTTAAATGCAATGAATCAGATTGATGGCACACCGTGGAATCTGACCTTTTCATATGGACGTGCTTTGCAGGCTCCAGCTCTTAAAGCATGGTCAGGGAAAGACGAGAATATTTCAAATGCTCAAGAATCCTTTATGAAAAGAGCAAAGTTTAATAGCCTTGCAACGAAAGGCGAGTATTCTAAAGATATGGAATAATTTCTAATTATCCTGCAAACACAAAAGCCGGTATAATAACCGGCTTTTNTGTTTTAGATAAAGAAATTACTCTGCCCAAGAAGCCCGTANAAGAGCAACNGATGGATCTTCAGTATTGGATACTAANACATATCCATTCTTATATGCCATTCCCTCTGGTTCTCCNACACTAGTACCATCTATCTCATTTGTATAATTATTNATTTCTGTTATAGCTCCTGAATCCCACGTGGGGTTTGATGGGTCCGTAATATCATATACTACNACGGCTCCTGGATCTTGNAGAGTAGCCATNACAAATGTTTTTTCCCCAGCCTCTACGATTACAACTTCTTCAGGCTCAATACCTTTACGCTGATCATCCCAATCCCAACTATCTGGAAGATCATTTGCTAGATCTGCATAATATTGTGATGAAGGTGTTCCATCTGCNGATAGNAGAGTTACTCCGATCGTTCCATCATATTCACCACCAGTGCAAACTATAGTACCATCACTATTTACCCATATTCCATCTGGTTCATGTTCTGGATTGGTAAAAGTAACTTTATTTTCGAGCACATCAGGAGGGGATAAAATGGAGAACCAACCGATTTCATTTGATTCTTGCAGAGTCATATACACAGTTTNACCATCAGGAGCAATTTTTACTCCTTCTGGTTCTGCTAAATTTCCGTTTGATCCCACGTGAGAAATTCTCATATCTTTTACTAAAGTACCTTGGCCTGGGCCGGCACTTATATCATAAACACTTACTCCAGGGAAGCCTAAGGAATCACAACCACCATCAACAGCATCTTCATAGTCAAATTCATTTACTACAACNACATATTCATTATCTACTGCAATATCAACTGCGTCAGGATTATAGCCTAATTCATATGGTCCATGTTTTACAAGGGAAGATGATTCAACAAGATATAATAATCCTCTTTCACAAGCCCCTTTACTAACAACGACAGCAATTAAACTTTCATCAACACTTACATCAATAGATGAACATTCAGCGTCAGGGTCATCTGTAACTTGGACACTTTGTCCACTCATAGATAAATCTGTTGATGAAATTGTTATAAAATCCAGTGTGTTTTGTTTTGAATTCACAATTACACCCTGTGTTTCCGTAATAAATCGTATTAATTCTGGCTGTGATTGGTCTGATGTTCCTGTTGTCTCATTATCAATAAGAGTAATATCAAAGCTATCAACAACCAATGCAGCTACCTCATCATCTTTATCTTCGCAAGCTGGTATTATAAAAAATAGCATTATTAAAAATGATGAAAGTGTTTTCAAATTAGTCATTATGTTTATCTCCTAGAAGTTTAGTTCCAATTGAACAAGTAGTTGATTATCATCAACATGTGACTGATAATTNCTATTCTGCTCAATAGCTTTTTCCTTTGTGTCTCCAGTTTCTTCATCTAGGAAATAATATTCAACTTTCAATTTTGCATAGCTTGTAAAATTATATCCTAGAGCTAACGTTACTAATGATCGTTTCCATGTATGTGGATCCTTTAGTAAAGGATAAAATACATTGCCAAACGGATCAATTCGCATTTGACCATAACGAACTAAAGTAAATAGATTATTAACAGAAAATAAATTTACTGTTCTTCTTCCTTCAAAATAAAAACCATCTCTAGGCAAGAATCCATCTTCAGAATAAATATATTCACCTCTAAATAATGAACCTAAAACCATTAATTCTGCTCGACCGCCATACCAAAAGTGATTCACATTCGCATCTTTGTTTANGATATCATCTGCTTCAACATTTGCATAATAATCAAAATCGTAATGCAGCCGTTTTTTCCAATCCTCGTCATCAATTAATTTTCCAGTATAGTACCATGCTTGAATTTTAAAGGGTGATAATTTGTAGGTAGCTCGAAGACCTAATTCTGATGTTTGACCATCAACTTTTTCTCCATCATCATATACTAACATCCTAAATGATTTATCTTCTGCAGCATCATCATATTCTAATGGACGTTTCAAAGCAAATGATGCTCCAACTCGCAAATTGCCATACTTTTTTTCCATATCTATATGATATTGTCTACCTTTCCAATAAGCAGTTCCAATGAGNGGATAACCTTCCGTTTCTCTTTTTAAGGCAATACGAGGTCGATTTTTCCCTAACTCAATTCGCGTATTATCCTTCTCATATTTTAAATAGTGCTTATCTGCATACGCACCATCATCATCGAATCGAAGGCTGAAGCGATAGGAAATATTTTTAGAATACAGCAATTTGAAATCTAGGACTGCTTTATCTATTTGGGTGTATGGACTTCTTGTCTCAATCTTTTTTACAAAGTCATCTTCATAAGAAGCTCCTCCACGACCTTCTACATCAACGAACTCAACCTCTACTTCACCAGATATTTCCACATCAACACCAGATGGGATATTAATTGGTGATGAACCAAAAATATTTGTGATATNNAGGGTANTTATAACAGGAATATAAAGGAACGGTTTTGTAGNTTTTATCATAATTGATATTACTACAGCTGATTTATTAAGGATTAAATGCTATTTAAACAGTATGTAAATAAATTGTAAACAAATAATNAATAGTTACTATATGTTGAACTTATTTNTNGANAGGATTNTTTGATAAGTATGCATTATAATATTTGACATCTCCAGTTACTTCTTTTCCAGCCCAAGGCGGNAATAATACATCTTCCTGTTCATGATCTAATTCAATTTCCGCAAGCCATAAGCCATTATTATCTCCGTGAAATTCATCTACATCCCAAACTTTTCCTTTGTAGGGTACTTTATAACGAGTCTTTTCTATGATTCTGCTTACGCATAAATGATTAATTAAATAATCAGCATCANGAANAGGNATTTCATATTCATGTTCAGACCTACTTATACCAATTTCATTAGATTTTACTGTAATTGTAGCGATGTCACCTTTAATACGTACGCGAACTACATTTTTATCATTGATAGCAAGATAGCCTTGTCTATATGGAANACCTTCAATACTTGTATCCCAATTCTCAATTATGACTAAAAACTTACGTTCTATTTCTAAATGCATATTTAATATTAAATAAATATATGATTAATGAAGTTAATAGACCTGGATAGAATGGCTCAAGATCTAAAGGATATCCACCTGTGATATTTCCCATAATAAACCACATAATTCCAACCATTACTGGTAGAACCATTAACTGAATAATATTTTTTGGAAGATTACTTTTATNATAAAACGTAACCAAAAATGGTATTAGTATTCCTGGAACTATAATTGAACCTGTTACATACCATAATCGAACAACAGATGGAATTGTTATAGCTAAAAGTAGAGCTAAAAAACTCATTACAAATAAACCTTGTTGAACAAAATGCGTTGACTCTAAAACTTTTTCATTATTTTTAACTATTGGAGATGTTTTTATACGCCACATGATATCTCTTCCAAAAGTAATAGCNCTTATAAAACCTAAAGAGTCAACCGTTGACATAATTGTAGATAATATTGCAACTAAAAATAATCCAAAAAATATTGGAGGTAAAATTTGACTTCCNAAAAGCGGAAATGTATATAATGGCGATGATATTTCCATTGCAACTTTAGCATATAAGCCAGTTGTAATCGTTAAAACGTCAAAAATAAACCAAAAAAATATTGATATTAAAACCCCCTTTTTTGCANCTCCAGGCGATTTTACTGCAGAACATCGCTGATAAAAACCGGGATCAACAAATGTCCACATAGCAATAAAAAACCATACTAATATATATTGTGGTTTCATGCCGCCCAATGGATCCAGGAAGCTTTGAGGTAATTTCCCTATCAATTCAATAGGGGGTCCATATTCTTTCCAACAAAAAATTAATATAATTACAAATCCACTATACATTAGAATAAACTGAAAAATATCTGTACGTATGATNGATTTAAATCCCCCTGACCATATATAGCTTAAACTAATTANTAAGGACAAAANCAAAGACCAACTAAATGAAATATCTGTAAAAGTTTGTAATAAAATACTAAGGCTTAATATGTATGGTGCTGGACTAGCAATCACAAGAATTAATAATGCACTTATAATTCCTGCAGTATGTCCATAGTAATTATGAAAATGATCTGGTATAGAAATGAATTTTTCTAAAGAAATTTTTTCAGCAATAAAGAAAGCAAATATCAATCCAAATACATAGTAGGGCATAGCAAGAATGAACCATGTTTGGATTCCATATAGATATGTATTTTCTCCTAGCCCAAGAATGCCGCCGTACCAGGTAGCAACTAAACTTGCGACGAATCCCGGAAGGCTTAATCTTCTACCCATTAGTAAATATTCTTCTGAAGAAGATCTGCTCTTTTTTGTTCTNTTGAAGCCAATATATATTAAGATGAAAACATAGGCTCCAATAATTATTGAATCAAGAAAATGCATATTTATTCAAGGTGCGAACAGAAAACCCATATTTTACCAGAACTATTTATTTCAAAATTATTTCCAAGTGAGCGATTGCTGACTCCTCTTGAAGAAGTTGATAATTCCTCATCTGATAAAGGATATTTTAAATTTTTAGTTGATATATGNTGTATATGCTCTACTGGTAAAATAGATACCAGCTGATTTTTAAATGATGAAAATGTTTTACTACCATCATGACATGTAATGGAAAAGTAGTCAGTNACATAAGTCAAGTTAATTGCATCACANTATGTTGATAAGAGATATAGGTTTCCAATTNAATGGTCTTCTCTTTTTTGTGAAGC
The DNA here is from genome assembly GCA_002701945.1 of Fidelibacterota bacterium. Classification (GTDB taxonomy): domain Bacteria; phylum Fidelibacterota; class Marinisomatia; order Marinisomatales; family TCS55. Next base: position 4,966 of record NZXJ01000015.1, read on the forward strand.
CCCTAATACATTAATGGTTTTAACATTATTTTTTATACACCATTCAAATGCTTTTTCAAGATCAGTATTTTCTTGATTCGAATCTTTAATAAATTGGCCAGAAAATGCTTTATTATCAATTTGTACGGAATCCATATCTCCAATGATTACGTTTGGATCTATTCCTTTATCAATTAGTGTATTCGCACTCCCATCCGTACAAATAATTGTTTTGGACTCATGAAGTATTTGTAAGGGCAATGAGTGATTGGGAAATTCTCCATTAGCAAGAATTGTAAAGGGTTTTAATAGTTTAGTGTCTTCCAAAATGCGTTTTAGTTATTATGAAATTACTTCAATTATTATATTGGTAAGTTATAAGAAATTGTTTTGTCGTTGCAGAAATGGATACTTAATATGCTTTATAGAAAATTTTTATCAACCAATCACTTTACAGTTTAATTTTATATACTTTATATGACTTCTATCTTCAAAAANTTTGCAATTAGNCAATCAATTAATCATCCTATACGAACCATAATTATTTCATTGATTATTACTTTTATAATGGATTCATTAATAGGGGGATCTACAAAATGATAAGAATTAGTATAATTATTATTATGCTTATTTCATATATAGCNGCTCAGAGTGGTTTTGAAATAGCAACAATGGTTGATAAGAGGGAAGTTCCCAGTGATATCATATCNAAGACAACAATGTTATTAACAAATAGCAAAGACAAAACAAGAACATCCACAATCCTTTCAAAGTCATCGGATAATGGTTCGAAACAAATTTTATGGTTTTTGGCACCTGTAGATGATAAAGGTGTCGCCTTTTTAAAGATAGAGCATGATAATAAATCAGACGAAATGCGTATGTGGCTTCCTGCATTTAAAAAAGTTCGAAGAATATCTTCATCTAAAAAAGGAGATTCATTTATGGGATCNGATCTTAGTTATGAAGATATGACGAGTAGAGATTTAGAAGAGAATAGTTATAAAAGATTAGAAGACGATGTTTTGGATGGAAATAATTGTTTTGTTATAGAAGTATTACCAAATGAAGATATAAAATCAACATATTCTAAACATATTACCTGGATTGATAAAAAATCATTGATTGCAGTTCAGGAAGAATCTTATGATTTAAGTGGTGAGTTACGTAAAAAGAAGCAATTCTTTTTTGATTCTATTTCTGGTTATGATATTATAAATAAAATTTTTGTTGAAGATGTACAAAAAAACCACACAACNACCTTAACCATGGAAGATATAAAAGTGGACTCAGGATTAGACCACAGTCTTTTTCAGGAGAAAAATTTAAAACGCATGCCTCGTGATTAGGTTATTTATAATAGTGCTCATAAAACGTTCATTATTTTTTATGATTTGCCCTTTNTTAATGNGTCAATTATCTATTAATGGCACTATTAGACCATCGATCATGTATAATATTTCAGATCAAGAACAAATGTATCTTCCATTTAGGATTGCACAGTTACGAATGGGTAATACNATAGGATCTTTTGATTTTTTAGTTAATTCTGCATTAGAACATAGATGGGGAGGAAAGCAAGATCCAACCTTTCAAGTAAGAGAGGCATATTTAACCTGGTTTCCTTCTTGGGGAGAGGTCAAGCTTGGTAANCAGATTCATGCCTGGGGTGTTGNTGATGGAAATAATCCTACAGATAATTTAAATCCCTATGATNATTATTATATGTTTTTTCAAGGAGCAGATAGAAAAATAGGTTCTTTATCTGCAGCTGTAATTACTTATTGGGAAAATTGGCAGTTAGAAGGTGTAATTATTCCAAATCATATTTCGAATAGGTTGCCATTTAATGANCCGGAATTCCCATTCCAAATTCCTATAGAACCAGACAAGTATGAAAAAAGAGATAATTCATTCGAATATGGATTTCAACTTAAGACTATAGTTGGAGAAACAGATATAGGGGTGTCATATTTTGATGGATATGATCGTTCATTTAGCCTTCTAGGTCTTGGTGTTGATACATTAAATATTATACAAGTAAGTCCAAAATTTGGTTATCGATCTACCTCTGTAATTGGATTGAATATTGTGACTTTTATTAAAGATTTTACGATTCGTGCGGAGTCAGCATACTTTAACACCCTGAATGATTATAAAGCTAATTGGTATAATTATTTNGATNCCAAAGCAGATTACTTGCAATATGTATTACAGATTGAATANAGGATGGAAAGTTCAAAGAGTATAGGTGTACAGATAATTGGCAATAACGTATTTAAAGCAACAGGAAATACAGTAGATTTATCAACGTTGAGTATGGCCACATTAACTACTGAGAATTTTGTCCCTGGAATGGGAACTCCATTTGCAATGATTTCCAATAAATCCTTATTAATAATNGGCAGTAATAGATTTTTTGATGATGACCTTGAACTGAATTTTAATCTGTTAGTTAATTTAGAAGACACAGGACAATTACTAGGATTAAATCTTGAATATTTATTGAATGATAATTGGTTTATTGATGTTTCAATAAGTTATTTTATTGGAAATGGTGATCCAATAAATCGTTTTGAACAGTTNGAAGATTTTTCAAATACACAATTTCAGTTATCCTATAGTTTCTAATTTTTTTTCACCATATTTCCAATTAAATAGTTAAAATGAGTTATGAAGAAAGCAATTGTTCTNCTAAGTGGAGGCCTTGATTCATCAACTGTTNTAGCAATCGCTATTAACCAAGGTTTCGAGGTTATAGCCTTATCATTTATTTATGGCCAGCGCCACAATTACGAAATAGAATGTGCAAAAGAAATTGCTAATTCATACAATTTAAATAAGCATCAAATTGCAAATATTGATTTAGGATCCATNGGAGGATCTGCTTTGACAGATGATATTGATGTACCTAAAAANCGTGAAGAAGATGAAATGAATTCAGAAATTCCTATTACCTATGTACCTGCTAGAAACACCATATTCTTATCATATGCATTAGCATTAGCAGAGGTGGAAGATACTTTTCATATTTTTATTGGTGTTAATGCGCTTGATTACAGTGGATATCCGGACTGTAGGCCTGAATATATTGATGCTTTTCAAAAAATGGGAAGATTAGCTACGAAATCTGGAGTAGAAGAGTCTGAGAAATTACATATACATACACCATTAATTGATCTAAAGAAATCACAAATAATTACACAAGGGATTGAATTAGGGGTTGATTATTCATTAACTCATAGTTGTTACGATCCTTTAGATAAAGGTAAACCTTGTGGAAGATGCGATGCTTGCTTATTGCGTATTAAAGGATTTGCCGAAGCAGGTACAACTGATCCATTGAATTATCCAAATAGTTAAAAATGTCCTATAAAATAAAAGAAACTTATTTAACGATTCAAGGTGAAGGNGCACATATGGGAAGGGTGGCTATTTTTTGTCGTTTTTCAGGATGTAATTTGTGGAGCGGGCATGAAAAAGACCGTNAAAAAGCAACGTGTAAATTTTGTGACACTGACTTTGTNGGGACAGATGGCTCAGGAGGAGGTACATTTGAAACTCAAACAGAACTATCGCAACATATTTTATCCTTTTGGAATTCCTCTGATAATCCNTTTATTGTATTTACGGGAGGNGAACCTTTATTACAATTAGATGAAAAGTTAATTCATCATCTTAAAAGCAATGATGTAGAAATTGCTATTGAAACTAATGGTACAATTGTTCCTCCTAATGGTATTGATTGGATTTGTGTAAGTCCAAAAAAGGGTGCAAAATTATTAATTAATAAAGGGAATGAATTAAAAATTGTATATCCTCAAGAAGATTTAGACCCCAGCAGTTTTTTAGACTTAGATTTTGACGTATTTTCATTACAGCCTATGGATGATTCAAACTATAAAAGAAACCTCAATAAAACATTGCAATACTGNAATGCAAATCCAACTTGGAGATTAAGCCTTCAAATGCATAAATATTTACAAATTCCTTGATTTAAAATGGATATNTATAAAAAGTTTTCATTTGATTCCGCACATTTTTTACCCAATCTCCCAGATGATCACAAATGTAAACGTATGCATGGGCATACTTTTAATGTAAAAATTTATATATCTGGCCCCATTGATAAAAAAATTGGATGGATAATGGATTTNGGTGATGTAAAAAATGTTTGTGATCCTATTATTAAGCAGCTTGATCATATTGTATTGAATGATGTTCCTGGCCTTGAAAACCCTACAAGTGAAAATTTAGCTGTATGGATATGGAAAAAAGTTCAACCTAAACTACCGCANTTAAAAAAAATTATTGTAAGTGAGACTTGCACCACAGGTTGCATTTATGATGGTACNTAAAATTATATTACTTATTTATAATTTATTTACATTCAAAGAATAGATTATATATATGAAAAATATACTAATTGTAGATGATGAACCAGATATTCGAGAAATTCTNCGATATAATCTTGAAAAAGCTGGTTTTAACATTACTGAAGCAGTAAACGGTGATGATGCATTAGATAAAGTATCGAAAGACCTTGACCTAGCCATTCTTGATATTATGATGCCTGGTAGAGANGGGTATGAAGTATGNAGAAAAATTCGTGAGCAAGGAAATACTGTGCCAATTGTTTTTCTTACAGCAATGGATCGTGAGTTTGATGAAGTAAGAGGATTAGAAGTTGGTGGTGATGATTATGTCAGAAAGCCTTTTAGCCCGCGGATGTTAATAGCAAGAATTAATGCTATTTTAAGAAGGGTTGATCAAATTAGCTCAAAAGGAACAAGCATCAGTTTTGGTGATCTTGAAATAAATACTTTAACCTATATTGCAAAATTAGAGGGTAATGAATTACATCTACCTCGTAAAGAATTTGAATTATTAGCTTTTTTTATGAATCAACCCAATATCATNTTTAGCCGNGAAGAATTACTTTCTAGAATATGGGAAGAAGATGTTTTTGTTGTTGATCGTACCATTGACGTGCATATTAACCGAATTAGATCCAAATTAGGTATATACAAAAACTGGATTGAAACGGTAAAAGGCGTTGGCTACCGCTTCCGTCCAAAACAATAAAACATACTTCATAATTATATGAGACGTATTCAGTATAGATTACTGGCTATAATTATTTTTATTGGAATAATAGGCATGATTGCGCCTATTACTTATACTAATACTCTAGCTTTAAACCAGGCCAAAGATACTATAATCGATAAGCTTAGATCTCATTCTAAGACTTTTATGGTGTATGTTAGTAACAGTGAAAAAGATACGTTTCAGAAAATGGCCGAAGAATATTCTATTGCCTCCAAATTAAGAGTAACACTAATTACTGCAAATGGGACAGTTATTGGTGAATCATCAATGCCAATTGATCAATTATCTCAAATGGATAATCATATTTCAAGGCCAGAAATAATTAAAGCTAAGGATAGCAATGAGGGTTTTTCTACTAGATATAGCAATACATTAAATACTGATTTCGTTTACTTTGCTAGTCAGGTTAATCAAAATCAATATGGTTTTAAATATGTTCGATTAGCACAATCATTAAAGTCAGTAGAAAATTTGGCTAGCAAGTATCGAGAATTTTATTACCTCATTATAGTTATTATTCTTTTTGTAATAATTGTTGCATGGTATCTATTAAAAAATTGGTTAACAGATCCAATTTTGGAACTGACAAATGCAGCTAAAGATATTAGCCAAGGAGATCTAAAAAGGAGAGTTGCAATCAANACTGGAGTTATTGAAATAGATGAATTAGCCGATAATATGAATAAAATGACTATTGCACTTGAAAGAGGTTATACAGGGATTAAACGTATGGAAAAAGTACGATCAGAATTTCTTGGAAATGTTACTCATGAATTAAAAACACCAATATCCTCTATATCAGGTTACATAGAAACACTATTNGAAGGCGCATTAAATGATGAAAGTGTTAATGTAGGGTTTCTNGAAAGATCCTTAGAAAATACACATCGTTTAGAAGAATTGGTTACTGATTTAGTAGAAATATCAAGAATAGAAACTGGCGAATTAAAAATGAATTTTGAATATTTTAATATTTTTGATATACTAAAAAATCTCACTAAAGATGCAAAGCAGAGAAATTCGAATAAAAAAATAAAGATTGATCTTGATACTCCAGATAAAAGATTATTTATTTATGGAGATAAAAATCGTTTAGATCAAGTAATAGCTAATTTATTATCTAATGCTTTACGNTATACAGATGAAGGTTATATAAAAGTCAAACTTTCTCGTAGAGATAATGAAATTGTTTTTTCAATTATTGATACAGGNATAGGAATAACACCAAAAGCGTTAAAAAGAATCTTTGAAAGATTTTACAGAACTGATAAAGCTAGAGATAGACAAAAAGGGGGGACGGGTCTTGGATTATCAATAGCTAAACATATTATTGAAGCTCATGGATCTAAAATCTATGTAGATACTGTTGAAGGTAAGGGATCCACCTTTTCTTTTGGAGTTACCACGATTAACCCTGAACAATAGTTATAAATTATTCAGAAATTCCTTTTGATTGATAACCAATGGAATCAATTGGATTAATTACAGTAGTTGTAATATTTTTTAAATGACTCCCAATACGTTTTAANTAACGTGCATATAANGCTATAGCAGCAGCTTCTGATCCTGTATCTAAATTTAATTCTCCAGAAATTATATTATTTACAATTCGATCAGATGCAGTTGTAACCTGTTTTTTAAAGCCTTTTAATAATTTATTAGCAAGTTCAATATCCTCGGTTTTTATTGCATCAATCGTTTTATCAAAACGAGATTTTACTACTTGTTCAATTTCATGTAATTCGGGATGTAGATGTTTCGTATTTAATTTTTNAGGATAATAAATAGCTAGATCTAGAATATTTTTTGAATAATCACCAATTCTTTCAATGTCAATNACCATATTCATTAGAACCATTATACTAGAAATGTCATTTATATNATTTTGTAAAGAAAAATGTGTTACAATTTTTCTCCTTACTTCTCGTTGATACTTATTTATTTCTTTATCTCTATTTTTCAGTTCTTTTAGAACAGATAAATTTTCCTGTTTTTTAGATTTTTTAACTGCTTTAACAAACATATTATGAGACAAGTCAAGCATTTCTAAAGATTCTTCCCATGCTTGAGAGAGAAGNTTTTCTTTNCGCCAAATTGTAATNANNTCTGTNAATATTGACATGATTTATCCTCCTAAGAAAATAATAGTTAGCGGAATACCAAAGAAAACAATAATTAAATAAACTATAGGCAGTAATTTGTTTTTTAAAGCTATGTCTGCCATTCTTTCTGCTAATCTTATAGGTATTTCACGAAGAAATGGGTTTAAATAAATTATAATAATTCCAAATATGTTAAAGAAAAGATGNCTGAAAGCAGCAACCATTGCTGTNACATTTAGAGTTAAGGATGCTAATAATGCTGTTACTGTAGTTCCTAAGTTTGCACCTAAAGTAAATGGATAAATTTGTCTTAATGTTAATACTCCTGCACCAGCTAATGGCACAATAGTTGAAGTGGAGACNGAAGANCTTTGTACAAAAATAGTTAATAATACGCCAAATACCATAGCTCTCATGGTNGTCGTAAAAATATATTTGTCAAAAAACTGCTCNACTCGACTAAGNACCATGCTACGAAGNAGTTTTACTATTAGNGCAAGCATACTAAATGTTAGTATAATACTAAATAGAATTAATAGACTGGTATTATCAAAACTCAAAGACTCTATTTGTTTTGCTCCCCATTTAATTGCGGTTTTAATAGGACTATCAAAAACTTCATCCGCACTAATCTTTCCAAAAAGTAAATTTCCTAGACCTGTTGCTGACTTTTCCAAAATGCCAAATGTTACTTCAATTGGAAATATTATTAGGACTGCAAGTACATTAAAAAAATCATGAATGGTTGATGCTGCAAATGCACGTCGAAATTCATTTTCACGATTCACATGCCCTAAAGACACGATGGTATTTGTTACTGTAGTTCCAATATTTGCTCCCATGATCATAGGAATTGCACCAGATAAAGAAAGGCCTCCGCCACTTACCATTCCAACAATAAGTGAAGTTGTTGTAGATGAACTTTGAAACAACGCAGTTGCAAGTATTCCAATAAATAATGCTACAAAAGGGTTGCTAGTAGTATGAATTACTGTTTTAGCAAATTCCCCACCAAGATTTTTTATTCCCAATGATAATCCATTGATACCAACTAGGAAGAAATATAAAGCGAACAGAACGCCTATTATCTTTAGAATGGTTTTATTTTCTTTTTCTATCAAATTTTTGTCAAAAATGATTTTTAGACATTATCATTTGAGATTATTTAATGTAAATAAACAAATTGTAAACAAGTACTTGATTATATTTTCTAAAATCTATTCATGTGCCTTTATTTTAAAAAGAAACTCGTATTGCTCTTTTGTAAGATTTTCAAACTTTACACCTTTAATTGTGATTTTGTATTCTTCGAGTTCTTTAAAATAACGTTTAGCTTTCACTTTTTTCTTATCTGTATAATCAACTCTTTTTAATACATAACGCATTGTATTTAATCTGGCAATCATTTTGTTATCACTATTGATTAATATCCACGGTGCATGTTTAGTTGATGTTTGTTCGAACATTTGTTCTTTATAGCGAGTGTATAGGTGCCATTGTTCCAATGCTTTGAGATCATTTTTTGTAACTTTCCAATATTTTAATTCACTGCTTTGCCTTAAAAAAAATCTATATTTTTGAGTTTCTTGAGAAACTGATAAATAAAATTTGAATAAAATCAATCCTTCATCAATTAATTGTTTTTCCCAAGCATTGACATTTTTTATAAAATAATAATACTGGCTTTTTGAACAGTAGCCCATTGTAGGTTGTATCACAGCACGTGAATACCAGGATCGATCAAAGAATACTATTTCTCCTTCATTGGGGAGTTGCTTTTTATAGGTATGAAACCAGTTTCTATGTTCTTTTTTTGTTGGTACACCTAATTCAACAACTCTAGTATTTCTAGGTATCATATGCTGGATAAATCTTTTAATAGTTGATCCTTTGCCCGCAGCATCACGACCTTCCAGTACAATGGCAATTTTCTTTTTTTCTTTAATCATCCACTCTTGCATTTTTAGTAATTCTACCTGCAGTCTATATTTCTCTTTATTGTAAAGAGTGGATGGAATATTCTCGTATTCCGTATGATTGTATACTATTAACGCTTCTTTCATTAATTACTCATTCTGTTAGGTATCAAGAAAAATAGAATAATTCCTAATATTAATGCAAATAGACCTTTATAAAAACCTAAATCATTAGATAAAAATTGTGATTCTTGCAACCAGGATAGAATTGCAAACATGATCCCAAATGATGAAAGTAACAACCAAGACATTTTTAATCTTTCCATATATCTAAACTATATGGAAATACTATTTAGTGTTAATTAATAAATTGTAAACAAAGTTATTATCCTTGCCAAGGGCCAGTAATTGCAAGAGTAAATCCAGGTAGTTGTATGTTAACAAATAGTATTGATCCATCTGGCGAGAAAACACCTCCCGCAAATTCTTTACTATTTAAAGCATTTTTAGCCAATTTATAAATAGTGCCATCAGGCTGAATACCAAGTAAATAATCAGTGCCTTTACCATCTTCGCAAATAATCATATCTCCCCATGGCGCAACGGTTATATTGTCACACATATCCATAATTTCACTATCTTGTGGTTCTACCAATAATTTTATTTTACCAGGGTTATTATTTTCATTGTTTTTACCTTCGCTTGGGCTAGGTGTGTATATGAATAATTGACCTAGTTTCTTTTTACCTCCATTTGTACAAGTAAAATATACTTTCCCTTTATCAAACCACATTCCTTCTCCGCGTGCAAAGATAGCGGCTCCATTTTTTGCGCCTCTAAATCTTAAGTCATTTTCTGGACTTTCAACATCATCAAGGGTGATCCATTCAACATCATGTAGCTCATTTAATAAAATTTTATTCTCTTTCCAATTTCGAGTGTCCATTGAATGTTCTGATTTAAAACAAAGTGCTTGTAAAATTCCGCCCTTATGAAATTTGCCTTTCACATTTGGTATAAAACGATAAATAAGCCCATTACCTTCATCTTCCGTTTGGTAAGCAATACCCGTATCTGGATCTATCGCAACCGCTTCGTGAGAAAAACGACCCATGCTCCTTAGTGGAACAGGTTTGGTCAATTTAGGTGTTTCTGATACTGGGACTTCAAAATTATAGCCATGATCCTTTTTCCAATCTTCTCCAGCCTGTATTTCAGTCTCTTCACAGCTTA
>NZXJ01000016.1 GCA_002701945.1 Fidelibacterota bacterium
TTAATCAAGGGCTTCTAAGAGTGGGCGCTATAAGACTCGAACTTATGACCCCCGCCTTGTAAGGGCGGTGCTCTGACCAACTGAGCTAAGCGCCCAAAATCCGGGCAAAGTTAAGACACTTTTTTTACTTTTGAGGTAGTTTTTCTTGGTGTTCTTTTTTTCCGACCATTTAAACCTGGGATAGCAACATCAATAACATCCATAATTTCTTTTGCAAAATAAAAATTTAAATCTTTTTTAATATGCTCAGGAATATCTTCAAGATCTTTTTTATTATGATCAGGTAGAATAATATGTTTAATACCTGAACGATGTGCAGCTGTTACTTTTTCTTTAACTCCTCCAATTGGTAATACATTACCCCTGAGAGTAATCTCTCCTGTCATTGCTACTTTAGCTTTAACAGGTTTGCCTGTCATTAAAGAAACTATTGACGTGAACATACTTACACCAGCAGATGGTCCATCTTTTGGTATTGCACCTGCAGGAACATGTACATGAATATCAGTTTTTTCATGGAAATCATCTGGTATGCCTAAAATATCAGTGTGTGATCGTACATATGTTAAAGCAGCAGTAGCTGACTCTTTCATAACATCACCCAATTGCCCCGTTAACGTTAAACCACCCTTTCCTTTCATCTTTGATGATTCAATAAATAAAATATCTCCTCCAGCAGCAGTCCATGCTAAGCCGGTTACAACTCCTGGCTTTGTTGTTCTCTCTGCTATTTCAGAATAGAAACGAGGAGCTCCCAAATATTCTATCACTTTTTTACTTGTAACTCTAATCTTTTTAATGGTCTTTTCAACTAAATCTCGTGCAACCTTACGTAATACATTTGCAATTTCTCTTTCTAGATTTCTTACACCTGATTCTCTAGTATAGGAACGTACAAGCTCACTGATTGCTGCCTTATCCAACGATACTTCTTTTTTATTTAGACCATTCTCTTCAATTTGTTTAGGAATTAAGTGCTGCTGTGCAATTTTAATTTTCTCATCTTCGATGTAGCCACTAAAATCAAGTATTTCCATACGGTCTCTAAGCGCAGGAGGAATAGCATCTTGATAATTAGCAGTAGTGATAAACATTACTTTACTCAAGTCAAAGTCTACTTCCAAATAGTGGTCACTAAATGCATCGTTTTGTTCAGGATCTAACACCTCAAGCATTGCAGATGAAGGGTCTCCTCGAAAGTCAGAACCAAGCTTATCTATTTCATCAAGCATAAATACAGGATTATTCGTTCCTGCTTTTTTCATGGATTGAATTATTCTACCTGGCAATGCACCAATATATGTTCTTCTATGTCCACGGATTTCTGCTTCATCCCTAACGCCGCCTAAAGACATTCTTACAAATTCTCGCCCTATTGCTCTAGCTATAGATTTTCCTAAAGATGTTTTACCTACACCCGGAGGCCCNGAAAAACATAAGATTGGTCCTCTGACTACTTTGTCAGGGTTACGCTCCTGCTTTAAATTTCTTACAGCTAGATACTCAAGAATTCTTTCTTTTACCTTTTCGAGACCGTAGTGATCTTCATCAAGAATCTTTTCAGCTTTTTTGACATCTATCTGGTCTTCACTAGAATTACTCCATGGTAAATCAGCTAACCATTCTATATATGTTCTTGAAACAGAATATTCAGGAGATTGAGTTGGAATACGTGATAATCTCTCTAACTCTTTCATTGCTACCTTTTCTGCTTCTTCAGGTAATTTTGCAGCTTTTACTCGATCTTCAAGCTCCTTGATATCTACAGTTTCCTCATCTTCACCAAGCTCTCTCTTAATTGCTTTCATTTGCTCTCGTAAATAATATTCTCTTTGAGTCTTAGAAATTTCGTCATGAACTTCAGTTTGAATTTCCTCACCAAGCTTTATTCGTTGAATTTCTCTAGTAAGCAAAGTAATGGTTTTTTCGACTCTACTTTTCACATCAAGCTCTTCAAGAACATCTTGTTTTTCTTGGTTAGGAACAGTAAGTAAAGATACTGCTCGATCTGCTAGACGTGATGGTTTTTGAATATTAGATAACATACCAGAATGTTCTTCAGTTAAATTTGGNGCTACTTGAATCAATTCAGTAAAGGTATTACGTAAGTTTTTAGAAAGAGCTTCAACTTCTAAATCATCTTTAATTGGTTGATCGCTTACTTTCTCAACAACTACCTTGTAATATGGATTAGGCTCCCCAAAGCTAAGTAACTTAACTCTTTCGATACCTTGAACAATTGCAGATTTACTATTATCTGGCATATCAAAAACTTTAAGCACTACACCTAAAGTACCATATGCATATAAATCTTCAGGCTTAGGGTCTTCAATAGAACCATCTTCTTGTGCTACTACAACTATATGCTTATCACCGCTCCCTAAATCTTCAATAAGTTTTAACGATTTTTCACGACCTATATATATAGGTATTACTTGTTGAGGAAATAAAACCGTATTCCTTAAAGGCATTACAGGATAATCATTATTTTCAGATACAGGTTTCGATTCTATATCTTTATCAAATCTCTCTGGCATAATTTTTCCTTAAATAGTTTATATAATATACGCAAATAATGTACCAAGTAGAATTATCTGTATATTTGGCAGATTTATGATGCATTATACGCCATATTTACTTCTTTTAAATTTTTTATCCAATGTTTTCATATTTTAATGACTGAATAAAGTATGAGAATTCTTCAATCTGACTATTGATGATAGCATTTGGACCTGTCATTTTAAAATAATATAATCCGTCTGAAGTGCTTGCAATTGCTCCTAGTAATCTATAATTATTCTTTGGCTGTGATCCTTTCGCAGAAAAAGCCATTGTATTTTTGTATGTGCCTAAAATGCTAATAATATGAAAATCAATTCCATTAATTTTTTCATTAGTTATTTTCACATCTTTATCTATCAACTTAAAACCAAATTGTCCTGCCCATCTTTCTAGATTATCATCTATTGTTCCTCCAATATTTTTAAAAACAGCCATCGAAGCATCTGAATTATTTATTCCAACCTGAAACTCCATTAATCGCATAGAACTAGAAGGCTTTACAGCTTTCCAAGTATCTGGAACTCTGGCAATAAGATTTCCGATACGTATTCGATTCGGTAATTGTTGACTTATTACATTACTTTCTTTTTGATTATCCAATGTATTTGGTTGTTCTTTAGAAACTAATTGGATTAGCACAACTCCTGCTATTAAAGTAAATGCAATAATAAAGTTTTTATTATTCATAATTATTTTGTGAATTTGAATGGAATAATCTAGCCTGTTCATCTGCATGGTATGAGCTACGCACGAGTGAACCAGATTCAATGACTGAAAAACCTAATTCATATCCAAACGATTTATAATGTAAAAATTCTTCATCTGCAACATATCTATCTACAGGCAAATGTTTACTTGTTGGCTGTAAATACTGTCCTATAGTAAAAATTGAAACACCCAAATCAGATACTTGTTCCATCGTGTTAAATACTTCGTCTTTTGTCTCTCCTAAACCTACCATCATACCAGTTTTTGTATGCATTCCTTTATCTACAGCAAATTTTAATACATTTAGACTCCTATTCCAGTCCGCTTGACTACGCACACTTTTACTTATCCTTTCTACGCACTCTACATTGTGACTGAATATTTCAGGCTTTGCTGAGAAAACATTTAATAAAGCAGGCTCAAAACCTTTAAAATCTGGAGTTAGGACTTCCACTGTACAACCTGGAACATGGTGGTGAATCTGTTGTATAGTTTCAGCCCAAATTTTTGAACCATAGTCTTCTTTTATATCATCACGATCAACAGATGTAATTACAACATGACGAAGGTTCATTTTTTTAACAGCAAGCGCTGTACGAATAGGTTCCAAGGGGTCATCCCAAGTTGGCTTTCCAGTCTTAACTGAACAAAAACCACATGCTCTAGTGCATATATCACCTAGGATCATAATAGTAGCAGTACCTCTATCCCAACATTCATAAATGTTTGGGCATCTGGCCTCCTCACATACGGTATGCAAGTTATTATTCTTGACTACCTGATCAACAAATTTATATCCATCTTTAATCTGGAGTTTAATCTTAGGCTTATACTGTTTTTTTATTTCTATTTTCAAATGCGTTATACTTTCTGAAATAAGTAAATCATATATTTTCTATACTTTCTAAACTCATCACTTTTCATTAGATCTAATTGATCCATTTTCTTTGAAACTTTTTTTTCGAATACAGATTTTATTAGCCTATAAATGTAAGGATTTTTACGTTGAACAGAATACTGGAGATATTCTGCTGTAGGGAAAATAAATCGATTAATAAAATGCAATGCTGCGTCTAAAGTGGGCATTGTATTTTCAGTTTGATCATATTCTTTTAAGAGTTGAAACCCTGAAGACTTTGCAGTATTAAGATATTCATCCATACGATGTGATGATTTTAAATGTGGACTTTGATCTTCAAAATTATATACAAAATAATCAGCTGCTAGTAAGTAGCCACCTTCTCTTAAAGCTCTACGGGCAACAGAAAAGCCTTCATTAATTTTAATATAACATGCACTTTCACTTTCCAAGATCATGTCATAAGTATTATTAGGATTAAAATCTTCAAACTTTGTTTTAAAAAATTTCATTTCCCCATTAAACTTATTTTTTATGAATTCTTCTTGATATGCATCAGGTGATAATACATCAATTAGATACCCCTTCTCTTTTAAATATGCTGCATTTCCACCAACCCCACAGCCTACGTCAATAATATTCTTTACATCTTCAGGTATAAAAGAAGCAAGATGTTCAATATATCGTCCTTGAGCATTTACAATATCTTCAATTGATAATAAATTAGTATCTATGGTTTTTGGATCATCCCAAAAACCATAGTGTAGATATGGCGACTGAATTGTTTCAGAATAAAGTTTTAATACATGATCAATAGCCATCAAAAAAGGTCCATCAAATCCATATTTTCAATTTCTAATCTAATTTTTTCTATAAACTGACTTCCTCCAGCACCATCAATAAGCCTATGATCAAAACCCAAGCTAAGAATCATGCGACTTCTGATACCAATTGTATCACCAAGCTCACTTTCTATAACAACAGGTTGCTTTTTAATAGCGCCAACGCCAAGAATCCCTACATTTGGTTGATTAATAATTGGCGTCCCCATTGTAACATTAAAAACGCCAAAATTTGATATAGAAAAAGTTGATCCCTGCAGCTCATCAGGTTGTAAGTTTTTTGAACGAGCCCTAACAGTAAGATCATTAACCCTTCGACACAAACCAAGGAAATTTACCTCTTCACATTTTTCAATAACCGGCACCATAAGTCCATCATCTAAAGATACTGCAATACCTATATTAATATTTTTCCTTTGTATTATTTCATTTCCATCTAAAGATGAATTCATTAGAGGAAATTGTATAATAGCTTTTACGACTGCATTAACTATAAAAGGCGTATAAGTAAGCTTAAATGATTCTTTATCTAAAAAAGAAGTTTCATTTTGGTTTACATAATTAACTATATCCGTCATATCTACCTCCGTCATAACATATACATGAGCTGCAGTATCTAAACTAGCGCGCATATGATCGGCTATTCTTTTTCTCATATATTCCATCTCAACAATATTATCACTCATTGTTAATTCGTTCGCAGGNTCAGTTGATTCTTTACGATTTTCTAAGTACAACAATATGTCTTTCTTTGTAACTCTACCGCTTCTACCTGATCCTTGTACTAATTCTAACTCATTCATTGATATATTATTTTCGCTAGCAATTTTCATAACCACAGGAGTAAAGAATGAACGACTAGAATTATCAATTTTCTTTTTTGGGGTTATTGACGGCTTTTTAATTTCAGGCTTTGGTGCTTCCTTCGTTTCCGTGCTTTCAGCTATTGCATCACTATTATCAGTAATGGTATCAGTAGATTGAGCATCTGCTTCAGTATTTATTCTAGCAATAACTTTACCAACATCTATGACATCATTTGGCTTAGCTAAAATTTCTACTAAGATACCAGCTGCTGGAGAAGGAATTTCCGAGTCAACTTTATCCGTCCCTATTTCTAAAAATATTTCATCTTTTTCTACTGTATCACCAATTTTTTTGCGCCATTCTATTATTGTCCCCTCTGTAATAGATTCACCCATCTTTGGCATAATTATATCAACTAACATTAGTACTCCAACAATTCAATTAACGTTTCTTTGATATCTTCCATTTGGGGTAAAATATCTTCCTCCAAATACATGTTATATGGCACTGGGCTATCTTTTGAGGCAACTCTTCTAATCGGGCCATCAAGCATTTCAAAGCAACGATCACTAATTAAAGAAGATATCTCTGCTCCAGGGCCATTTGTTAAGTTATCTTCATAAACAATTAAAGCTTTACCAGTTTTATTTATTGACATTTCGATTGATGTAAAGTCTAAAGGATTTAAAGTTCTAAGATCAATTATTTCAACTGTATTATCACTAATATTAAGATCGTTCACAGCATCAATAGTTAATTGCACCATAGCACCCCAAGTTATAATTGACAGATCAGATCCTTCTTGAACTATTTTTGATTTACCAAATGGAATCAAGTAATCATCATCTGGTTCAGGAGAAGCTGCATAGCCTTGACGATATAAACTTTTATGCTCCATAAAAATTACAGGATCGTCCATACGACATGCCATTTTTAATAACCCTTTTGCATCAGAAGCATTTGATGGATATGCTATATATATACCAGGCATATGTATAAAATAACCATCAATTGATTGACTATGACATAAACCTCCATGAATATAACCACCAACTGGTACACGGATAACTGCTGAACAAGACCATGTATTATTTGATCGATAACGTATGGTAGCTAACTCATTACGAATTTGCATCATGGCAGTCCATATATAATCAGCAAACTGTATTTCGACAACTGGCTTATACCCAGCAGTCGCTAATCCTACCGCTGAACCAATAATTGATGATTCTGCAAGAGGACTATTAAAGACTCTTCCTTTTCCATATTTAGATGACAGGCCTTTAGTAGCGGTAAATACTCCACCTTTAGGATCTGCTATGTCCTGTCCATAAACAATCATTCTTTTGTTTCGATCCATTTCTTCGGCAAGCGCATGATTAACTGCGTCAACAAATACAGTTTTATCTTTTGAGAACTCCGGATTACCATTATACTCAGGGACATAACCGCTATATATATAATTTGTAGCAGTTGATGAATCAGGATGCTCTTGATTCTCAGCCCAATCTGCATCCACATCAACATTATCTTTTAATTGGATTTGAAGTTGATCAAAATCTTCTTTTTTAATTATACCATTTGAAATGCATTCATCTGAAAACTTTTTAATGGGATCGTTTTTTTCCATCTTCGCAATTTCTTTCTTGGTACGATATTTTAAATGATCATCTGAAGAAGAATGAGGCTGTAATCTATCAACATGGGTAACAATTACTGCAGGGCCCATACCTTTTCTTGCTCTATCTACGGCTTTTTTAAATGCTAAATGTGTTTCAAAATAATCCGATCCATCTACATCGTAACGTGCAAGGTGTTGATATCCTGAAACCATTGAAAATATTGATTCTCCAGATGTTTGTTCAGATATATGGACACTAATTGCATAATCATTATCCTGCACATGAAAAATAACAGGCAATTTTTCTCGACTAGACCAATTTAAAGCTTCATGAAAATCACCTTGGCTTGTTGTCCCTTCGCCTGATGAAACGTAAACCACTTCTTTATTCTTATTTAATTTACATGCCATAGCACACCCAACTGCTTGCAAATATTGCGTGCCGGTAGGGCTTGATTGAGTAACAATATTTAAGTCTCGCTTACCATAATGATGTGGCATTTGTCGCCCACCCGAAGATGGATCATCAGATTTAGCAAAGAATGCTAATAAATGATCTTTAGCTGTCATGCCAACACCTAATGTAAACGCACTATCTCTATAATATGGATAAAACCAATCTTTCGCTGACTTTAAATTAAATGACGCTGCGGTTTGCGCAGCTTCATGGCCAGAGCATGCCATGTGAAAGAAGCCTTTTCCTTGCCTTAATAGTATTGCCATTTTTTCATCAAGTTTTCTAGCTAGAACCATATTTTCATAAACTTTAATTAACTCTTTTTTTTGAAAACCATATAAACGTGCCATAATTATTTATCCAATGTATAATCAACGCTAAACTGATAAAGAAATTTCTTAATAATAGTTTTTTTAACATGTTCATAGTCAACAGTTTTATTAAGAACACCTGACATACTTGTTACTCCATGTTCAAAAATTCCACATGGAATAATATTTTTATAATGATTTAGGTTAGGGTCAATATTTAATGAAAATCCATGCATTGTGATCCATCTAGATACTCTAACTCCCAGAGCTGCAATCTTTTCATTATTACACCATACTCCCGTTAATCCTTTTTTTCGATTAGCGGTAATATTATAATCAAATAAGGTGTCAATAATTACCTGTTCTAAACTTCGCATGTACCAACTAATACTTTTTTTATAATTGCGTAAATCAAGAATGGGGTATCCCACTAGTTGGCCTGGTCCATGATAAGTGACGTCTCCTCCTCTTTCAATATGATACGTTTTTATATTATCTGGACAGTTTTGAAGTATATGGTTTTCATCAGCATTTTTACCTAAAGTAAAAACAGGCTCATGTTCTACTAATATTAAAGTATCGTTTATTTCATTATTAGATCTTTTTTTCAGTAATTCTTTTTGGTAATTCCATGTTTTCTTGTACAATAATTTTCCTAAATCCTGAATATCAATTTTTGTATTTACTAAAGTATTATTCATTGTTTTAATCATTGATGAACCCCGCTACCATAAGCATCCATAGCTGCTTCCATGATCGCCTCCGAAAGAGTTGGGTGCGGATGCATAGTGTAGGCAAGATTTTCCCAGGTAGCCTCAAGATTTTTTGCTAAAACTAATTCCTGAATTAGTTCTGTAGCTTCTGACCCTATAATATGACATCCAAGCAATTCTCCATACTTTGAATCAAAAATTATCTTTACAAAACCTTCCGGCTTTCCAATAGATAGAGCCTTACCACTTGATTTAAAGTGAAATTTTCCTACTTTAATATTATGTCCCGCTTCTTTTGCTTGAATTTCTGTTAAGCCTAGTGATGCAACTTGAGGTTGACAGTATGTGCAGGCTGGAATATTATTATAATCAATTGGATGTGTGCTGACATCTTTTATTTTTTCTATTGCAATATGTCCCTGAGCTGATGCTACATGCGCTAACCAAGGGGGGCCAGAGACATCTCCAATTGCAAAAATATTTGGTATACTAGTTTGACAATAATCATCGGTTTCAATAGATCCATTGTTTGTACTTACACCAATTGAATCTAAGCCAATATCCTCGATATTTCCCGTTATACCAATAGCAACAAGAACTACCTTAGATTCTATAATAGTCCTTTTATTACCACTTTTAATATGAACTTTTACTTTCGTTTTTAATTTTTCAACCTTTTCAACAATTGTATTAGTATTTATNTGAATCCCAGAATTGACAAATTGTTTTCTTAATTCTTTAGAAATATCTTCATCCTCCATTGGCAAAACTCTTTCCATCATTTCAATCATAGTAATTTTTGATCCACAGGAATTGTAAAAATATGCAAANTCACAACCAATAGCTCCACCGCCAATAATTACCATATCTTTAGGAGGGGTTTTAAGAATCATCGCTTCTTTTGAACTGATAATCTGTTTACCATCNATCTTAACTTCTGGTATAGTTCTTGGCCTACCTCCTGTAGCNATAATAAAATGTTTTGCTTCAACATTAGTAACTTTTTTTCCTTTAGAAACTTCGATATTATTCTTTTTTGTAAAAACTCCCCTACCTTGAATATGGGTTATATTATTCTTTTTCATCAAATAAGAAATTCCCTTAGANAATCTTTCAGAAATTTGTCTACTTCTATTAATAATCTTATCAAAGTCTATTGAATATGATGATATTGAAATACCATATTGATCTGCATTTTTTATTGATTCAATCATTTCAGCATTTTTTAATAAAGCTTTCGTTGGTATACATCCCCAATTAAGNCAAATACCACCTAATTCATCTTGATCAATAATCGCAGTCTTTAAACCTAACTGAGAAGCTTTAATTGCAGCAACATAACCACCGGGCCCTCCACCCAAAATTGCTATATCATATGACTTATNCATATTATAATTAATATATATAAGTTAAAATTTTATATAATCACTCAAACACTTATCCGATTNATTAAAGACATGAATTCATTACGTGTTCTTACTGACTCTCTAAATTTCCCTAACATGGTGGAAGTTGTTGCTAAACTATTCTGTTTTTCAACACCACGCATTTGCATACACATATGNCTTCCTTCCATTACAATAGCTACNCCAATAGGTTTCAATACAAGATGAATTGCATCAGCTATTTGATGAGTTAACCTTTCTTGAACTTGTAACCTGCGAGAAAACATATCNATGATCCTTGGTATTTTTGATAATCCAATTATTCTTCCATCTGGTATGTATCCTACATGTGCTTTTCCAAANAATGGNAATAAATGATGNTCACATAAACTAAAGAATTCTACATCACGGACAACAACCATATCTTTTGAGGATTCATTAAAGATTGCATTATTAACAATCACTTCCAAATCTTGACCATAACCTTGTGAAAAATACTGCCATGCCTTTGATACTCTAGTTGGCGTTCGGGCTAAGCCTTCTCTTTTAGGATCCTCACCTATTTCTTGAAGTAATTGATAAGTTAAATTTTCTAATTTCTCATTGTTTTCCATAATTTATCCTTCTTCAATATTTGCTATTTCTATTTTACCTTTTAACAAATGAAGTATACCGTAAATAATCGGAGTATCTATTAGCGCCATCATCATTTTAAATAACCATCCATCAAAAATGGCAGATAAGATTTGATCAGATTCCCAAACCCCAACAAATAAAATACAAATCACTAATGTAGTATCTACTAATTGCGATGCAATAGTTGACCCATTATTTCTAATCCACAAATGTTTACCATTTGTTAATCTTTTCCAGAAATGAAATATTCTGACATCAATAAATTGAGCAAATAAATAAGCCACCATTGATGCCGCTATTAACCTCCAGGCATTACGAAAGACAGCATTATATATATTATCATCAACAATAGAAGTTGGTATTGCATTAAATTGACCACCAAGCCATANAAACAATAAAACAAATAACGAAGCAACAAAACCTGAAAAAACGACTAGNTTGGCCTTCTTTTGCCCGTAAAGTTCTGAAATTAGATCTGTTACAAGGAATGTTAATGGATACGGAAGAATTCCAGCTGAAACTATAAAAACCTTAAATCCAAAATCAACTGTAACAAATTTATTTGCAATCAGATTACAAGTAACAAGCGAGGAAATAAAAATACCTGCAAGTACTAGATAAAATTTTTCTTTGAATGTATTATCCTGGCCCATAGTAATCTGTAAATATTGTTGGAGTTTCATGTAAACGAATTCTATGCAGGCAATTTGAATCAAAATCTTTAACAATTTGATTCCAAATGAAAATTACTAAATTTTCTGAACTCGGCTGTTTATCATCAAACCAATCAACTTCTACATCAAATTGAGAATGATCCAATATATCAATAACATTTTTTTGAACAATAGCCTTTAACTGTAAAAGATCAACGATGAATCCAGTATCATGGTTAATCGGTCCCGTAACCATAACTTCTAAAGTGTAATTATGCCCATGTATTTTAGAATCTGGACCAAAGACTTTCCAATTTTTCTCATCACTCCAATTTTGATGCCCATACTGGTGTGCAGCATTGAAATAAAAAACTTTAGTTAGAAAAGGTCCATTCATATTATTTGTATTATACAAATTTTATTTATACTAGAATTTATATTAATAGCTTCTTAAAAAGAGACAATAATTGAAAATGTTCCATTAATTATTTATGGATGACGGACAAAGATCTGATAATATACATTTATTACATTGAGGTCTGCGGGCGATACATACAGCTCGCCCATGATCAATGATCATATGTGTAAGATTTACCCAATACTTTTTATTAAAAATATCCATCAACTCTATTTCAATCTTTTTCGGATCCTTCGATGATGTGTAACCAAGTAAATTCATAATTCTAATCATATGAGTATCAATAACCATAGAAGGCGTATTAAAACACTCACCCAATATGCAATTAGCAGTTTTCCTCCCGACCCCTGGTAGCTTAATTAATTCATCCATTGTCTGAGGAACTTTTCCATTATAATCTTCAATAATTGCTATTGATGATCCTTGTATACTTTTTGCTTTTTGATTATGATATCCACATGAAAATATTTTTTTAGATAGTTCTTTCAAATCTGCATTAGCAAATGATTCTATATTCGGATATTTTTTGAATAGATCGGGGAGTACTTGATTCACACGATGGTCTGTACATTGTGCCGATAAAATAGTTGCAACAAGNAGTTCATGTGGAGACTNATAATTAAGAGAGCATTTTGAATCAGGGTATTCCTTTTTCAATAGCTTNACTATTTTATCAGGTTCTAATCGAACAGAATGATTCATTAANATCTTAATTATTTTTCGATANAATGGAATCTATATTTTTAATTAAGGAAGAACGAAGATAGATAATTTCACAACCNGCTTCTCGATAATCNTCCCATAAACTTTTTTTAATTTCATTCATAACCCCAATTATCCTTATAGCAGAATGTTTTTCAAGAATTTTTACTATNCTTTTCGGTNTAATTTCATCATCATCTAGATCGATAATAAATAANTCTTTATTATCAATTAANTCATCTAGATTATCGATGAAAATAATTTTTTTATTAGCATGCAATAACTTTTCAGATAAAGTTGTTCCAAACTCTAAATCATTAGTAAATACTAAAATATTATTCATTTAATAATATTTTTGGACAAGTAGTCCAATCAAATTCTGTTGCACTATTTATTGTTTCAAGCTTAAAAGAAAGTTCATTTAAACTATTCATTAATTCTTTTACATTAATATTTCTGTGATTAGGAAGAAACCCAATAAACTTTTTAGTAGATTTTTTTAGCAAACTTCTTGCNCCATTCATATTACCATTCTCTAAATGCACAAAACATACAGCNAATTGAATTAATCCCTGTATAAAATCTTTATCCTTTAAATAATAGTCCGACCANAATTCTTCCCANATCTCATGCGCATCAAAATATTCACCCTTAGNGTAAGCATTTAAACCAGAAAAAAATAATTCTTCCTTTTTTATATCATCATTCACTAATTACTACTGGCTCCTTCAAAGAATATTGCGTTCCATTTATTTTTACTTTTCCTGCTTGCATTAATGGATCATGCTCAAAAAATACGATCCAGTCCTCATCGATTATCTTTGATAATAAATATTTTTTTTCATTAATTGTTTTTACAGGATCTATATCATATGCCATTACCCAATTCAATGGCAAGTGACTNGCCATCGGGAAAATATCTGCAGCATAAAAAAGAGTTTTAGAATTNTCAGATATGATTGGGTGCATCATTCCAGTAGTGTGCCCATTACTAATAAAAATCTTAATTCCAGGAAGAAATTCTTCTCTATCTTTTACATAATTTATCATATTGTTACNTGCAAGGACTGCCCAGTTTTCCTCTAAATAACTCCCTCTATCTTTTTCTGTAGGAGAATTTGCTAAATCCCAATTGTCTTTATTAATCCAATAAGTAGCATTCTTAAATGTTGGAACAATTTTATCTTTCTCATATTTGGTATTTCCGCCAGCATGATCAAAATGCAAGTGAGTGCAAAAAACATCNGTTATATCATCTGTAGAAATTCCAATTTTTGAAAGAGATATATTTAAATTTATTTTNTCTANATCAATGTTATAAATAGATCTGAATTTCTNATTCCATTTATCNCCATTACCTGTATCAATGATAATTTTCCGATCATTACCAACCAATAACAAAGATCTTGTAACCATATTTATACGATTATAACTATCTGCAGGGGCTTCCTTTTCCCAAAGCGTTTTAGGAATAATTCCAAACATTGCTCCTCCATCTAAGCTAAACTGGCTTGTCTCTATACTATATAATTTGTAATCACCTATTCTCATAATTATCCATTAATAAATATATTTTATATGCAACGATTGGAAGATATTTTGAATCAATCTTTTTTGTAAAATATCGTAATGACTCTAAAGTGGTTATCCTTTCATTAATATGAACATTCGATTGTATGATATCTTCNGTTAATTTCACAAAATAATCAGATTTATTTTCTATATAATAATTCAAGTTGTCTGGNTTCTTTTCTTCTATGTCAATTGTATTAGATATATTGTATTGGTTTATCCAAAAAGATATTTCTCTTTTAAATCCTGGTAAACGTGTGTATTCAGATTCTAATAGTCTCCAAACTGAACATAAAGTATTCATATCTTTTGAATCATTAATACTTAAAAAATACTTATTTATATCTAATACATTAATATTTACCCCAGAATGAGGTCGAGGTAAACCCTTATTTAATAACGTTCTTATAATACATTGTANAAANACCCATACTCGATCTTTTTCAGGTGCAAATGCAAAAGCTCGTAAACAATGATATATAAATGTTCCATATTCATCTATATCTTGAAGTGCTAATTCTGCTAAATTTTGTAATATTGCTGGACTTCCATCAGATNCTAAATACAATCTTGAAAGATGCTTCTGAGTGGTATTTATATCTCCATTTTGGCATGCATCCTCAAGATCACTTATAAANACAGTTAATCCAATTTCTTTTTTATTAANNTTATTAAGATACTTCTTATCTTCAATTCTCATTTTAAGGCTTTGAGAATGGTCATCTATGAAATCCAAAATATATTTTGAAGGATTAGATCGAACATCTCCTAAAATATTTTTTATTGCGTTAGTTACTATAATAGGGTGGTACATTGAGTCACCATCATNTATGCAAGACGCACCCTTTTTAAGATGTTTTGATANTATGTTTTCTAGCTGCGATTCAGTCAAATAATTTTAAAATATATAAAAATTAATTTTCAACTACTGGTGTAGGCTCAATATCGGTTTTTGTTTTAGAATTATTATTACTCAAATTAAAAAATATCTGTAGAGANAGACCTACTATACGTGAATTTTCAGAAGGAAAACCAAATTTTGTCGTATGGGGTAATTCAATAAATCGACCTTCAGGTTTATACTCTGGACTAAAAACATCTCCAATCGGCATACTAGAAAAGTCATGATAATATCCTAATTCATAACTGATTCTTTTTCCAGAATTTCTACCATACAAAAAGCCTATTCGTGAACTTGTTTTATCACTAATTCCATTGGGTATATACATAAATCTAAAACCTTTCCAAGAACTCTTCGGAGGCTCACCATTCTTTTTATTTTTACCCTGTTTGAACTTATAATATGTTACGTCATAGTTATAATTTGGATTTAAACTCCATGCTAAGTTTAGCATATCCCACTTATTATCTTTTTCATATAACCTTCTACTATAATCTATTCCACTCCCATAAATAGGTAATCCTACTCTAAAGCCGATATCTGATCTATCGCTGATACCTTTACGATACCATAAATATGGAAANATATTTTCTAATGCAAAAGCATATCCATANTCTACTTCGCCAACTTCCATACGCTTAGTTCCAATTCGAGGATGAGATGCGCANCTATTTAAAAGAATGATTATTAGTAGTGTAGAAACTATACGAAGCATNTAGTAAAGTCGTTTAAAAAATAAATTAAAGTCAAGTATTAGACGATATAATTAATTCGCCTAAAACTATCCACCTTCAGGACGGTCAAGTATGTCTTGTGATGGGTTTGGAGGAAGATTTACAATTTGCTCACCAAAATAATTACCCAAATGAGATATAATATCTTTCACGGAAATCATACCATGTATCTTTCCATTATCATTAAGAATTGGGATATGACGTATTCCATAAATATGCATTTTATTTAGNGCATATGATATTGGATCATTTTTTGTTAGAGTTTCAGGTTTTTTGGTCATGTAGTTATCAATTTTTTCAGATTCCATATCTAAGCCTTTTGCAGTAACNCGTAATAAAAAGTCCCTTTCAGTCATAACACCAATAATTTGGTCATTATTTTGAATCATAACACAACCAACTTTTTCATCATGTAGAATCTTAATCACAGACTTAAGGTTAATCCCTGATGAGACGATTGGATGATGCCTAAGAGATAATTTAGAAATAGGGTCATCAAGCGAAAGAGCTCGTGTTATTGGTGAATCAGATTGACTTTCTATTTCATCCATTCTATTTAATTCATCATCAAAATTTTTATTCATAACATAATTTAATATAAAATGCTATTTTAAGTAAATCATCTTACGGCTATAAATAATTGGCAAATAATCTTCAACTTGTGCTTGTATTGTCATAAAATATAATCCNCTAGAGAATTTTTCTCCACTCCAACTATAACTATATAGGCCTTTATTCATTTGATTCTCTTCAAAAAATAAATGTATTATTCGCCCAGCAGCATCATTTACATAAAGACTCACGATAGCAGGCTGCAATAAGTCAAAGGATATAGTAGTTTCAGAATTAAATGGATTAGGATAATTTTGNTACAAAGCAAATATTTCCGGGATCATTAATTGTGACGTCGCACTTTTTACTAANTCGTTAGGCTCTCCAAGTGTAGAAATTGAATATTGTTTCCATCCATGATGATCAGGAATACGCCCTTCAGTAATTTCTTTTTCAGAAAAGATTGCTCTGGTATCAATTAATTGCCACTGTCCAAAATCATCTTTCAATTTTAAATCAATCCAAAGAAATAATAAATCATCATTCAACACAAATACAGAATCAGTATAAACAGGTTCATAGCTATAAATAGGATCGATATCCCAAACTAGAATATCATTTATAAATAAGCCCATATTATTATTAATTATTGAACTACCGTGTATTTCAATAAAAATCTGATTTGTTTCTGGAACATTAACAATTTCATTTAAACAAAATTGTCCCATAGGTTCCGAAACAACTAGAGGAGGTTCAGAAATTGTATCATTTAACATAAAGTATTGATCTTCTATAGTTATTCCATATCCATAGTCATCTATAGTTATAGGTAAAATTTTCTGAATAGAACCATTTATTATTAATTCGTATTTTTCCATATTATCCATTAGTACTATATCAAAAATTTGAGATTCTTTATATATAGATTCTTCAATTTTTATCTCATTATAATTATCTCGAAGCATAATGGATTGAATCTTTTCTGCATGAATAACTGCAAATCTAGCAATACTTGATCCAGCTATATTTTGCCAAGTTCCAAGAGGTAAAATAGGAGGTGCATCATCAAGCATTTTTATCTCACTGATTAACATTTTCCTAATTGAAAAAAGTCGATTATATATATAATTAGAAAATAAACTTGAATGGTTGTTCCATTCGCTGGGAGTCAATAAAAATTGATTATAGTAAAAAATGCCAACTTTTTTCAAAATATCTTCAAGCTGTTCATAAATATTATTTATATTTTCATCAGTTAGATAATCTTTATATGTCTTAAGAGATTTAAAACCAGCATTCCCCATCCATGAAATAAATAGATCATCCTTATACTGAATCATACGTTGTAAAATTTCTAACTGACTACTATCAGCGGATATTAAAATATCTAATAAAATATAGTTTAGAACCTGATCATGGAAAGTTTCAATATCCTTATATTTGTTTTTTACAAGCTTGTTTTCTTCAAGTGACAAAAGCGGGAGAAGATTATTATCAATATAAGCTTTTGCAAATGGAGGGGCGTCCATAACATTAGAAAAAATATCTCCATTAACAGATTCTATTTCTATATTATAAAAATATGGTCTTTTCCCATCAACTTCTATATCTAGAAACCGTTCATTAGAATTATTTGTTTCATAAATTAAAGAATAGTTTGAAAATGAATTTTGGGTGCGAAAAAGCTTGATTGATTTGATATTAATTTTTTCAGGTATTTCCCATATTAATAATATAGAAGAATCTCCACTATATGCTTCAAGTTCAATGGGTCTTAAATCTTTTGCATTTACCAAAACACAAAATGATAAAACCATCAATTTATAAAAAATATTTTTCATAAGATTTTTTTTGCGGCGAGACCAAATTTGATAGTATTATTGACAGAAGGCAAGAAAATTTATAATTATTTGATCAGTATGAGTTTATTATCAAATANATCAATGATATAACATCATCGGTATTTATACTATTATCAAAATTGATATCAGCCAATGGAAATAGATTATCAGGTACTACATTCCCTGAAANCATAAGATCAATTAACATAATCAAATCATAAATATCTATATAATTATCCTGATTAATATCCCCTTTCATAAATCTTGAATAACCATGGATAGAAAAGTTGTCAAAATAGAAACCNTCTTCTTCAACGGCTCCATCTGATTTTAAAATAAAACGCAACCAAACCTGTGATCTATTNCCATAAAAAGAAAGATCAATAGACTCATTTATCCACTCTTCTTGTAGACCATNATATAAAGGCTCCCCNGTAATCTGTACTCCATTTCCAGAACCTATTGATGTAAAATTACCGCTCAAAGGTCTCCAGTTTATTTGATCTATTGAGGCTTGTAGTTGTACAAAATCATAACTTTGTTCGATATTCCATTTTGCATCAAATGTTACGAACGGGGAAGAAATACCTGAAAAATTTATTATTCTTGTTAATTCAGTTTTACTNGTACCCCAATCTCCTATATAATTACCGACTGGACTATCTGTTATACTAAACAATCCTTCTGATGCATCAAATATAGTCCCCCAATTATCCTCCTCACTCCAATCAATCATTCCATTTTCAGCACCATCAAAAAACATCTCGGTGTGATCCCCAAAGGTTATTGATACTGTATCAATACGTTGAAAGCTAGTGCTATCATAAAATGATATTATGAAGCCTCCTGTGTACCCATTATAAGTATTTGAATCTATAGATAATAATACATTGATTGTATCAGTTGCTCTTGCAGGCAAGGATTCAATGGTGATGTTATCAACATTTATATTGTTGAAATCATTTAAAGGCATAATATCTAATACTACTGATCCACTAGAATTAGTAAGACCTCTATTCTGAATTACTAATGATATAGAGACTGTATCATCTAGACTAGGATAATTATTATTAAATATTTTATCATAAATGATATAATCACTTCCAGAAATCAAAGCAAATATTGAATTACTATGTACCTGATCTTGACATAGAGGCAAAACTCTATTTTCTGATGGCCAAAAATTATCAGAAAAAGATCCAACTTCAGGAGTATAGGAAATTAAATCAGCAGCACCATAGCTCCAATCAACTGCATCGCCATTTACNCCATAGCCAACAGTTTCAATCCCAGTACCTACCAAATAACCATTAAAACGTGTCATTTCTGTCCCTATTTCTCGCAATGTGGTTAGATCNGGCTCTACTGGATAACTTCCATCGCCCCAGCTATGAATTAAAAGATTCGAATATGAGTGGTAATGAAGTACGTTGATGAATTCTCTTGATAAAATAAAATTTCTAACTGCATCTGTTTCTGGCTCTGAGAATGCAGATGTTCCTCGATAAACAGCGCTACATGGGTTTCCAGATGATCCAGAATTATTTGTACCCCAGTTGTACCCATAATTTCTATTTAAATCAACTCCTTGCTGCGTACCTGAATTACAGTTTGAATTNGATGGATTTATTCTTCTATTTTTCCGATGCATCCCACCTCCATCTGGAGATATACTTTCATTATAAGCATAACCATCAGGATTGATAATTGGAATAAACCACATTTCTCTATTATCTAATAAATAATTTGCAATTAGATCAGAATTATAATTTTCACATAACCAGTTTGCAAAATAAAATAAGTTCATCATACTAAGGGGTTCTCGGGCGTGGGTTAACCCAGTAAATAATACTTCAGGCTCATTTTCATTTATGGAAGGATTATCAGATAGTTTAAATGCCCATATTATTCTTCCTTCAATACTTGTACCAATTGAATCTTTTTGACTTACAAATTCAGGATAAAGGGTAAAAAGTGTATCCATTTGGTTTATCGCTTCATTTAATGTGTAATTTCCTANCATAGAACCTAATGGAAAGTCGCGTTGAACACTTGGTTGAGATCTATTTATAAAATAGTTTGTTAGATCATCTTGAATTACTTCAAAATTAATGCCATTCTGGATTAAAATTGTTATCTCGGACGTACTTAAAACAATATCAATTGAATTATCTTTATTCNTTTGATAATGATCTATAGGTATATCTANTTGAAATAATTCTAATAACTGATTATCATAATCAAATTTAATATTTACATGATGATATATTTCATTATTGGCAAATAAAAAATTTGCAATAATAAGCAAAGATGTAATCATCAAAGACATTTGTTAAATAGAAAAAAAATTAAAGATTTTCTTTAAGCCAATCAGTAGTCACTGATTTCGGTCGCATAATAGGTATGCCAAGTGCTCGATTAAGTACTATTTGACTAATTATTCCCATTGCACGAGAAATACTAAATAAAACAGTATAATAGCTAAACTCTGTAAGCCCATAATGATACAATAAAGCTCCTGAAGCTGCATCTACATTAGGCCATGGGTTTTTAGCTTTTCCATGCTTTTGTAATACTTTAGGCACTACTTCAAATAAATTTTCTACAATTAAGAAAACATCATCATTTTTAATATGTTCTTTCCCAAAATTCATAAATGCAGTGAATCTTGGATCAGGACAACGCAGAACTGCGTGTCCATATCCAGGAATAATTCGTCCGCTTTTTAATCTGTTCCAACATAATTCTTCAATTTCATTTTTTGAAGGAGCACCACCAAATTGATCTTTTATTTCTAAAACAAATTTTAGACATTCCTGATTAGCTAATCCATGCAANGGGCCTGCCAATGCGTTTAATCCTCCTGAAACTGCATAATATAAATCAGATAGGGTNGATCCAATTGTTAATGATGTAAATGCACTTGCATTCCCACCCTCATGATCACAATGAAGCATTAAATATAANCGCATGAGTTTTTTTAGATTATCATCAGAATTATCTAACCCAAGCATATGTGCATAGTTCGCACCCCAGTCTAATGATTGATCTGGACCAATAATATTTCCTTTNTTAAACCGCATTCTATAAATACCAGCTCCTAAAGTTGGTAATTTTGCTATCAAGCGAATCCCATCTTCTAGAGTTGGTTTCCAAAAATCATTTTTACTAATCCCTTCATCATAATTTGAACGAAAAACAGATTCTTTTTCCATTGCAAGCACAGCAGTATTAAACATTGCCATAGGGTGAGAATCATCTGGCATACTTTTTAATATTGTCCATATATAATCAGGAACAATTGCATGCTCCTGNAGATTAGATTGTAATTCACTTANAGCATTTTTATCAGGTAGATCAGCTGTCAACAATAAATAAAAAACTTCTTCAGGTAAAATATCAATAATTTCCAATAAAGGTTTACCTCTAATAATCAACCCAGTATCAGCAGAAACAGATGAAGTATCACAAACAAGTCCTTTTACCCCNCGCATGCCGCCATAAGCTTGTTTTAATGTTACCTCCCCTATTACAGAAGAACCNGACTCAGAAATCAGTGACTTTACATCATTTCTCCAATGNGGGATTTTTTCTTCTAATTTNTTTAATAGTATTGACATCAATATTTATTTAGATATGATTGGTTACGTTTCATTTACTAAAAGTAAGACATTTATTAATTATATGAATTATTAATTTATCTTATCCAATATTATTAATCACCAATAGTAGCAAATACTAATCCCGAATACACTTTTGGGAAAAAATATGTCGACTTTTGCGGCATAGTTTCCCCTGACTCAGCAATTTTAAAAATCTGATCAAGATTAGGTGGGTTGACTAAAAAAATAAAGTTAAATCCATTAAGATTATTAATTAATTCGAGTGGAGATTCATTACCGCGAATATATGATATATGTTTTAAGTCATTTTGATCATTCGTATCTATTCCACACCCAGATTTTAAAATAAATTTATGAAGAATATTTACGTCTAAAGATTGTGACGCAATAGANAACTTGTTGGACCATTGTTTTTCTCCAACATAGCTTAATAAATAATANTTTTTAGAATTTGATACCATACCAATATTAATAACTTTGNCATTCTCATTTTGCTCCATCTTTACTAGTAAATTTTCTAATGAAGTATTTTTTTCCACTTTAAAACAATGACTAATTTTTTCAATTAACTGATTTTCTGTAATTTTAATATCATTAATTATCCTATGTGTTGGAAGGACATTCATACCTTTGTTATACGCATTCACAAGTGTAACCATCACTTTATTACTACCAAATTTATTAGGATGATCTTTATTATATTTGAATGCAGTTTTATATCTATGATGACCATCAGCTATAATTACTTTTTTATTAATCATCATTTNTTTGACTTCATTTATTTCATTATCATTATCTACGCGCCATACCTTATATGTAATGTTATCAATTTTAATTTCAATTATAGTATCTTTATTTTTATAAGTACTACCAATTTTCTCGATGATTCTTTCTTCATCCCTATAGCTCATAAANATTTGGCCAGTGTTNGCCTCCGTAGATTTCATTAATTCATATCGATCATTAATATGCTTTGATATTGTTTGCTCATGGGGAAGAATTTTATCACCTAAATCAGTAATATGAATCTTTGCGATAAATCCAATTCGATCTATAAGTCTATTATTTGTTTTAAAAGATTGNGATAAAATATATATTGATTCTTTATCATCTTGTTTAATAACTGAATTNTTTTTCCAATCGTCTAATATTCTTGCAGCATCNTTATATTTTTCTGGGATAGGATTATTATTTAAAATAATTCTAATAAAATTATGAGGAGATAGTTTATANAGAGATTCTTGATCTTTTTCATGAATCACATCATATGGTGGGGTGATAACTTTTGAAAGATCCTTAACAATATCACCATTATATCTCCANCCCTTAAATGGATAAATTTCAGGCATAACTTAATTTTCTTTATACATTATATAATTTATCTTTTACTAATTCATTAGCCTTTTGCAAGTCTTCTTTAAAATCAATTTCTATACATGGGAAGTGACTTATATCTTCATAATAAACATCTTGAAAATTTAATATTGGATCAATTGCAGCCTCAAAATAATCAGACTTACCACCTTCATCAATCAATTTTGAAAGGGAAGTAACAAAATGTTTACAAAATGAAGCAGATAGCTTTGCAACTCCTATAAATTCTCCTAATGATTCTTTTAAAGGCAATTCTTTACTAATAGAAATAATTTGTTTATGGTTATTAACAATTACTTTCACCTCTTCATCACCACATTCTTTGATATCTACAGCAAAAACAGTTTCATGCTTTGAATCAATTACTTGTTTTANTAGCAATGATGGATATAAAACATCACCATTCATAAGTAATATATCTGAAGAAGTAAGTAAATCCCTGCATAAGTATGCTGAATAAGATGTATTCGTATCTTGATATTGTTCATTTATAATAAATGAAAATTTCATTTCAGAGTGATTTTGATTTAAGTAATCAATAATCTTATCTTTATAATAGCCTAATACAATAATGACTTCATTAATATTATGATTCTTTAAAGCTTTCAATTGATGACTTAATATTGTCATGCCACCTATTTCTAATAAACATTTTGGGATTTTTTTTGTTAAAGGATATAAACGCCTAGATGCGCCAGCTGCTAATATTAAACCTTGCATAGAATAAGAAAATTAAATGAAATGACTAGAAGATCATAATAGCAATCACACGAATTTCAAAANTTTTATATATTATAAATNTTTTATAATGATTTAAGAGATGAATCTATATCAGATTTTGTTATCACATTCAAACAACATATATTTTTTTTACATGGTTCACATCTCTCACTTTTATCAAGGATAATATTGTTGCCAATAGGCCTTGTAGTAACTGATCTCTTTGCACCAAAAAAAGATACGGTAGAAACACCAATGATTGATGAAATATGCCCGAGGCCACTATCCGCTGCAAGAGCATAATCAGCAAGAGAAATTAATGCAATACTTTTTCTTAAAGTGATATCACCACAAAACGANTGAATAGAAATATNNCTATTTTGACTAACAATNNTTAGTGCTTCATTTTTATCANTATCTGCTCCAAAAATAATATATTGTTTTTTGGAATCTGTTATCCATTCTTTTATTTTATTTTTTGGAAAAGTTCTAGAGCTAGATATACTAAATGGAAACAATGCTACAAAGTTTTTTATATTATGTTTTTTTAACTTTTCTTTCGCCCATTCAATCTCATCTTTACTAATAAAAATATACTTATCTGTATATTCAAGATTATCAATCCCAATCAAATTTAAATATTTATTCGATCGGTGTAATCCAGTTAAAGGTAATCGTAATGTAGATGTTAGAAAAATTGTTCTCATTTGTGAACGATACCCTATACGATTCTTTGCTTTTGATAGCCACATGATTAGGGCACTTCGTAAAGAATCTGTAAGAGTATAAAAAAGATCAATTTTTTGTTTACGAAGGTATAGGCCTTTTTTTATTGTGTTTATAGTTCCTTTTAACTCTTTTGAAGAAAAAGAAATTATATTATCTATATTGGGGTTTTTTTGATATACGGGAGCTACCCAATCCTTACAAACCACAATAATTTCCGATTCAGAATTTTGTGACTTAAGCATATTAATAAACGGAAGAGATAAGGTTGCATCGCCAACCCAATTAGGACTAAATACTGCAATTTTCATTTAATTTATAGCTTGCTTTCAATTTCATCAATTAGCCTTATTGATGCTTTACCATCATTTTTATATAGATATTTTTCAATAGCCTCAATACGCAAATTAGATAATTCATTAGGGTACTCAATACAGTGATAAATTAATCCATTAAGTTGACTTGGATCATTAAACCTATTTACAAATTCAATTGAATCATATCTTTCCAAATCTAACTTACGTTTAAATCGTTTTTTAAATATTCTATGTTTCATTCTAATAGAAAAACATTCTGCCATAATAATTGGTCTATCTAATGGAAGAAATTCAAAAATTGTTGATGATATATCAGATATCAATAGATTTGAAACTTTCATAAAAGGAATAACATCAATTTCACTTGGTTTTGCCAGATAAACATTTGACATATTATTATCTAAATCCATCATCATTTCACTTTGATACTTATACCGTTTTTGAAACCAACTAAAATTGTGAAGTTTAATAATCAAATTAAATTCATTACTAAAATGCTGTAACTCAGGATAAATTTTTTCTATTGATGAAGGATAAAAAGTAGGTGCATATAATATAGTTTTTTTATTCTGATCTAAGCCTATGTTGGTTAATAAGCCTTCAGTATTCCCTTCAGGGGAAATGAGTGGATCGCATTTTGTATAACCATTAATTATTAGATTATTATATCCTTGACTCGATAAAATATCAAATCGTTCTTTTGATTCAACAGCTCTTATATCAATTCGTTTTACTATATCATTATAATATGTTTGTTTTAATCCTATGCCATGATATACCATAACAGTTAACGTATTTTCAGCTGCGATTTTCTCAATCTTACCTACATTACCAACTATAATTATATCAAATTTCTTATTTCTTATAGTTTGGATCCTATCTTCTTCATTATTAGAGGAGATTATTTCAATATTATTATCATTACAAATACGATTAAAAATATCTATTTCTTCATTTGGCATAGAATGAGGTATAGAAGCAAAAATATCATATTCTGCTCTATTGATCATTTCTTTTATAATCGGAAAAAAGTTTGGAAGGTAGTATAAATGGTGGCTTTCAAATAAAACAGTAAACATGAAACAAATTTTTAATTATTAAACTGGATATTATATAAGTTCTTATATATTCCATCTTTTTCTAATAATTCAGTATGAGAACCTGATTCCACAATCTTTCCATTATCAAGTACAATAATTTGATCAGCATTTATAATTGTTGATAATCGGTGCGCAATTACTAGGACTGTACGATCTTTCATTAAATTATCAATTGCTTCTTGAACATTCTTTTCAGATTCAGTATCTAATGACGATGTTGCTTCATCAAGTATAAGTATGGGTGGATCTTTTAATAATGCCCTTGCAATTGCAAGTCTTTGACGCTGTCCTCCAGAAAGTCGTACTCCTTTTTCTCCAATTACAGTATCAAAACCATGTGGGAGATCATTTATAAATTCTTTTGCATTCGCAACTTTTGCAGCTTCAGCTATTTTAGTAAGTGCAATCTCATTCTGCCCATAAGCAATATTTCCACTAATTGTATCATTAAAAAGAATTGTTTCCTGAGTTACAATGCCCATCAACTTTCTTAATGATTTTATACCAACATCTCTAATATCAACGTTATCTAATTTAATTTTTCCTTTAGAAGGTTCAAAAAATCTGGGAATTAAATCAGCTATTGTAGATTTTCCAGATCCACTAGCACCTACTAATGCAACAACAGATCCTTTTTTTATTGAGAAATTAACATCTTCTAAAACTTTAGATTCTCCATCTTCATATTGAAAAGATACATTATCGAATAAAACTTGATCATTAAATTCAACATTTTTAATAGCATTATTACGATCAATAATTGTTGGTTTAGTATCAAGAATGTGAAAAACTCTTTCAGCTGATGCAGCTCCAACTTGTACTTCCGCAAATACATTACTTAAAGATCGTATAGGTTGTAAAGCAGAAAACATTATTAATATAAAACGAATAAAATCCTCAGAGGTTATCCCCTTATCTGCTAAAACTTCAGATCCACCTATCCATAACAAGAGCACCCCAATAAGGACACCTAAAGTTTCTGTTATTGGGGGCGCAATACTTCGGAGTCTAGATCTGCGAAACATCAAATTATAATAATTATCTGTTTCTTTAGTAAAT
The DNA here is from genome assembly GCA_002701945.1 of Fidelibacterota bacterium. Classification (GTDB taxonomy): domain Bacteria; phylum Fidelibacterota; class Marinisomatia; order Marinisomatales; family TCS55. The sequence continues at coordinate 27,194 of NZXJ01000016.1, forward strand.
CGACCTACTTCATAGTCTTCCATAGCAAATGCTTTTACTACTCGAATTGAAGCTAAGGTCTCTGTAATTATATTTGTTATACCTGCTATCTTAACAGCAGTTCGGCGTGATTTTCTACGAATTGATCTACTGATTTTTACAATAACAAATCCTGCAAGAGGAATAATAATCACTGCAATTGAAGCTAATTGCCAGCTAATTATAAATAATAGTGAAGTAAATACTAATATATTAATTGGTTCTACAAACATACGTTGAAATCCAACGGTTAATGCTTGACGCATATTTGCCACATCATTAACAATAATAGAAGTTAGTTCTCCACTCTTTTGTCTATTAAAAAATGATAGGGACAATGAATGAAAATGAATATACAATTTGTTTCTTAGTTCTGTGATTAAACGATATTGGACTACAATAAGAGAAATGTTTTTTAAATAGAGAAAAATGTTTTTTAAAACGAAAATTATTAAAATACTAAAACATAACATCTTTAATGTTTCTTTAGCTGTATCTCTCAAGATCAGTTCATTAGTGAAATATTTAATTTTTTCATTAAGAGTTAAAATTGAAGATGAAGATAAATGCGAATGCTCTAAAACAAGCTTATCAAAATCAGATAAAATATTATTAATGAGTGATGCTGTTAACCATACAGAAATACCATTTAATGCAACATAAATAAAAGCGGTTGCGGTAGATAATGCAAGATATGGCCAATAATTAAAAACTAATTTAATTAGGCGTTTATAAACAGAATTTTCCATGACATTTAATTAATTATAAAGAATATATTGTCCAGTAAAGTAAATATAAGTGTATTATTATTATACCGCTATTCTTGTTTCCAAATCATTTTTTGATGACTTATTCCACCCTCATAAAAATGATCTCCAACAGAGTAAAACCCTAATTTCTTATAAAAAGAAATCACATGATCTTGAGCATGTAAATATATAACTGGCTCTGCCTTTATTTGTTCTAAAATAAACCGAACTAATTCCTTTCCTATCCCTAAACCTCGTTTTTCTTTCAAAACGGCAAAACGTTCTAATTTTATTCCATTTTCTGTTTTTCGCCATCTAGCTGTTCCAATAAATCTGTCATCTATTAATGCAATTATATGTTTAGAAGTATCTTCATACTGATCTATTTCCACATCTTCAGGAACGTTTTGTTCCATAATAAATACTTTTTTACGTATTTCTCTGGCATGATCTAATTCTTCCCTTGTAGTAGCTGAACGAACTTTTATTTCCATCATACGATTTTACCTTATTCAAAATTGAAAAACAAAGATGGTTTGAATATTGGTGTTTAGTTATTTAAAATTCAATATATGAGACATAAGAGAAAAGAGATCATTATAGTAGGTGATAGAGTATTAATTCAACCAGATACTGGTGAAAAGAAATCAGCTGCCGGATTATACTTGCCACCGAATGTTATTGAGAAGCAGGATGTTCGTGGCGGTATTGTAGTAGAAGTTGGGCCTGGAATACCTGTTGGTAATCCAGATGAAATTTCTGAGGAACCTTGGAAAACAAATAATCACGGTGAGGTAAAGTATATTCCTTCTCAAGCTGAAGTTGGTGATTATGCATTATTCTTAAGTAAGGCAAGTATTGAAATAAAAGTAGAAGAGCAGGACTATCTAATTCTTCATCAATCAGCTATATTAGTTTTAATTAGAGATGATCTAAGCAGTCTTACAAAATAAAAGAAATCATAAAGTAAGTAAAGTCTAGTGGGGTATCAGCCCCATCCCAATATAGAATATAACCAAATGACCATTCTCCACCAGATAACAACTTTTTAGTNAAAATAAGGTCTAACTCATCTCCAAACTTATCTCCATTAACTGCATCAGAAAAATTGTGATAATTAATATTGAGATTTATTCCCATCAATCCTAAAAACTTAGCTTTTAAATTCCATTCTTGTAATCCAATATGGCTATTATCCTTAAAACTCTTGTGTGCACTGTAATCATAATATCCATGCCATTTATGTCGAGCACCAAAAGGCTTCGCAAATCCTTCTACAATTCTAGTAGATCTATCATCTCCAGATATAAATTCATTACCAATAGATATAGAATTAACAAATGGAAGAAAATCTATTTTAGCGCCAAGGTTTACTGCTGAAAGAATACCTTCCACTTGTCCACCTGCAATTTTACCAGACTGTAACGCAGTCTCAGCTTCTAAAGTAAAAAAAAGAAAAGATGTATATATTCGAGAACCATAAGTAATGCGGTGATAATTCTGTATAAGTAAATTATCTTGCTGTTCAGCTAATCCTGTTCGAAAACCATATAGTTCAATATTTGCACCTGGGAATTGAGGTATCTTTTTTAGATCTAAATCAAAATAAAAACCATTGATAGTTTGATCATACATATCATCATCAAGTCTTTCATAGGTTTCATTATTAATTAAATAAAAAAGTCTCAAATTTCCCTTGGGAGATTTTTTATAGGTTAAAAAACCTTCAAAACTTCGACCAATATTATTCCAATTATTTTTTGAGAAGAGTCTCTGTTGACCAAGGGCCATTTGAAACCTTCCTAATTGCACAGACCAATTACGTCTAAGAACATTATGGGTATTTAAATATACTTGATGAAACGTAGGTTTAGTTTGATCTTGCCCACCAACACCTGGACTATTAATAGAATTACCAAGCATTCTAGAGTCCTGTAGTTGCATATTGATTGATACTGGACCATTAACTAATTTGAAAAATATTCTACTTCTTAAAAGAGAATAAGTGGAAAATCCACTAATAATATTATCAGAAGAAGATGAAACTCTATCCTGCATTAGACGATAACGGAATTCAGCTTGCCACTCTAATTCTGAAGCAAATAGGATATATGGAAAACAATAAATAATTAATATATAGAAAAATTTCATTTTGGCACTTTCCAAATAATAGGATAAATGGATTCTCCAAAAATACCTACATTACTCTTATAAAATATTTGTAAATCATTTTTTGAAAATGGGGCTTCAGATATATTGCCTTTCAATGTGTTACCAAAATAATTTGATCCATATTCTCTAACAGAAGCATCATTTCGTACAACTCTTACTGGGTGGACACCTGCTTTAAGCGCTGCTATGATNTCCGAATCTGAATCACCATAAAACAAATCTATCTTTAACCTTTTCATTAGTCTATGCTTTGTAGTAAAACGCTTTCCTTTAATNGTTTGTTTTGGTGAAAAAAATAAATTTTTATTTACTTCTACTGGAAACCCAAGACCTTTAGTTAAAAATTCAGCTAATATATTTCCATTTGGTCCTGGCCGAGCAGTNATAAAAAAAACATTATGCCCATTGGAGCGGAAATAATCAATTAATTCAACTGTTGGTGTAATATATATGGAGTAATCACTATCATGTGTATTAATCCAACCAAAATCAGTAGGATTTCGTTTATCATCTGGTAAGTTAAGAAACACATCTCTTGAAAACAGAACTGTATCATCAATATCAAATCCTACATTTAAAATTCCATTTTGAGCCACCATAAACGAAGTAGCTAGAAAATTTAATATGATAATATTTATAAGAAATTTTTTATTCATAAACATTATAATATAATTTAATCAATGATTTCAGATATTTGCATCACATAGTATATTATGATCAAATATCTAATTCAATGGATACNGGGCAGTGATCTGATCCCAACACCTTATGNTAAATATCCGCATCAATTACATTTTCAACAAAATTCTCATTAACAAAAAAATAATCTATACGCCAGCCAACATTTCGTTGTCTAGCACCAAATCGATATGTCCACCAAGAATATCTCTCTCCTTCTTTATGAAATAATCGAAATGTATCTNTCCAACCATTTTCAACATACAGATCTAATTTTTCTCTTTCAATAGGCATAAATCCAGATGTGTTTATATTTTCTTTTGGCCTTGCTAAATCAATCGAATGATGTGCTGTATTCCAATCTCCTGTAACGATAACATTATTTCCTGAGTGAACCTGTTCATTAATGATTGGTAATAGATCATCATAAAAATCTAATTTATATTTTAATCTTGTTTCATCTTTTTGTCCATTAGGGAAATAAATATTATACAAAAGAAAATTCTCATGCTCAGTGATAATAACTCGTCCTTCATCATCGTATTTTTCAATACCAAGCCCTTCTTGAACGTATAATGGCTCATCTTTACAGAATGTAGCTACACCACTATATCCTCTTTTCTTTCCAGAGTGCCAATATGTATGNTATCCGTGATCAGTTAGAATTTCTGAGGTAAGCTGATCTACATGAGCCTTGGTTTCCTGCAAACAAACAATATCTGGCTTTTCTTCTTCAAGCCAATCCAAAAAGCCTTTTTTTACAACAGCTCTTACACCATTTACATTCCAAGATATAAGTTTCATTTAGATATAAAGTTTAGGTAAAAAATAAAAAAATACATTATAATTAATTTTATGGGATCATTATCATGGAGTGACGATCAACAGCAACAGAACCAAATACACCAATTCCACCATTAATACCAAAATTCCGACCAGAACCACCTGATCCAAAAGAACTTGTAAATTCCGAATCACTAAATTTTATAAAATAATTAAAATAATTTTCATCCATGCTCATTAAACTAAAAAATAATAAATAGTTATTCCATGATGGATCATCGGGCTCTGATTCACACCATTCTCTTCTAAAAATTGCTGAACTTTCTTCTGGTGAGATAATATATTCTTGATTAATTCCACATAGATAACTATCCCATATTGGACCCAGATGTGCTGAATTTATTAATTGATAGTTATCATTCATTGTTAACCAATTCATTTCCATTTCACGAAAAACTTGAAAGGTGTCCGGTAAATTTTCAGTAAAAAATTTTGGAGTTGGGGGTATTATTGTTTGTCCTGTAGCCTCAAATCCGCCTGGTGCTGAAACATGTAAAGTCCATGTTTCTCCTGGTTGAGGGTTCAGATCATNTCCATTATAAATATATACTTCTTGTAAAGCNTCATCCATATCAACATCATAAATAAAATCTGTATAATCAAATATATAATCCTTAACACCATTACTAACTACAACTTCAGCATTTCGCACAATAAATCGAGATGTATAGTAAATATAAATACTTGAACCAATCGTATCTCTAATTAAAGAGTCACTTGCTTCCTCCATATCTAATGTACGTTGCACTTTCACAAAACTTGTTCTAAGAGAATCCGTTGAAAGAAGGCCAATGATATTCAATGTTGATTCATGATCGGAAGTAACATCTTCCCATTCCAAATCAGGTNGCTCAATGGNACAAGAAANGAAAAATATGCTTATGATATATATATATCGCATTAGAGTTCTATCCTATAACCTGCAGTAAAAAAGAATGGAAACATTGGTACTGCAGCTCGTTCTAATCCCAAGGTTTCACCTGTTAATCGATTTTCTTTAGCTCTGTATTGATATGAAAGTGGGTTTACGTGATTTGTCACATTAATTAATTGTAGATATCGCTCATACGGAAAACCAAATAGTGATTTTTTCTGTTTAAGACCTAAATCTAAACGAAAATAAATCGGAAGTCGATCAGCATTTTTTTCCCCTACTAAAAATTGTTCATTTTGATACAAATCTGATTTTATAGGGTCATGGTATGCCTCAAAATGATTATATCGCCCAATGGGNGGTGTAAATGGTTGTCCACTTGATGCTTGAACAGCATAATTAAAATGTAAATTNTTGAAAAAAGGTACAGTATAATCACCAACAATATTTAGAGTNTGNGTTCNATCATATTTGGGGTGGTACCATCCGTGTTTTTGAATGTGCTTCATGGTTTTTGCATAAGTATATCCAATCCAACCTCGNGATGNTCCTGCAGTCTTCTTAAATAAGAGCTCTAAACCATACGCAAAAGCTCTCGTATCAAAGAATTCATTNAANGGTGTTGTGCTAACTTGGTCATTACNTTCTGTGACTTGTTCACCCTGATTCAAGGTAATCAGATTCTCAAAGTGTTTATAATATGTTTCTGCGCGAAAGAGCCAATTGCTTCCAGATAAATACTCTATTCCTAGAATAGTATGATCCGCCCANGGTGCAGCTCGATCAGCAGGGATTCCTAACCAATAGTCAATAAGACGCAGCGTCTCATCTTCAGGATTTGCAATTGTAAGAAATTGATGAAATCTTCCTACAGAAAATTTCAAAGATAAATCTTGCTGTAATAAATATTTTAATCCGAAACGAGGATCAATATACATTTTATTATGAAGTGAATACTTCATTATCCTTCCACCAATCTGAAGATCAATCTTTGGTGAAAATTTCCACCTGTCCTGTAAAAATAATGAGGTTTCAATAGTTTGTTGTTTCATTTCTAATGGTTTAGCATAATAGGTTGTATCCAAATTTTTATATTCGAATTCCATTCCTAAATCATAATCTACTTTTTTTAATTGAAGCCCTCCCATGATTTGATGATTCTCAATTCCATGCCAAGATATTTCAGTTTCTATGGTCTGATCATCAACATAGTCATAAAAATCAAAACTCCATTGATCTAGATAATTCCCTGATTCATTTCCTACAGACCATGTTCCTTCATATTTAGATTTCATATCAAAATGAAAACGATATCTACTTGTTGCAAAAAATGTTCGTGCTACTAATTGAGGACTAATAAGCCAACGCCATGTTAGACTGTTTGTATGATTTCCCCATGGCCAATCAATACCAAATGTGTTCGTTGATTTTTCATAGTAATCCGAATTAATATCATAATATTCATCAACTGTAGGTTTAAAACTAAAGTCTAGAACATCATCTCCATAAAAACGACTATAAGTCAGGCGATGATCCTGATTCACATCTACATTTACTTTTAATTGATAATCATAAAAGAAATATGGGAATTTAAAACCTGCTTCATCACACGCGTTTCCACATATGGCATTAAAAAAAGTATCAAAGTAAGTACGTCTACCTGCAATCATCCAAGAACCTTTTAACCCTTTAAACTTTGGTAATGGACCCTCCATTAATAGTTTACTTGAAATAAGGGAAATATTTGCATGGCCTTCGAATTTTTCTGTATTTCCTTCTCTATTTATAACGTTTAAAATTGCTCCCATTCGGCCGCCATATCTTGCAGGGAACCCTCCTGCATGAAAGTCTGCTTCCTTTATAGCATCTGTATTAAACGTGGAAAAAATACCACCTAAATGATATGGGTTATACACAGTAATGCCATCTAACATGATTAGATTTTGATCTGGCGTACTACCCCGGACATATAATGCACTTGAAAAATCATTTAAAGTTTGCACTCCTGGTAATAGTTGAACTGTCCGAAATAAATCGGGTTCAATAAACGCTGGGGTAGATTCTAAGGTTCGTAAATCAATACTTACTCTACTCGGCTCTACAAGATTTCTCATTTTTTGAGCTTCTCCAAATACATCTACTACCTCACCTTCCAGGACTGTTTGCTGTAATCGGAAATCCAATCTAAGATTTTGATCAGCTTCTAGATAATATTTTTGAGTTACCATTGCAAAACCAATTATTGAAACAACAATTTCACCGGAATCAGCTGGTACTTGTGTTAATACAAAATATCCATCAAGGTTTGTTATGCCNCCTTTATTTGAATCCTTAATAAATACATTCGCATATGATAAGGGTTCACCTGTAGCTTGATCGCGGACAAAACCACTGATCGTACCAAATTCTTGGGCTTGAAGTCCTAAAGCAAAAATAAAAAATATATAATAAAATATTTTCATCAATATTGAATGCGATAATAAGCAAATTATTTATATAATCGTAATATGATAATTAATTTTGTATCAATAATTAATGAATAAAAATATTAAAATATTTTTTTATACAATTAGTATAACTCTAGTTATTCTAAGNTTGTTATTCATTGGAAACACTCTACTNATAGATGATGAAGCTTACTATGCAATGTATGCCCGCCATCTTAGTTGGGGCTATATTGATCATGGGCCTGTAATAGGATATTTAATCTATCTTTTTACAATTTTTGGAGAAAATAGCTTTACTGTTCGGTTGAGTGCCATAGTAATGCTAATTATTCTATCCTTTGTCCTATATAATTTTGGCAAAGAACACTTTAGCAAGATGGCTGGTATAGCTATGTCTTTAGGAATTTCTGCCAATATGTTGTTTCATACTAATTCAGTTGTAGTNACTCCAGATGTACCATTGGCATTCTTTTCAATTATGGCTATTGTTTATTATTATAAGGCCTATTTTATTCATGAAAGATATTTTTATATTGGGGGAATTTTCTTAGGTGTTGCAATATTATCGAAAGTNTCAGCTTTATTTCCTGCTCTTGGTATTATTTTATTTCCAATANTCANTTCTAGAAAACGTCATTTTTTAATTAATGTACGTTTTTACGCATCTCTAATAATTGCTCTTATATTATTTATGCCATTTATAATCTGGAATCTTCAAAATGATCTAGCTTTTGTTCGATATCAAGGTGCCCACATCATGGAAGGTGGAAACTGGTCTGATTTTACTAGTTTATGGGCTGGACTATTCTTGACTGCAGGACCTATATTATTTTATTATAGTGTTATAAAACCATTCTTATTCATAAAAAGAATGAAATCTATAAAAGTGGAAATTCAATATTTTATTTTTGTTACCATTNTACCATTATGCTATTTCCTTTTTCACTCGTTTTTTTCTCGCATGGAAGTAAATTGGCCTGCNCCTATATTTTATGGTGGTATATTTCTTTTTGGTATTTNAGTTGNTGANTCTTGGCCNGTTCTTCGCAAGCATTTTCTTTTTCAAATTATCTTTTCAGTTGTTCTTATNCTAACCGTTACAATTCAAACATTTTTCCCAATTCTCCCAATAAAAGGGAAAACAGATATAACAAACCGCTATTANATTTATAATGTTGTTGATGACGAATTAAAAAAATATCTAGAGGATAACCCAGAACTAATGAACAAGAGAATTCTAGCTGATAATTATCAAATACCATCAATGATTAATTTCTATCTTAACCCTGATCTTNAGGCAACTACCTTATCCATTAACTATCATTCTACGTTGTATTCATTTCTTTACGATGATACTTCATTTAAAGGAAACGATTATTTATTTCTTAAAAGAGGAAAAACATTCCCAGATTATTATAAACCCTATTTTGAAGANATACATTTATTAGATATTTTATACTCAATAAGAGATAAAAAAGAAATTGCATCTTACAGTCTTTGGTCAGTAAAAAACTACAAAGGAAAAGATTTTATTAAATAAGACTATAAATGTTTTAATTATAATCATCTGCATTATAATTTGACATATCGTTATTNTTNTAATAAATCAAGTTTATGGAAACAAGTAAAGTATCAGAATTAATTTCNTCTGGAATAAATAGTGTTCATGTTGAGGTTAAAGACACTACCGACACAGGCGACCACTTTAGTGCTATTGTAGTAAGTGATGACTTTATAAATTTATCGCTTGTAGAGCAACACCAATTAGTCTATAAAACATTAGGNANTTATTTGACAAATGAAATTCACGCTTTACAGTTAAAAACCCTTTCAAAATCTGAATGGGAAAAAATTAAAACAGAGGAGTAACTATGGATTTAAAAGAACAAATAGTTCAGGAAATTGATAACAACTCTATCATTCTATATATGAAAGGAACGAAAGAAATGCCTATGTGTGGTTTTTCCAATTCTGTTGTACAGATATTAAATCACTATGGTGTTGAATATAAAGATGTGAATATTCTTGTGGATCCAATGATCCGTGTTAAACTTTCTGAACATTCAGGATGGCCAACCATTCCTCAGTTATTTGTNAAGGGAAAATTAATCGGTGGTGCAGATATTACTATGGAATTACATAATAGTGGTGAATTATTAGATATGTTAGATGTATCAAAAGATGATGAGGAAGAATCATAAACCAATTGACCAATAAATACTGAATCAATAGATTGCCCACCGCTTTTTGTTAAATATTAAAAGTATTGGCCCGTTCGTCTAGTGGTTAGGACTCCAGGTTTTCATCCTGGCAACAGGAGTTCGATTCTCCTACGGGCTACAAGTAAGGCTCGACTTTTGTCGGGCCTTATTGCTTTGTAAATTATATTATGCAGTTTCCTCTACACCCTGCAGTTGTGCATTTTCCCATTGCTTTTATAACGGCTGCTCTCATATTTCAAATCTTACATATACTTANACCTAATTGGATAAATGATTCAATAGGATTATTACTNATTGGNTTNTCAGNAATTTTTTCTTTAGCGTCTGTTTTATCAGGTCAAAATGAGATGCAAAAAGCAGGTGAATTAGGATATCCAACAGAGACTCTTATTTTAATTGACAAACACCAAACAATTGGAAATATCGTTACATGGAGTTCAATAATTTTATTTACTTGTTGGATTTATCTATTTCTAAAAAACAAAAATGATAAAAGGGTTAATCAACTTATTTTGGCTTTTATACTACTATTATTTATAATGGTAATATTATCAGGATATACTGGAGGACAATTAGTGTATATTCATGGTGTTGGGACACCATAATAGATGAATTAATTTTTTATTGCGTTAAAGTCCCGTAAAATATCATTTCCATGGTCTAAAACAGAAACCTGGTTATAAACTTTAACTACTNGCCCTTTTTCATTAATTAAAAATGTTTTTCTCATTGGGAAAAAAGCACCTTTAGTACCATATAATTTTGAAACTGATTTATCCAAATCAGACAGCAAATTAAATGGTAGATTATATTTTTTAATAAATTTTTGATGGGTCACAGAATTATCATAACTGATTCCAAATACAACAATATCTTGACTACGAAAATCATCATAAGAATCACGAATTGCACAAGCTTCCTTTGTACAACCTGGAGTGTCATCTTTTGGATAAAAATAAACCACTACTCTTTTGCCTTGGTACNAGGATAGAGTATGAGAATTTCCATTTTGATCCAGTAAAGTAAAATCTGGAGCAATTTGTCCTTTAGTAATATTTACTTCATCACTATAAAGATTNCAACTTATCATTATAATGGATAAGACTATTAATCTGTATAAAAAGTTATTCATTAAAAAAAGTACGCTTATTAATTATACAATAAAAATGAAAAACTAATTAAATGTGATATTGATCTATTTTTGTATTTTAACATTAGAATCTTATTACATTAATGTGTTGAGCATCAAAAAAGATTATTATTTATATTCGGCGTCAACAGATGATGAAAAAAACATTCGATACAGATAAAATTAACAATTTTAATTCTAATACCATGGTCGGTCATATTGGTATTGAAATTTTGAAAGCTAATAAAGATTATGTTAGTGGCCGTATGCCGGTAGATAAAAGAACGATACAACCCTACGGATTACTTCATGGTGGTGCATCTGTTGCATTTGCTGAATCACTAGGAAGTTTTGCCGGAAGTTTACATATCAACTGGGAAAAAGAAGCTGTGGTGGGTGTTGAAATAAATGCTAACCATTTAAAAAGCATTAGATCTGGTTGGGTCTTTGGAAAAGCAACACCCATAAAAATTGGAAAAAAAATACAAGTTTGGAATATTGATATAACCAATGAAAAAGAAGATCTCATATGTATCAGTCGTTTAACTTTAGCTGTTATAAATCAAAAGAAAATTTTCAATCAAATTCAAAATAAGGAAAATAATGAGCGAAAAACTTAAAAGTGTTATCACATGTGATCTTGATGGGAAAATCGAAACATTAAGTGAAGGTGCTGTAAAATTATTTGGATATTCAGAGCGAGAAATGATCGGCAAGGGTCGTGTAAGCGACTTCAGTGATGGTCAGATAGTTTTAGGTCATGTTGCTAATTGGTTAAATGAGGCTGTTATAAAAGGTGCATGGGAAGGGAATACGGTGTTTCTACATAAAAATGGCAAAGAGATACCCTGTCATATAAAAATTACCCCAACAAAAGGTAAAGAGGGTGAACATATTGGATATTGTGGTGTCACTACTCCACTTAAAAATAAAACCCCTGATGAAGTAAGACCTAAGATTAGCATATTAACAAAGATATTTACATGGATGGTAATTATGCGTCTTCCNTTCTTAAGCGCAACCTTTGTNCCTATTTTTGCNGGTGCTGCAGTAACATCTATGCTCGGACAAGATGTAAGTTGGGGATGGCTTNTNTTGACTCTGCTTGCTGGCTCATTACTACATATAGGTACAAATACATCCAATGATTATTTTGATCATATAAGTGGAACTGATGCACGGAATTACAATTATAGTAATAAAGGTTTGAATGGTGGCAGTAGGAGCATTCAGATGGGCCTAATTTCCCCTAAGGGCATCTTAACTGTCGCTATAATTGCATTTACTCTAAGTGCAGTTGTAGGAATTCCTCTAATCATAAAATCTGGCATATCAATTCTATGGCTAGGTTTAATTGGATTTTTTTCAGGCCTTTTTTATACTGCGCCTCCATTCAAGTTTTCCTCTCGTAAAGGAATGGGTGAACTACTCATAGGTCTTAATTTTGGGCCCTTAATGGTTGCTGGAAGTGCTCTTGTTCAAACCGGNCAACTTTTACCAGAAGCTTTTTTAGCAGGAATTCCTATTGGATTTCTTATTGCTGCAGTAGTCTATATGAATGAATTTCCTGATTATGATAGTGATAAAGCTACNGGTAAGAATACATTAATTGTTGTTTTTGGCCCAGAAAAAGCTAGAGCAGGNTATGTAGCATTAGTTGCTTCAGCATTTGCAAGCATAGTAATACTAGCTTTCAATGGAACTGTTCCTATGTTATCCTTAATAGCATTATTGGCAGTTTATTTTGGCTTTACAGCAACTCGTACATTATACAAATATTACAATAATAGATTACTNCAACCTGCAAATTGGGGAACGATTATTATGCATAGTGTAACAGGTNTNCTTTTTNGTATAGGAATATGGAATGGATAGAATAATGTATTATTTCAAATACATTATTTTGCGAGTTTCGCTAAATGAAGGAGTAGTTAATTTCAAAAAATAAACACCAGTAGGAAAAGCTGAAGCATCCCATTTTATACTATAACTTCCTGCGTAAAAATTATCTGAAACAAGTTTATCTATCCTTTCGCCTAATAAATTATAAACTGAAATATTAGTATAGTTCTGGTTAGNTAATTCAAAATTAATAGTAACAGAAGGATTAAATGGATTAGGATAGCAATTCTGAATTCCTGGTCTAATTGGCACTGAAACATTTTCTAATGATAAAGTTGATAAATCAGATAATGAATTGTTTAATACTGCTAGNAATTCATTCCCGAATGGTGGCATAATGTATCCTCGAGAAGTAAATACAACTTCCATATTATGATTAATTAGTACATGGTGTGGAACAGTCCCTCTTGTAAACATATTTCGGATATCAGAACTGTTATCATCAATAATTGGGTATGAGACACCAAATGATTCTTGCCAACCTTTACATTCCATTGTTTCTCGCCAACCATTACCAATACCGATTGTAAAAAGACCTAAGTTAGAAAATTGTTCAGATATTGTTTGAGTATAAGATGCTTCTAGCTGNCAACTTCGGCTAGTTGAATTGAAAAATACTAACCAAATAACATAATAATCTCCATAATTTTCAGTACCGTTATANTCATACAAAGAAATTGTCTGATTAANTTCCGAACAAACAGCTCCTGAAAAATCAGATACTATATCTCCAACCTTATAAATTTGAGAAGATAAAGCAGGTCCTACCTGNGCAGAGACAGTTGATAAAATAAGTATTGNTGATATGATTATTTTCTTTTTCATATTATCCAATATTTTATTCATTTCACNCGTTGAATATAATGTTACATCGAAAAATATTTCGAAAAAACTATTTTTTTTATTAGATAAATNTTANAAACCAAGCTGTATTGAAATTGTGGGCGTAAAACCAAGCATTACAACATCGGTTGCGATAAAAGGATCTACTGATAAATTATATGATCTATGACTAATATTTCGTCGGTCAAATACGTTAAAAATTGATATTCCTACATCTAATTTCTTTTCTATGAACTTCATTGATCGGTTTAAACTAAGATCTATTCGTTGTATGGCTGGTAAACGTTTGCTATTCCTTGTNCCTGGCTCTGCTTGTAGGGTATAATTTGCGTTTTCATTTTCACGTATCATAAGATTATCATTTGGTGTATATACTCGCCCTGATGAAATAAGGCCTGTAACACTTAAAGTCCATTTCCGCAATGAACCAATTAAAGTTGATTTAAGCTCATGCGTTCTATCNTGATCAGCNAGAAAAATNTTNCCACCGTTTAGTTCTGGGAANTTACATTCTATAACACCATAACTATAGGAAGCCCATCCTGTTAAAAACCCATTCTTTTTACGAATGAATACTTCAAGACCATTTGCCTCACCATCGCCTTGAAAAATCAAATTATTAGTAATTTCATTATATGTATCAACAGGAAATACTATTTGAGAAAAATCTGAAATATTATTTAAAATTTTATTATACATATNAATACTCATAAATACATTTAATGAATTATACTCTATGCCAAATGTTTTTTGTAATGAATTCATTGGCTTCATGTAGTTATTTGGAATTAACCAAACAAACTTACTTCCATTAGTAATTAGATCGTTACTAAANCTATTTAGATATTGATGTGTACGACTTCNTGATACTTTTATACTGAGATCANTTGATAAGCGATATGTAGCTATTAATCTNGGATCAAAATAATTTTCATCACTTTTACTAAATTTTTCAGATCGAATTCCAANTAATATTTCAATATNTGNTGAAATATTCCATTTATCTTGAAAATAACTTTCAAAAAGATTGCCATTAATGCTTTCATCAATNAATATAACAGAATCACCNAACTGTACAGAATAGTCTGTTTTATAAGTAGTATTTGAAATACCTAATTCAATAGTATGATTTTGATTAATATTATAGATTGAATTTAATCTATATGTTTTATCAGTAATTTGATTTTCATCTTGAGAAAGATAAACTGGAGTAGTGGTATTATCTAGATTCCAGTAGCTATTAAGTAGATGATTACTATGATATTTAGTATTGGAGAAAAATAATTGAGTATTAACCTTATCTGACCAACGATGGAGCCATCTACCAGATATTCCATTATTTCCCCATCTTGTTTTTTCATTTATTTGTACTTTATTAACTCCAATAGAATCTAACGGAAAGTCAAAGATCTTTTCTTCTCCTAAATAATCTTTACCTTCATAAAATGAAATTGAAATGATATCTTTTTTTGTTGGTAAATATGTGAATTTTCCATTTATATCATAAAAATAGAAATTTGGTAAGTACTCTGAATTATATGATACGGTATCAGATGGTATTTCAGTGCCAATATTTAATCCAGTACCAGATGTTAAAAAATCGCAAATATTATCATGTAATTTTGTTTTATATTGATCAGTAAATGATCGACGGGCAGCAAAAACTAAGCTACCACGTTTAGATAAAGGTTGCTGATAAGCAAAACCTGCGCTTAACATATTTGTAAAAAGGTCTAATTTCTTTTTTTTAGTGCTTCCAGACTTACCAGTAATATCAATGATACTTGATATAGCTCCTCCATATTTTGCAGGGAAGCCACTTCTATATATCTGCACATCTTTTACTATGCTAGAATTAATTGAACTAAAGAATCCAAAAAAATGGTCTAATTGATATATTGTCATTCCATCAAGAATAATATGGTTTTGATCTGGTGTTCCACCACGTATATATAATCCAGCAAAACCAGTATTACCCATTTGAATTCCTGGTAATAACTGTAAAGATCGAAAAATATCACTTTCACCTATATTTGGGAGGTTTTTTATATGTCTAGGAGAAAATGCTAGATCTGTAAAATTTGTAGATCGTTGTAAAAACTCAATCTGTTCACCATAAATATTGATACTTTCTGCTCCAATAATCTTTGGCATTAATTCATAATAAATAATATAATTATTATTGTGAATTTTTAGAGGATGGTATCCTATGTATGAAATAATTAATGTATCTGTTACATTTATTTCACCAGATAAATTAAAGAATCCATATTCATCGCTCATTACACCCAAATATTTATCTTTTATGTATATGTTTGCGTGTGGTATAAATTCACCGGTATTACCATCAACGACATATCCTGATATAGTTTTTTTATTTCTATTATTAATAATAATATACTGGGATTTATTTTTTTCCCAATCCAAAGAAGTGTTTTTCAATACGGAATTTATTGCTTCATCATTTGAGCAATTTTTACAATCTGCACTAATAATGATATCGTTAACTAATTGATCTCTATATACTATATTTAAATCATAAATAGAAACCAATGAATCAAGCACATTCTTTAGTGATTTATCATTATAAGAAAAATTTATTGGAGATTGTTGGCTAAATATTAATGTAGTATTAAGGAATAAGAATATTCCAAGAATAGATAACGTATTAGTAAAAGATATATGTTTCCTTTTCAAATCTATATGACCGTTGAGATAGGATGGCTAAAGTTGTTAACACCCCATCTAAATCTTCAGCATCAATTACTCCAGTTATAGATATTTTGTTCAATTGATTGCTATCAAGTTTAATATTTACATTAAATTTACGTTCAATTTGATCACATACCGTCTCAAGATTTGTTTTGTTCAAAATCAATTTATTATAAATCCACCCTGGGTATTCCGGATGCGGGATATGTTGAGGAGATAGAGAGCCGCTATCTATGTAATGCCCTTTACTAACGGTTATACTTTCTGATTCTTGCTTTTCAATAATTGGAGTAAAGGCAACAGCCCCTTCATTAACCACAACTTCAATCATATTATTTCTTGAGTTTATATTAAACTTAGTTCCTAGTACAGTAACTGAACCATTTTTTGTATTAACTATGAAAGGTGAATCTCCTTTTTCTACGTGGAAATATCCTTCTCCAATTAAATTAACTATTCGAGATTCTGAATTAAAGTTTCTTCTATATTTTAAAGAACTCTCAGCGTTAATTTTAATATAAGTACCATCAGATAAATTAAATTCTTTTTGGCTTCCCCGTTCAGCATGTATAGAGACATGATATATTTTATCATAAATAAGCGGACTTGATAGAATAAAAATAACTAAAAAAGTAAACGCATAGGCAAGCCTGGGTTGAAAAGTAGGAAAAAATGATCTCGACCGCATTTTTGAAGGCAAAATTTCATTCTTATCAAGCTTTTGTTCTAAGCGCATCCAAGCATCTGCAGTATCTACAGCTGCATTCGTTTTCAAATTACTAGTTGCATCCCAAATGGATCTTAAATCATCGGGTAATTTATTTTTAAAAGTTTTCAATTAATTCCTCTATAAATTAATAAAATTTCTTTCCACGTATATATAACGATCATATATCTATAAATACTTACAAATAGTTTGATAATTTGGAACGCAATATTTTAAGGGCACGATATAATTGATTCTCAACAGTCCGACGTGAAATATTTAATAACTCAGCTATATCCTGATTTGGCAAACCATTAACTCTACTTAAAATAAATATCTCTCTACATTTTTCTGGTAAATTATAATTAACTATCCTTTGTATTTTTTCTTCAAGTATCTTTGATTCATATTGATCAGCAGGATTATCCATATCAGATTGTGTAGGTTCCGGTATAAAATCTTGATGGCGTATTTTAACATTTTCATGCCGAAAATAATCCATACATAGATTATTACTTATTTTTGCTATATAAGAAAAAAATGACTGGTTTGGCTTTATATTTTTTTTATGCTTCCACACACGAAGAAATGTTTCCTGAACAATATCATCAGCAATTACTTCATCTTTTAACCTATATAATACAAAATTAAATAATGATTGATGGTGTTTTGTAAATAAATCCCGGAATGAATTTTTATCAGCTTCTTTTAAGCGACTAAGTAACTCTTTATCATTCTTTGGCATATAGATGAATTATTTAAAGTTTGTGATTGAATTTACGTCTACAAATTACAAGATATAATTACTTGGATTAATACCTACAAAAAAAAACGGACATTAACTTGTCCGTTTTAATTTGCTCCGGAGGAGGGACTCGAACCCCCGACAAAGTGGTTAACAGCCACCTGCTCTACCAACTGAGCTACTCCGGAATAATTATTGTGATTTATAAGCGCAGCGAATTTATATTATTTTAATATTCCTTCAAATCTCTACATTTCTTTTTCAGCAATTAACATTTTACCNTTATCNAACAGGCCATGGTCAATTTGATCNTCACTTAAATATACTTTTCCATCTTCGTTGTGAGGTTTTCCTATTTTAGAATGTATAGATTTTAAACCCCCTAACCATTTTCGCTTATCAGATAAATAAACTAAGTCCCCAACTTCAGCTCCTAATTTCAATAGATCATTTTTTGAAAACATAACTTCATCTTGTTCATGATCAGACACAAAGAAATTTACCTCAACAGTCTCTCCAAGCTTTTCATTAACCTTAGATCCTTTAAATGCAAGTTTTGCTTCATTAATAGAATATACAGTAAGACCCTTTGTTGATGATTCTTCATCGTAGTCACTGTAATAAGTAACAATTATTGGAACAAGAACAATAATAAATACAGGAAAAATAAATTGTAGAGAACTGAACCCAAGGATTGCTAATAAATAAACAACACCCGTAAATACTGATAATACCCACATAATGCTTTTACTATTTTTATTACTCTTAATTGTTGAAGCTATATTTTTTTGTATAACAGTTGTTANAGTAACAAATACNCCTACACCCACACAAACTATAAGATTATAAAAGGCACGTATATANGAATATGGACGATCTGGATTCATTTCGATACCATGATCAAATGGAGAAATAAAAACTTCAGGAAACCTTGCTCCTAATATCATGAGAAGAACACCACCTAAAAATGTCGTAATTACCCCTGCAGGAGTAAATCTTTTCCAAAAAACGCCCATGAATATTGCGACTACCAAAGGAGGTGTTAAAGTTGAATGAAAATAACCATGGGCTTCATATACTGTGGGAAACTGTATAAAGGCTAGAACTGATAAAACTCCAGCTGCAGTAATTGCAATTGAAGTTATTCTTGCTGCAAATAACTCCTGNTTATCTTTTTGTTTATTATTATCATACTTTTTCTTCAAATACTTCATTATAGGTCTGTATACATCNTTTACAAATATTGCAGCTGTGGCATTAATTAATGTATCAACAGTTGACATTAAAGCTGCTGTAAGCGCAGCCATAATAAATCCAAATATCCCAGGACTAGTAACTATACTTGCAACAACAACAAATATTTCATCTGGACTGGTATTTGGACTTACAATCCCAGGATCCATAACAGACATGGCNTTACCAAGCCAACCTGCATTTCCAACAACAATTGCAGATAGAGGTAAAACAAATAATATATTTATAGTTGCTGCTTTACGACCTTCATTTACACTTTTACATGCCATAAATCGCATTAGTAAACCTTGGTTCATAAATAAGAAACCAACTGAGCCAGCAACNGCATCCTGCCAAAATATACCTACGAAATTAAAACTAGATGGTTCATTAAAATCTGCAAGGGGTAATTTCCAGGTTAACGGTAACAGATCCCAAAACTCTTGACCTCCACCCACATAAGTAATGCCAAGAATAAATAATAGAAATCCAGCAAAAAGTAATATAAATCCTTGTAGTAAATCTGTAAATATTACAGCTGTTTGACCTCCAAAAGTAATGTAAATACCTGTAATAATAGCAATGACAATTATAGCTCTCATTAATGTAATATCTACTATACTGCCAAAGATTTGAAACGATTCTGGAAGCATTGGGATGACAGCCTTACCCAGAGTTAAAAACCCAATACCTATATAACCAATCATATANANTAAAAGTAAAATTGTTGCCAAAAATCTTGCAGAAGGGTTAAATCTTTTTTCAAAATATTCTGGAATTGAACGAACTTTTGAATAAACTATTATTGGCAACCAACCAAACATAAAGAAAGGCACAAAAAACCAATCATTCAAATAAGTCATTGATGAGCTAAAACCATGCTCAAACCCTTTAGCAGAATATTTAACAAAACTATGGCTTCCTACTCCAGTAGCCACAATAGACATTGTTATTAGCCACCAACTGAATCTTCTACCACCAAAAAAGAAGTCCGAAGTATCTTTAGTATATCTTCCAAAATAAGTTCCAAATGACATAATGGCTAAAAAATAAATCACCATTACTATCCAATCAGTTGAGGTTCCTATATTATGAAAAGTTTCCATAGACTATTGAAGAGCAAAATATGTGAACAAACCATGAACAATCATAAACCAAGCATATCCTAAGAAAAAAACTTTCATCCAAGTACGATGATGCGATTTACTTAAATCAATTGCACCTGTTTTCCAAACAAGATATACACCAGAAAAAAAGAAAATTCCACCAACTCCATATAGATAAAGATACGGCAACCAAGAATGTGAAAAATAATCCATTAATTTTTATCCATTATTTTATCAAAGTGAATTTTCAATTCNCTATATGTGTCTTGAAGCCCTTGAACTTGAACCTTTGTTTCTCCAATAACGGGCATAAAGTTAGTATCTCCATTCCATCTAGGCACGANATGAAAATGTATATGATCTTCAATTCCAGCTCCACCTGCAGCTCCAATATTAGCACCAAAATTATATCCATCAGTATTAAGATTCTTTTTCATGATAATCATAGACTCATTAGCGAACCAAATTATCTCATTTAAAGTNTCAATATCTAGCTGATCAGTTGTATCAACATGGTTATANGGAGTAATAAGAAGATGCGCATTATTGTAAGGATATAAATTCATTAATACAAACGAATGATTNCCTCTGGATAAGATTAATGAATTTTTATCATTATTTGATTTTTGCNTTGAACAGAAGACGCAACCTTTTTNATCTTTATTTCTAATATAACTGATTCGCCATGGTGCCCAAAGTTGCCGCATAATTATTCATTATCATCTTTTTGAGATTCATTAATAAAACGCTTTTGTAATTCTTGAGGCAAATATTCATAATGACTAAAGCTTTCAGAGTGTAAACCTCGGCCACCTGTCAATGAACGAATAGCAGTAGAATAATGGTATAATTCAGATTGAGGAATTTTAGCTTTTATAACTTGAAAGCTCCCTTCGGTTTCCATACCCATAATCTTTCCCCTTCTACTTGATACGTCTCCCATTACATCTCCCATAAAATCTTCAGGAACTCTAACCTCTACATCCATTATTGGCTCAAGCAAACATGGTTGAGCATTATTGAATGCATCTCTGAAGGCTCCCTTACCTGCAATTTGGAATGCAATATCCTTAGAATCAACTGGATGCTGTTTACCATCATAAAAATCCACTTTTAGATCAACTACTCGATAACCAGCAAGAATTCCATCTACACAAGTAGATTGAACACCTTTTTCAACAGAAGGGACAAACACACGA
>NZXJ01000017.1 GCA_002701945.1 Fidelibacterota bacterium
AAGCGGGGTGAAGATTTGCAGTTCCTTTATCCGTAATAATATTAGCATTTGATCTAGATTTTATAATGTTATTTGTTAATAGACTATAACCATTATTTAAGCTTTCTTTAAAATCTTCATATAATTTATCACCAGATATACCTATAGATTTCTTAATTGCATTATTTACTGAAAACTGAAATGGTGATGATAAATTCATTAATATTTCTTTTAGTTTATCAGATCCATAAGATAATGCAATAAAGCGACACAATTTGTAACCAGAGTTATAAGTAGACTCATTACCAATACCGCTTTTTCCAAAGGTGTTCATTTCTGTAAAAGATAATAAATTATCATTCATTGCTCTATCACGTAGTATCATATCTCTATGGGTATCCCAATTATCCCAATCAGCCCCATCATACATAAATTGCGCAGTACCTTCGGCTAACCAAGGAGGCACAACTGTCCCAGGTATAGCATAGCTTGCAAGTCGATTGGGATATCCATACAATACATCTTTACGTTTTTCATCTTCATATCCAAGCCATTGCAGATAAGCGCCAGGAAATCGTAAACCAGCCTTCATAGCCTTCTGCATAGAAACAATATGAGCATATTCATGGGTTATAACATTTTGTAACCAACGATGACTACCTCTTAATTCAAAATCCATAGGAGAAGCCCATATCATTATTTTATTATCATAATAATATGCAGCTCCATTTGAGATATCATCTGTATCTAAAAAGATTATATCAGTCTTTTGATTTGGTTTATAATCATAGATATTTGTTATAAGTGGATATATTTGTTCTGCGACATAGGCGCCTTCTCTTGCAGTCCCTTCAGTAGAATTATAAAAATGAATTTGAAAATTTTCAGTTTCAAATGTTCTCCACTCAATTTCAGGGTGATTATAATAATTCTGAGCATAGGTGAACTGTGCTAAAGAAATAAATATAATGATTCTATGTAATAGAATAATCAATGCACTACTGCCACTTTAAGGATTAATGTTTCTGAGTTTTCATCTTTCCAGGCAGTAACATTAGCAAAATACACGCCTGGCTCTACATCTTCAACATTCCAAACTTTTTCTTCAATAGCTCCTTTGATGGGATTTTCAAAATTAATCTTTTTAATATAATACCCTGCTAAATCATAAATCATAATATCTACTTTATCTGCTGATTCAATTGCTATTCGAAATTTAACTTGATCATCATATGCAGGATTTGGATATACATAAGTTTTACTTTTATCCATTAATATTGTTTGATAAGGTATTTTTGGGTTTTGTAGCTGCAGAGTTCGGGTATTTCCAAAGTTATGATTTCTCGTAATCCATTCATTCCCTGTATTATTGCTTACATCTCCAAATAACCATACCGTTGATTCAGTAACAATTGCATTTTTACCTTGCAATTCAGCTAAGCAAATCAAAGATCCATATTCTGTTAATCGGTATTGTATTTCACCTTTCCAATTAATAATAAGAATCTCACCACGTTGATTTTGTACGATAATTTCTGGATGTTCATCTCCATAAAGATCTTTAATTAATGGAGGATAATCATTTAAAACAGAATCTACAGGAAAGCCACTAACCATTATATTATTATCAATATACTTTGCCTCTAGCTTGCCAACACGAGATTGCGATGCATTTTCATCATAATTATTGATAAATAAATATTCCGCGTCACCATCTAGATCTAAATCAGATAATGATAATAAAGGTATGTGTGCTACTGTATCGGTAAAGCCTTCAATATTTTTCACATATGCAGAATTGAAAAAATCATCTGTAATATCTTTATATAAATGGTTTGAGGAAAAATCATTTATATAAACCGCATCAAGTAAGCTTATAGTATCAGAAAAAACATATTCTAAATAAGGATCATTTGGAGTTTTTTGAAAAAAATTGACATATGATGCTACACTATCTCTTTCCAGAATAATTAGGCTCTTCGTATTATTATTTGATCCAATAGAAATATTATATACTTCATTAGAGCTTGAGTAAAAATAACTTTTATTTGATGCATCATTTTCCTGGCTTATCCATAGGCTATCCTCTCCACCAATAATATCCATTATTCCATCATCATCTAAATCAAAAACCATCCTGATATGTAATGAAGAATCTGGAAATCCATCTGCTAATATTGAATTATAAATATTAAAACTCATTGTATCTGATTGATTGCCAATATTATCTATACTTATAAATGATGAAGAACCTGAATTAGAGTTGGTAGATGGATATGTATACTGACTAAACTCTGGATATAAACCTTTCATATCAGGGTTAGATCGTTCGTATTCAAGATTACCTTTAAACCACATATCCCCAAAATATCCAGCAGAAGGATCGGAAAACAAAAATATAGATGGAAACCCTATATCTTGAGCTCCATCCGATTCCTCTAAATCAACACCTCGATGTAAACGATTACTATTAATAGAATAATTATCTATACCATTTCTAATTATTTGTTCATCTATATGCCAAATCAATAATCCACTAGATGGCAACCCTAAATCGTAATCATAAATATTTGTCACTACTCCATTTTCATCTTTATCTATTGATACAGAATCAAACAAAATTTCGATAAATGGTGGATAACGTTGAGATCTTTCATAAATAATATATCGAATGGAATCAATATACATATTATCTCTATACCAGTTTGTTCGATTTTCTATCAAAAAATATTCATTTTTATTTATAGAAATTTCTATGATATTATCTTTAGACCGACTAGGGAGATTAATTGATGCAGGTGGAATAATTTTAACTGAATTTTCCCAACCTGCAAATTTTCTTGTCCACGCATCAGGAGGAGATGGAATAAGACCACGTCCATTATTTGATCCCTGATCCATTAGTCCAAAAATTCCAATTCCACTTTGACCTGATTCTGTATCCCAAAGCGGCGGTAAGCCTATTGCAAAGCCTAACATTAGTGCAAAAGTTCCTGTCAATCCATATTGATAATCACAAGGTTCTTCTGCATTCAAAAATATATTGTCTGATTCTTCAAAAAATAAGTGATTTTGAGTTTCTGGTAAAATTATACCTTGATTAATTATCGTATTTGATATTTGTATTGGCCCACCAAGATAGGTATTCAACATTTCTATATCAATGAACGTTGAGGGAATATCTTCCGGTGTAGGATCTAAAAATGGTAATGAAAAGTCCTGGCCAATACCAGCATGAAAAACTATTATATGATCATATAAAGAAAAATCAATACTGTCAGCGTTATATGCAGNTTCAATAGCATCTCTAAGCAGTTCCGTTATCCTTTCATCATGTATATCATCTTGATTAAATGGATGGTAATAATTCATTTCTTGAGGGAGCATATAGGTTATTTCTTCATCAAGTGGGAACACCGCTGAGTTGTCTAAATCAATACCGAAATTATTATATGAAACCGATTTATAATAATTAGATACTGCACGTAACTGAGATTCAAAATATGATCGATTNTGAGGAACGGGATCAATAGTATACTTACCACATGTATCAATTGGAGCATTNTATAAAAATGAACCGTTNCCTGTAGTTCCAGGGTTATTATCTTCTATAAATGATACGCGTATNGCAGCAACTCGAACAAAACCTCTCGNGCTATTAATTTGAGAGGATAATGAAATATTAATTAGTNCTATGAGGATTAAAAGTATCCTAATCATTAAAAATATATAATTTTTAGAAAAATATTAGAATTCGATATTTAATGAAAAACGCATAGTATTTGCAAGTGGATGACCTGGTTGACCTGAAGTATATCCAAAATCAAATCCATATCCTGCAAATCGTAGACCTACACCAAAAGTNGGGTTATTAATTTTACCAATCTTATCGTATAAGTAACCCATTCGAAGTGCAAAATAGCTTGAATACCAATATTCTAAGCCAATATTATGAACCAACTTATCAAGTTCGTTCTGAATGGTTCTTTTTTTCCCACTGCCTACTTCTTTTTGTCCAAATTCATTGTAAGCACCCCAGGAAGCATCATCTGGTGAAGAGTTTGTAGGAATCATTTCTCCCTCATCAGGATCAATTTCACCATTTCCATTAATATCATCCCACTGAAATCCACCTATTTGTCTATCTGGATCATTACCTGGAGTAGCCATATCAATATCCCCACCAAGTAGCCAATCATCCACCCAAGAAGTAAAAATAGCAAAATAAATTGGATCTGTGTGTTCAGTTTCTTGTTGACCTTTTTTATTATAATCTGCGTTCTTATCAGATAAATGACCATCTTCATCATATCCACCAATATATCCATCACC
Source organism: Fidelibacterota bacterium (assembly GCA_002701945.1). Classification (GTDB taxonomy): domain Bacteria; phylum Fidelibacterota; class Marinisomatia; order Marinisomatales; family TCS55. Next base: position 4,312 of record NZXJ01000017.1, read on the forward strand.
ATCCCAATCCATTGCAGGGTAAGAAGANACTAGAAGCTTNTCAACATCATAAACAATGTTAAGNTTGTTATACTCACTATTAACAATAGCATAGTTAAAACCTAATGTAAGATTAGTAGGCTGTGGATCNGCTTGAGCAGGATCAATAAAAGAAACTTTTGGACCGATATTTGTCATCGTTAGACCAAGATTAAGATTTGGATTTAGAAATTCTTTTCTTAAATATCCAATATCAAAACCAAAATCCGTAGAAGTTCCTTTACCCTGTTCATTTCCAGCTCCTAATTCTACTAGATGTTGGTATGAAATTTTTGCGTTGATCCCTAANGATGAATTCTTAGATAATAATGCGCTATATGAAATAGTAGCAGCCATCATATAACTAGTAAATTTACCTAAATAATCATCGGGTGTTTCTCCCATACGAATTTGTTCACCGAGATTCAAATAAATTACATGTCCACCTAATGTTCCCAGATATGGAAAATGTTTNCGAAAGGCTAAAAATTCATAATAAAGATCATCAGCTAAATTTGGCAACCAATTGACATGCATTAAAGCAAGTTCTGATCCTTGTAAAAATGCTAAACCTGCAGGATTCCAGTAGCTNGCATATACATCATTNGCAACAGCAACCTGNGCTTCACCCATNCCNCCTGCACGAGCNCCAGGTGAAATTAATAAAAATNCGGCACCAGCCTCACTTTGCGCATTTATTGGCTTTATGATTGTCAAAAGGACAAGTACACGTAAAAACGCTATACGTTTCATTTTTTTCTCCCGACTTTAGAAATACTAAAGTCATATTTGTTATTATAAACTATTAACTTTTATAATCGATATGTAAATCCCTTTGACTTTTGTAAATATATCTAACTAAATAATAACCAAACAAGGTATAATTTATTATTGTGATATAGCAAACATTATATCAATAATATTTTTCCCACTTATTCTAATAATTTTAATAACCCTAATGAAATAATTGGTATATAAGTAATAGCAAGAACTATCAATACACTTAATAAGAAAAAAGGAAGAGTTGCTTTATAAACAGTTGGCATATCTTTCTCAAATCTATATGCAGAAAGAAAGAGATTCATACCAACAGGTGGTGTTAAATACCCTAATTCTAGATTTGCTATAAAAATTACTGCTAAATGCACTGGATGTATATCAGGAAATAAGGTTAATAATGGAGTGATTAAAGGAACTATTATAATAATTGCAGAAAAAATATCCATCAAACATCCAACCACAAGTAATAAAATATTTAATAAAAGCAAAAATACATATTTTGATGAAATATTCTGCTCAACCCAATCCATTAATAACATTGGTATTTGCGCATCAACCAGATAGCTAGTAAATCCCATAGCGACACCCAGAATAATTAACACACCACCGATCAATGTTGCACAATCTAAAACTATTCTTGGTAGGTCATTTAATTTTAAATCTTTATATATATATACTTCAACAAATAGGATATATACAACCAAAGTAGCTGAAGTTTCGACTAATGTCGTATAGCCACCAAAAACTCCAAATAGTATTAAAAAAGGTATTATTACTTCCCAAAAACTATTTTTCAACTCTTTAATTATTTTTTGAATACTAAAAGATTGACGTTCTACATGTTGAGTATATCCTTGAAAAATCGAATATGCAGCGATAACTAGAGCTATTATTATGCCAGGGATTAGACCTCCAATAAACAGATCTTTTATTGATACTCGAGCTGTTACACCATAAATAATTAAGGGTAAACTTGGAGGGAATAATAAACCTAGAGATCCTGCAAGAGTAATGAGCCCTAAAGAGAATAGTTCAGAATACCCTTCTTTTTTGAGTAGAGGAAAAAGAAGCCCACCAAGTGCAAGTATAGCCACGCCAGAACCGCCTGTCAATGCTGTGAAAAAACCACATAAAAAAACTATTACAATAGGTGTCCCACCAGGAATCCAACCAAAGGCAGCTCTAAATAAATAAAATATTCTTTCTGAAGATTTACTTTCAGCTAAAATATATCCAGCTAACGTAAATAATGGAATAGTAGGTAATGTTGGAGAAACAACAATTCTATATGTTTCAGCGGATATAGCAGATATAGGTGTGTAGTCATGCCAAAAGAATAAAACAGCAAGCCCACCAAGACCTATGAAAATTGGTGTACCATATATCATAGAAAACAAAATAAATCCTACAGAAATCCATAAGAAATAAACACTATCTCTGAACACATCATTATTTCCTATAAAAACAAAAAGTATTCCAATAATTAACATTAAAATTCTCAGAGAATTTTCTTTAGAACTTTTTATTAATATTTGAAAACCTATAAGCAAAAAACCAATTGGCATAATTAATTGAATTACCCATCGGTATATACCAGGAGATATTTGAATAGGGTAATTATATTCGATCATTACTAGGTTAATACTCCCCCAGAATAATGCTCCAATAATTACAAATGAAATATTTTTAGCTATCCATCGACCATTACTGAATACTGAATCTGGTGAAAATAAAGGGTCTCTAGTTAATGATAGCAATTTGTTCTGTCTAGTAGCTAAGACTGCACCAATAAATCCTATCCATAATGTCATATGTTGAACTAAAATTGGAGAAGCGGGAATTCCTGGACGTCCCATTAGGCGTGTAAAGATTTCTACTGCAGGGAAAATTGTAAGAATACTAAATACACCAATTGTAAGAAGGTTTTCAGATCGGTTTATATATTCTCTTATTTTCATTAATTAATTGTTATTTTGGCTTTCTATCCATTATTTCTTGAACAGTATCATATAATTCAACTGGAATATATCCACCTCGAATTTCGTCTGCCCATGAGCTTACAAATTCTTTCCATAGTTTTAACTCTTCAGGAGTTTGACGATGTACGTTTAAGCCATATTCTTCCATTGCTGATATTGCTGCTTCTCCACCATCTCGAATAACATCTGTTTTAGAATCAATAATTTCTTTTGATATTGATATCATTTCTTTTTGGTATTCAGGTTTAATCCTATTCCAAGTTCTAGAATCAATAATTAAAGCTCCAGTTAATAGACCCCACTTCATATCTAATAAATAATTAGCAATTCCAAATAATTGTTGCGATAAAGCAAAAATAGGAACTGTAGCCGCAGATTGAATTAAACCTGTTTGCAAGCCTGGCATTATATCCGTAGAAGCTAATGGGACAGGTTGAAAACCACCTTTTTTCCATAGTTCAGCTGACTTATAACCACCAGCCCATACAAACATTTTCAATTTCTTTAAATCATCAGGGTAAATGACTGGTTCTGTCGAAAAATGATGTACCCAACCAACATCTGCCCATGTTAATAATTCAAATCCGTTATTATTCATTCCTTTTCGTATTCTACCATCCATTTGTGATCTCATCCATTCTACATCATCATAATTATCATATACTAAGGGTAAAGCAAATACATATACATCTGGATTAATTTCATGTAATCCTTCAGTAGAAACGGCTGCGGCATGAAACTGTCCGAGTCTTATTTTTCTTATCATATCTCTCTCGTCACCTACAATACCTCCTGGATAAACACGTAGTATAACTTCTCCATTCGTAGCTTTTTTCCATTTTTGTCCCATCTCAATCAGCATACCATGATATACAGTGCCCTCAGGAGCTAAGCTTGCCATTTTTATTATCACTTTTTTTGCAGATAAATCGCAAATAAATATGGTTAGAAGGATAAAAATTATTTTTTTCATTTAATAAAACAACTCCTCTGTTTTGCCCAGTAGCCACTGAGCTCTTTGTTTTGCCATATAATTACCTAATTCTAAATCTTTTATCTTATTACCTTTAAATTGAAGTACATGATTAAGCAATTTAATAAACTCACTTCTATCTTGTTGAAATACCAATACATTTTCTGCATAACTGATGTGAGCGCTTAAATCCATCCCTTTTGATGCTTTCAAAGATAATTTATAATAATCTGTTGCAACATTAATACCTACGTATTCACTTTCTCTTACACCTTCAATATTATAATAACCAATGGTCTCAGATTCTGCGCCAAATCTATTGTACCCACCAATATATCCATTATCATCCCAATCTTTTTCAGGTGTATCTGATAATGTCATAGAATATGTAATCATTGCAGAGTAAAGAGATCCATAATTCCATTCTGGATTAACATATATTGCTTTTTCAATTAATTGACCAACTTTCGGTAAATGTATTACCCATTGTGGATTTCCACGACTAGAACTTATTGCACCACCATATGCAGCTGCTAACCAATACAAAGCTTCAACATCATCTTGTATAAATTCTATATCGCTATTATTATTTCCTTTTAACCAGATATCAAAAGTTGGGTATTTATTTATAAAATATTTTTTTGATAAATCTACTGCTTTTTCAAAATATTTATTTGCTTCACTATATAACTCAACTCCTTTTTGATAATCTTCATCTAAAGTCTTTTCTGCATTTTCCATAAGAAAACCAAATCCAGTCATTGTTAAAAAAGTAGATTGTTTTAATAATTTATCCGATGATGCTTTTGAAAAATCCTTCCTTAAAATAGAATCTGATCTTTTTACCATAAATGTTTCAACAGTTTTAGGACTTGTACGTAAAACTGTTGTCGTCGAACAAGATTGGTTAGTAAAAAATAATACAGTGATTAAAAGAAATAGTTTATTTTTTACAGGATAAAATAAATGCGTTCTTTTAGGTATCAGATTTAATCTCTCAATTCTGGATATAAAGGAAAAAATTTACATAATTCATTTACTTCAGCTTTTACTGAATCAACTTTATGGTCATCATTAGGGTTATTAATCACAATATCAATAAGAGAAACTATTTTCTTCATATCATCTTTCCCCATTCCTCTAGTTGTAATAGCTGGGGTTCCTANTCNAATCCCACTNGTAATAAAAGGGCTCTTNTCNTCAAAAGGAACCATATTCTTATTAACAGCAATTCCAGCTTTCTCTAAGGATTTTTCTGCGACTTTACCAGTAATCCCTTTATTTGTTAAATCNATAAGAACCACATGNGTATCGGTACCGCCAGAAACCAACTTAAAATCTCTTTTAAGGAATTCATCAGCCATTTCTTTTGCATTAGCAACAATTTGTTGTGCATAAACTTTAAATTCTGGTAATAATGCTTCTCCAAACGCAACGGCTTTTGCCGCAATAATATGCATCAATGGTCCGCCTTGNACTCCAGGCATAACAGAATTATCTAACAATTCTGATATATTTTTCACCCTTCCTGATTTGGGNGCAGTGANATNCCATGGATTTAGNTCATCTTTTCCCATCATAATCATTCCTCCTCTTGGTCCTCGCAANGTTTTATGTGTNGTAGTTGTAATTACATTACAATATGGAACTGGAGAAGGATGAATACCTGCAGCAACCAAGCCAGATGGGTGCGCAATATCTGCCATTAAAAAGGCGCCGACTTCATCTGCAATTTGTTTGAATTCTGGAAATTCAATAAATCTTGGATATGCAGAGCCTCCACAAATAATCAATTTAGGTTTATGCTCTCGAGCTAACTTAAGTACTTCATTAAAATTCACTAAACCTGAACCTTTATCAACTTGGTAAAAGATTGAATTATATAGCTTTCCAGAAAAGTTTACTTTACTTCCATGCGTTAAATGACCTCCATGTGCAAGATCAAGGCCTAAAATCGTATCTCCAGGNTTAAGATATGTCATTAAAACAGCCATATTTGCTTGTGAACCAGAGTGCGGCTGAACATTTGAGTATTTAACTCCAAATAACTTATTAGCTCTATCCTTAGCTATATTTTCTGCTTGATCAACAAATTCACAGCCACCATAATACCGANTCCCTGGGTAGCCTTCTGCGTATTTATTGGTCATTACACCTCCAGCCATTTCTAAGACTGGATAACTAACAAAGTTTTCTGAAGCGATTAATTCTAAAGTGGTGTCTTCACGGACTACTTCTTTTAATAGAATATTATATAGTTCAGGATCCGAGGTTTTAAGAGGGNTTTTAGTCATGAGGAAACATAGNTTACCAACTTGAATCTTTATCTAATCTTTTTTCAACCCAATTATAGCATTCAGATTCAGGTTTAACNTATCCTTGCTTTTGCTTTTTTGGATCAAGCATAAACCAATGAGTACGGCCAAATAATACTTCATTCTCTTCCAACCAAAGCAATGAATTGTTGAACCTTCTGTAACCATTTTCTTCTGCTTTCTTAAAACTTTGATGNGCTAAAGAAGCTATAATCCTATCATCATCAGAAATATCTGCAGATCTACATTCCTGTAAAGCCTTGTAATAGACGTTACCTCGTTGACCGTATGCATCTCCNGATTTAGAAGAAGTAATTGCTTTCTCTGCCCAACGCATTGCTTTCCCNTAATTTCCAGCAGCTATATTCACATCAGANACTTTAATTGCNACTTTAAAATCNCGNATATCTAAGGCATGTAATTTCTCATATGCATTTGATGCATCATTGAAATTCTCGGATCTATCATATGCTAATCCTAGCTGACGNTATGCTACTTTGCTTGTTTCATCTTGTCGAATTACCTGCTTTAATACATCTATCGCATCNTCCGGTCTATCTGCGTTTAATAAACGATCNGCAAAATCTAAACCATATGAAACATTATCAGGATTATTTCTAAATCTTTCTCCATATATTTGAAGAGGGTCTCTCCCTGTCAGCTCATACACTCTAGCTATATCACCTTGCGCATTCTCATTATTGGGATCAATATCTAATATTTGTCTTAAAATGTCGATTTGATCATCGTACAATTCCTGCTCTCCATATAGTTTTGCTAGCTCTGTCTTAACAGTAACATCATCAGGTATAAGGTCAGATAAACGACTATATTCCATAATCTCNTGATCAAGCTTACCTTGTTTTTTATATGAATACGCTAGACGTTTTCGAAGATTAATATTATCTGGAAGAAGCTGCAATCCTTTTAAAAGTACATATTCAGAACTATCAAACTTTCCTAAGTACTCAAATGCAATTGCATAATATTGATATACTTCTTCAGGNTCATCCTGATCACATCTATANTTTACAATATCTCCATAAATTCTAACCGTAGATNCCCAATCTCTATTTTTATAATATTCTGCAGCACTGCTCATTTTTCGTGGACATAATTTTGTGCGAACTGAATCCCAATATGCTTGTTCTTTTTCATTATCATCAGATGCTGAAGAATCTGGTGGGGGCACACACATCATACTCAAAACAACTAGAATAAATATTGAAAGAATTTTAAAATTATATTTTATACTTTTATAATAAAGCGTCATTACTTCTTAGCCCTCCGTTTGACAAACCATATATCTCCTATAGTAAGTCCTATATTAAAATTAGTGATGAATTTATCACTGTTGAATGAATCTGATCTATTGATAAAATTTAAACCAAAATCTAATTGATTCTTGGTCAAACCAAATTTAACACCAATCCCGACAGATAATCCTATATCATTATAACTATGTTGGGTAATATTATTTTCATTTGATTCATACTTATTCAAATGGTATTCACGAAAAAATATACCAGATCTAAAATGTAATGCTTCGTACCAAAACCTGGGTAGATCCCTTGCAAATTTAATAGCTGATATATTAAAATGATTATAATCAGATAACTGATAATTAATATTTGACAAAATATTAGATTTATTTTTTGATACATCACTCCAAGATGAAAACTCAGTCTGCACATTTAGCAATTGAGTTAATTCATAGTTAAAACCAACAGAATATTGAGAAGGTTTAAATTGGTTTTTTAATTCAGTTTTCAATGCTGCAGGTGGTATGGAATCATTACCTGCAGGTTGAGGAAAATCATTTAAATCATAATAACCATTTCCATTTATGTCTTCAAACGGATAAAATGAATAATTACTTACTCTAAATGGATGTAAAACAGAACTAAATGATAGGCTTATTATTAANTTTCGTTTTCCTATATTAATTCTATTTGATGATAAATACGCATTAACTAAAGCTCCATCATAAATATTNCTTTGGTTGTAAATATAATTAATATCATTTTCTCCAGATTCATCTATNACNCCATCAAAATCATCATCTATCCCATTATTTCCTTCATTATAAGAAAAATCAATCTGATTTCTACTTGAACCAAAGAGATAATTAAATTTTAAAGCCAGTTTTTCTGAATTTGTTAACTTTGCTGCTATAGAAAAAGAAAAGTCAGATATACCACCACCACCATTGATGCTTTTATTAAAATTAAGTGTATCCTGATTAATATACTTAATTTCACTATTATCAGATCTTAAAGAATATAATTGAGAGCTATAGGGNTGTAAACCTATACCAATTGCATATNTACCTTTAATTGGAAGAATAAATTGAAATTGATTTAATCCTGATAAAATATTTTCATAATTTTTTAATTTATCTTGTATTTGGACACCACCATAATTAATAGATATATATGCAAAAGGCATATTCATCCATGTGGTCGGATTATTTAAGGAAATTTTTCTTTGAAAGTCAGGCATTAGACCAATACTTCCGNCACCTATAACAGACGCGTTGTGTGCTAATGAAATTTCACCAAGCCCATACGCACTGTATACATCTTGACCTTTANTAGAGGAACACAATAAAATTAAAAATAGATAGTATTTATTAAGGCGAAACATATTGTATAAATAATTCAGGGTTTAGAGAGTCCAATACAGATGTATCTGCAAAAATTGAATAAAGATTAAAAGGACTTGAAGTATTTATTACCTCTAGTTTCAATCCATAATTTGATACATATCCAAAATAAATTAATTGTAAATATTCTCTAATATTTAGACTAACCTTTCCATTATCAGAAATATTTACAACTGGTAGAATATTNGGAATAACATCAATTGGATCATCTAATAACACACCTTGAAGTTCTCCATATTGAATTGTATCTAATACAGGCTGTACCTGTAAATAGAAATTTGATTCAGTTGAATCAAAAGGATAATAAAATGACAATTCAGCTTTGGTAATGATTGACTGTATTGGTAATGGAGATAGCATAGAATCTAAGTTAGGTATTTCTATTAACCCTTTATATGCTAAACCTCTTCCTAAAGTAAGTAAACCAGGTGTAGTATCAACAGAAGGTGGAATAATTATAGATAAATCATCTGTAGATATAAATTCATGCATTAGGGTGTCTACTGAAATTGAATCTGANGTTGAATCTAGATAGGTCGTATCATGAGTAAAAATTTGTAATTTGGGCGCAAAAGCAAAGCCAGATTCACTACTTTTGAAAGATAAGACATCTGATAAATCAAATTTAGACTTAACCATCAGTGTTTTATTTTGGTCAATATTTGAAGAATCTATAAATGAATGAATAATGNTTAAAACATTAAATGAAACTGTAGGAAATATAGTTTCATTAGAATCAGGTGTTATTTGAAATAATCTACTACTCGANATNTATACTGGATTAAGATCATTCTCATTCAAGTTTAAATAATTACTATTNGTTTCATTAAAAATAGAATCACCAGAATTTGGGAAATAATACAAATCAAATATCATTCCTGTTTCAATGGTATCATTATTTAATGTTAAAATAAATTTTGCACTATCTATATCTATAGAAGAGTCCATCATCGTATCAAAAGTCTCAGAAGAATTGATACTGTTGCTTTGAACTTTAAAAATTGCAAACGGATTTTCAAATCCACTTGAATCTTTTCCTAAATATAATAAAGTAGAATTACCAAGATTAGGTGGAGTCTGATAATTAAAAGCGGTTATTGAAGAAACAGATAATGTATCATGTCTCATAGATGGATTATTTAAATCAGTTGAAATTGTATTCTCTAGACAACCAAAAG
>NZXJ01000018.1 GCA_002701945.1 Fidelibacterota bacterium
TTCTTCAGCNGGTGCTTCTTCNTCNNNTGNNGCTTCTTCTTCCGCTGGTGCTTCTTCTTCCGCTGGTGCTTCTTCTTCCGCTGGTGCTGCTTCTTCCGCTGGTGCTTCTTCTACATTATCTGTAGGCATCTCAATATCTAATGCTTGTTTTTCTTCTTCAATTCGCTTTAAAGCACTATCAAGATTTTCACCATCTTTAATATTAACTATTTGCTCATTAAACCGCCAATGACCAGTTTTTTCAGATAATACACTTTTGATATATTTAACAAACGTACCAAGACTCTTTCCTTTTTTTTTCGAGGCTTTGTCTGCAAATGATTGTTGTTTAGCCATATATTAATTCCTAAGATAAAATTGTTTAAATATCGTCGGCGAATTTAGTGTGCATCTATTGGATCTCCAACGTCAAACAATCATGATAAATTATTGGTTATATTTATATTGCATTATTTGCCCATCTTCCCAATCCTCCGGTTTTGATTCGCCGGTTATAACATTTAAGGTTTCATTATCGCCAAAATTAAACAAACTAATACGTCTAATTCCAGATGAAGTCATTGTCCAATCTAATGACCAAGGCTTTACTGAATAATCTATAGAAAATGTTCCTTTTTCTCGATTACTTACCTTAGCACCCATTTGAATCCATTGTTCAAAATCACCTGTCAAACCATCATCTCCACTTGTAGTCGTAAAGTTCCAAACTACCGTAATTACAGCTCCTTTAAATATCCATTGTCCATCGATTTTTCTCACATAATCCACATTTTTTATTACAAATGGTTCGCTTTCATTTCCAGCGGGATCTGTACCGCTTATAGATACGTTATAAGTTGTGCTTGATAATAATTCATATGTATTGTTTAATATTACTAAATCATAATCGCCTTTCATCTTTTCAGCATCTAATAATTCTATATTGTGAGGGGAGTTTACATCATTATTACCGCCTACACTATTCCATACAACCATAGATTTATCTAAATCTTCTGATACACTATAGCTTATTTCTTTACCTATACTTACAAGCCCATCAGTAGGCACACTCATAGATAATATTGGTTTAGTAATATCATACAATATGGATTCTCTAATTGAAATATTGCTTTTATTACCAGCACGATCAACACCTTCAAATTCTATTTTATATTTAGACCCATCAACTAAAAATGGAGCAGGACTTAATGGATATTTATTTGTTTCACCTTCTGGCAAACTCCTTGCATCTAAATTTATTATGTGAGGACTATTTCCATCTTCAGCGCCTTCAAGCCACGTATATTTTAAAGTTGCAAAACCTAGTTGCTCTGATAACACATAACCTATATCTGTATTATTTATCGCAGGCTGCTCTAGGGGGTAAATAATTCTAAGTTCTGGATTTTCAGTATCATAATTCATATTATGATACACAACACCTGATACATTACCTGCTAAATCTCTTCCATTTAATGTCAACCTATATACTGTCCCATTAATTAAATCAGGAGTGGTAATATTCGAAGTTTCTTGTGGGCCCACTGCAAAATATTCTGAAGGTATATCAATTGTATGAGGGGAATTATTATCTACTTCTCCATCAATTCTTTCCCAAATAACTGCAGCACTAAAAAGTTGTTCTGTATTTGTGAATTTTACTATTGCTGAGTTTACATAGCTCCCTGCTTCAGGCGCTATATCAGTAAAATCAGGTGGTGTTATATCATAGGTAACACTATCACTTAATAAGATAGAGAGTCTGTTTTCTGCTCTATCATAAGCATCAATAGATAAGTTATACAATAAACCATCTATTAACCCAGGCTGATTCTCAAATATTATTTCATTAAATGATCCTGAATTCATTTCACTCTCTTTGAGAATAACCTTAATTGGACTCCCTCCTGATAAATCTACTGGTTCCCAAATAATTGCACCTTCAATTAATTTTTCACTCAAATTATACGATAATGCAGATGTATTAATAAAACTTCCTGATTGTGGTTGAGTAATAGTGAATTCAGGTACTAAATCATCATATATTACTTTATTGATAACTTTACTCCTCTTATTTCCTCCAAGATCTGTAGCAATTATAGATAAACTATATTCCGTATTATTTAATAAAGCGAGACTGTCTTCCAAACGAATATTCTCATATCTTCCTTGCGGTAGATACTCCTTAGGTAAGTAAGCAGAATGTGGAGAATCCGAATCTGGTGTTCCTCCTACTCTAGTCCATATTAACTCCAATTCACGTAATGATTCATTCGTAGAATAAGAAATACCTTTATAATTGATATAATCATCTAAACTTGGCGCCAAGACAGCAATTACTGGCGGGATTGTATCATATGTTACATTTTCTATTAATATTTGTTCATCGCTTGAATTACCTGCTCTATCTAATATCGAGATTTCTATATCATATCCGGCACCACTTTTTAATGGAAGCTGTTGATCCAAGTCTATCATATTATTTTCTAATATTGATAGCTGCTCATTAACTAATTCTATAATATGTGGACTATCTGCATCATACATACCACGAACTCTTTGAACATTTACTCTTCCAAAAGATAAAGGTTCAGATATATTGTAATTGAATAAAAAATCTAGATAGTAACTATTCTCTATTGGAGCAATAACTGATAATATAGGAGGAGTAATATCAAATGTTACATTAGATATAATTATTGTTTCTGCAGTGTTTTTTGCCATATCTGTTGCAATGATCGATATTTCATAAGAAGCTCCATCTACAAGTTGTATCTTATCTTCAAAATTTACTTCTTGATAAAATCCTTCAAATCGATATGTAGATGGAATATCTAAAGTGTGTGGGCTATTTATATCATCAGGCCCGCTTATATGGGATATTGTAATAATTGCATCTTTAAGTTGTTCGTTTGTTGAATAAGTAAACTTTGGAGCATTAAAATATCCATTATCTAATGGATATTCCACAATTACAATTGGAGGATTAATATCATAAAGAACATTGCTAATAGGCGTAAATTTAACTTTATTTCCAGCCCTATCATTTCCATCAAATGTAATTTTATATCGAGTGCCATCTGTAAGATTTCCCTTTAAATCTAGTTCCCAATCTGTATGCATCCCCTCTAAAAGACCATCATTTAATACGGAAATTCTATGAGGTGATCCAGGGTCCGATGTACCACTTGTTCTTGTAAAAATAAAATCACCAACATGTATATTCTCAGAATTCAAAAAACTTACATCAACAGTATTAAGGATTTCTGAATCTATAGGTCTTGACATCGACACCACAGGAACTGTAGTATCAAATAACACATTATTTGATACTATAATATTAGAAGAATTTTTTGCTAAATCCTGACCTCTAAATTCATAGTTATATATTGAACCATCTGTTAACTGAGGCGAATTTGTAATAATTACACTATCTGCATTTCCCTCAGCTAATTCATACATAACTACCTCCACATTATGAGGAGAAAGTGAATCTGGTTGTCCACCAGTTTGAGTTATAATCAAACTAGCATTTAACATTATTTCACTAAAATCATAAGATAATAATGGTGCATTTAATGCTCCATTTTCTGGAGGTAAAATTAGATCTATATTAGGTTTTGTAATATCATAATGAATATTAGAAGTTGTGAATCCATCTGCTATATTTCCTGCGCTATCTATCCCATTAAGGGAATAGGTATAAATAGCACTATCAATAAGGTTAACAGAATTAAAAAGAATAGAATCAATAAAGCTTCCTTCTATCATTTCATTTTTAGTCAATTGAATTTCAATTGGTGATCTAGGATCAGTTTTTCCACCTGTATTTACTATAGTTAATGAGGCTTCTTTTAAATCTTCACTAAGTGTAAAACTAACCTTTTCTGAATTAGTGTAGGGCCATTTATAAGAATCAAATACTGTTTGCGTTGCAGATGGTTCAGAAAGAACTATAAAAGGTTTTATGTTATCAAAACGAACATTGGGTATTATAAACTCAGAAACAAAATTATTAGCAGAATCCCGTCCAGTATACGTGATGGAGTATATACCTCCTGAGACTAAACGTACAAGACTCCTAGGCAGTTCACCTCCTCCAGGACCAGCCTTTAATCTACTACCTTCTAAACGAACTAAATATTCACCATCAGGATCAGGCTCACCTCCAACATGTCTAAATACAATTCTACCAAAGATGAGATCTTCGCTTAATGTATATGCTAGATCAAGTTTTCTTATCCATTGATTTGCATCTGGTTTTAAATCATAAAATATTGGATAAGTGAAGTCATATTTTGCACGATTAATTGTAACTACTTCTGATTGATTTCCAGCTCGATCAACGCCAGCCATTGTAATTCCATACCATTCTCCATCTATCAAGTCAGGTATATATGAAAAAAAAGTTGAATCATGATTGCCGGAAGTCAATTCTTCACTTTTTAATTCAGCTCTATGAGGACTTAATGTATCAACACCTGTTTTTATCTCCCATATAACATTAGCCTGTATAAGCGGTTCACTTAAATCATAGCTTAAAGCCCTAGTATTTATATAACCACCTTCTGTTGGTTTGTTTAAAGTAATTATTGGTGTAGTAATATCATAAATAATACCATTTGTTATATCTGTCTGAAAAGAATTGCCTGCTAAATCTTTTCCAATAATAAATAAATCATAATGAGTATTTTCATTAAGTGAAGTTGGATACATCACCAACCTATTTTCTCCACTGACAAGATCTCCTTCTCTAATCCTTGTAGATACAGCATCACCTTCGATATTGACCCAATACATATCGGCAGATAGAAGTTCTTCAGAATTAGAAATTGAAACCGCATTCGTATTTATAAATGAACTATCAATTGGATCTATAATTGAAACAGATGGTGAAGTAATATCGTAATAAAAATCTGAAATGATCGTTGTATCATTCCAGTTTTTAGCTATATCATACACCTTGACCTGTATTGAATAGAGTGTACTATCTTTTAAAGGTAATTGGTTTACTAAGGTATCTAAGCCATGAATACCTATTGAAAATTCTGTTGAATCTAATTCAAATTCTATTTTAGGAAGTAAACTAAGAGAGTCAGTTTGTTCAAAAAAGGTCACTTTCCCATAATAAATATCTTCAGATAAAAAATATTCAAACAAGGGATAGTTTGAATAAGAATTTGATTTTGGTGATAGTATTGAAATAATAGGTAAAGTTCGATCAACATGATAATTATATAAACCAACCGGCCTAGCATAGTTTCCTGCTAAATCTCTTGCCTCAAATCCTATCATATATGTTGCGCTGTCTCTAAGATCTGCTTTATTATAATCGTCAGAGTTATGGATACCGGCTAATAAACCTTCAGGAGTAATAACTATTTCAGTATTTAATCGTTTTTTATCACCACTAGTTCCAACATATATAATTTTTGCACTGAGAAGATCTTCTGATGTAGAATAATTTATATTAGTACCCGGCGTATAATGATTATTCCCAGGATCAATAATAGTGATTATTGGAGAACTAATATCAAAAGTTACATTATCATTAATAATTAAGTTACTTTCATTTCCAGCAGGATCTCTCCCAAAAAATGTAACTTTATATACTGTGCTATCTTGCAGTTTTGTCTGAGATATAAGAACAGTATCCAAATAAGCACCTTTCTTTTTCTCATCTTCATTTAAATTTATTCTATGAGGTGAATTTGGATCATATGCTCCACCAGTAGCTTCCCAAACTAAACTTGCTTCTAAAAGAGACTCATTAATAGAGTAACTTATTTTTGAATTATTAATATAACTATTTGGTAAAGGAGAATTCAAAGCTAAAACTGGAGGGTATGCATCATAAACAACACTAAGTACGACTGCAGGATCAGCAGGATTTCCTGCTAAATCTTCACCATTGATACTTAAGGTATATTGTGTTCCCTCCATTAATTCAGGAATAAATTCTGGCTCAATAAAATGTGATCCAATTTTTAGGTTTTCACCTTCAATATTAAAAATATGCGGAGATCCTAAATCATAATCACCACCACTATATTCAAACTTTACAAAAGCTTTTTCCATATCTTCTGAAAAATCATATTCGATTTTAGTTGATGTAATAAAAATATTAGGAGTTGGATTATTAATTGATATTACTGGAGGAGTTATATCGTATTTAATATTTTTTGCTACTGCTTTATTAGATAAATTTCCTGCTCTGTCCTTACCAGCCAATATCAAATCATAATACGCACCATCTACTAATTCAGGTTCATTTTGAATTATGATAAAGTTTTTCTCTCCAGCTTCTCTTTCATAAGGTTCTAAGATTTGGATATTCTCTTTGGTATCTAATACGCCATCTACCCATTTCCAAGTAGCGGTACCTTCTAATAAAAATTCACTAAGGGTATAAGAAATATTAATATTATTTACTGAGGATAATGTCTGAGGATATTGTAATTCTATCTCAGGTGGAGTGAAATCATATGTTACATTATTAATACGCTGGGAAATTGCATCATTTTTTGCAAGATCATATCCATCAAAGACTAAATCATAGCTTGCTCCATCTATTAATTTTTTCATACCTACAAATATAATTGTATCATTAATTCCTGCAATTAACTCAGAACCTTGCAAAATTACTGTATCAGGTTTTACTCCTCTTGTGTAAAGACGAATCCATGATACTTGCCCGTAAAGAAGATCTTCAGATAATTGATAATTAAGAAATGTTTTTGATTGATATGTGTTCTCAGTAGGATATGTTAAAAGAATGATTGGAGGAGAAAAATCATATTGCACTTCAGATACTTTGAATGGGATACCCACATTGGTAGCTAAATCAGTCCCTTGCATCTCAATACTATAAGTAACACTATCAATTAAAGATGTCATATTATTTAATAAAATATTTGAAGATATACCCTCAACCATCTCATCCAATTCCATTGAAATTATTCTAGGAGATTGTGGGTCTTTTGTACTATTTAAAGCTGTCCATGTAATAGAGCCATCTTTTAAGGGTTCAGACAATTCATAGGATATGCTTAGATAATTTGCATAAGCACCTTCAATAGGATCAAGAATTGAAAAAACTGGTAAAGTAATATCATATGTAATATTTGGTGTCGTAATAAAACCCGTTTGATTACCAGCCAAATCTTGTCCAATAAAAATAAGATCATAAACCGTACCATCTACTAAATCTGTCTGATTTTTTAACATCCAATTTGTTCGCGTATCTCCTTTTCGTTCATTTGTTATCAATGCAATCACATGAGGTGCAGATGTATCTTTAAGCCCCTCTCTATAAGCCCATGTAAATTCTCCTGCTGCTAAATCTTCACTTACAATGAATGATAATCTGGGATTATTTACATGAGAACCAACGGTTGGAAAAATTTGTGTATAAATAGGTGGAGAAATATCGTAATAAATTGGTTCGCGAATTGCTGGTTCAGAAATATTACCAGCAGGATCTATGCCTATATATTTAAAACTATATGTAGTAGTATCCATTATAGGTAATGCTTCATCTAGTAAAGCAGCATGTAAACCTAGCTCTAATTCTTTTTTTGGCAATTGATAAATATGTGGAGATAAAGTATCACGCACTCCAGAAAGATCTGTTAAAATTATTTGACCAGAAGCTAAAAGCTCACTGGCTTCAACTTGTACTTCCAAATGATTGACATATGTATTACTTAATGGATAATACATGTACACTAATGGTGGAGATATATCATATAAAATGAGTTCTTCTGCTTGAAAAAAAGATTGATTTCTTGCACGATCATATGCAGTAAAATGCAAATTATATTTTGCACTATCTAATAAAGGAGTTTGATTTTCAAGAACAATGTACTGTTTTAGACCAAGTTTAAGTTCATTGTCATTCATATTAACAAGGTGTAAAGTGTCTTGCTGGGATGTAGAAGGAAATGGAATCCATTCTATATAACCCTGAGATAAAGGTTCATCTGTGGTGAAATAAAATTCAGGTTTATTTATGGCAGGTTTTGACCCAATAGATATAGTTGGAGGTGTAATATCATATGTAACATATGGAATAACTTCTTTAATTATTTCAAAGTCAAATGCACTTTTACCTGTGAATTCAATATTATATTTTGCTCCATCAATCAGATAATCATCCAACATAAGATCATATTTATCATATAGGCGTTTATGATAGAGGCTATCAGGAATTTTAAAAATATGTGTACTATCTAAGTCGGGAGTACCTCCAACCCAACGCCAAGCAATATATCCAATATGTAAACTATCTAATAATTCAAAAGATATAACAGTGCTGTTTACGTAACCACTATCAATAGGAAAAATTGGATCATATACAGCTTCTAGAGAATCAGGATTAAGCAGAATATCCATAACTAAAGTTTTTGTTGAATCAAATTCCATAATCCTTGTTAGATTTGTTTCTGGATCAAAATTATAGTTCCATAAACGCATCTCTTTCCCATCTGGTAAACGTTTCCATACTTGTCTGGTCAACCAACCTTGTTCATTATAATCTAAAAGTGCATTAGCATAACCAACTGCATTAACATCAAATAGTTGAAATAAATATGGTTTTTCAAACTCATTATAATTGACAACAGTAAAAACATCATCCTTCCAGGTTTTCAAAGAATCCATACCGTATACATATGAAATATAATCTGGAGCTTTTCCTCTTAAACCAAATATAGTTTTCCTAACTAATCTATCATCACCTTCATAATTCTGTTTTTCTATAGGATCATCTGAATCATATTCATAACTAAATGATTCCTTTGTTATAATAATATTTCTGCGGTTAAAATTAGCTTTTGATATAATACGATCTAAAGAATCATACTCTACACGAATATGTGGTTTATAATTAATCTCGGATTTTGGAGTAGGATGTCCAGTTGTAAAATCAAACTCGTTTACATAATATAATGTCTGGACAACATTTTCATTAGCATTGAGAATAAAAGAAATAAAAAAAGTATAAAGTACCCAGCGAGGAATTAAAAGATTCATATTAAATACGCTGGTTCCGTTGGCTCAATCCGCTATTTATTATTCCTGTGTTTTCCTGCGCTTTTTTCGCCAATTATCTAGAGCAAGTTTTCGCATATCTACAACCGAATCAGTTTCATCAACAATTTCAACTCCAAGTAATGTTTCTATAGCATCTTCTAAAGTTATTAATCCAGTAACTTGACCAAATTCATCTTTTACCATAAACATATGTTCGCGACGTTTTACAAATTCATCTAAAACATCACCAACAGAATCAATTTCTTGAACTGTATGAATAGGGTTTGCTAATTCACCAATCTTTACGTCAAATTGATCTTCTGCTTTACTTTTTAATAAAATATGTCGACGTACCACCCCTACTATATTATCTAAACCTTTATTAAAAATTGGAATACGTGAAAATTCAATATTTTTATGCTTTTCTAGAACCTCCTTTACAGTACTATTTTTGCTTAATGCAAAAATAACAGATCTAGGAGTGAGGACTTCTTCTACAGGAATATCATCAAGCATTAGTACATTTTCAATCACAGTACTCTCGCTTTCTTCAATAGTCCCTTCATCTTCACCAAGCTCAGCCATTGCAATTACTTCTTCTCTAGAAACCTTATCACTATTTTCGCCTTTTGCAAGCCATCTTGAGATAAGCTCAAGCAATATAACCAGTGGATAAGTCATCACAATTAATATTTGTACCGCAATTGTTGCAGGAATGAGGATTCTCTTCCAATATAATGCACCTATAGTCTTAGGAATAATTTCAGAAAAAATCAAAATTGACAAAGTCAATATTCCAGACATTATAGCAACCCAACTATTACCAAACTCAATAAGAGTTATTGCTCCAACGCCAGCAGCGCCTACAGTATTTGCAATAGTATTTAGGCTAAGAATAGCTGATAAAGGACGATTAATATTTTCTTTAAAATAAGATAGTTTTTTTCCTATAGCTGGTTTTTCTTTCGATATGAGACTAATATGTGCGTGAGAGACAGAAAGTATAAAAGACTCCAATAATGAACATAGAAATGACACTCCCAAAACAGTAAAAAAATAGAGAAATAGCTTACTCATTAATATTTATTTACCCTATGAACTGATAGCAAATTGTTTACCCTTCTTCCTTAAAATTATCATAGGTATATAAAATAAGCCTAGTAAAAGAATACCAGAAATTTGAAAACCAATTATATATAAAGGCCATTCTCCCATAATGAAAGGGCTTTCACCTCCGGGTTTTTCACAAATAAACCAATAGTTTCCACCCAATATTGAATTCACTATTGAAATAATGAATAGTATACCATTTGTTATTATTATAGCATTTAAATATGAACCAACTCTACACCTCATATTATCGATCACTATCATCCAAAGTACGTTCAAAATAATGAGTCCATGAGATAAAAAGTTCCAAAAAAGGGATACGTCCATTACAAAACGAGTAGGGTCT
Organism: Fidelibacterota bacterium; assembly: GCA_002701945.1. GTDB lineage: Bacteria > Fidelibacterota > Marinisomatia > Marinisomatales > TCS55. The sequence continues at coordinate 10,469 of NZXJ01000018.1, forward strand.
GGAGTAATAATAGCTTGAAAGGCTCCAGCAAGTCCCCAAAAATATGATAATTCGAAAGCAGTTTGATTTTTACTATAAAGTGCATATGTTGAAGTGAAGAAGCTAATTCCACACATATGTAACGGAAGATCTTCTGCAACATCCCAAATACCCACATTCCATCGTAAAATATCATCGATTAACTCTTGACTAATTGTAATAAAAATCAATAATAAGACAAAAATTCGTCTTTGTTCTAAATTAAGAATTACTTTTCCAGTAAATAATACGAGGAACCAGATAGTAAATGTTCCAATCAAGTATAAATTATGTTCTAAACCAAAAGTTTCAAAATTCATTATATTATATTTATTTACTGTACAACATATGCTTAATTATTCAATTATAAATTTAATTTTACTTTTCATTATTAACGTCAATATCACTCGTAGCTTGAGACTCATGATACTCTTTAATAGAATGAAGGGGTAATGTCCATTCTAGTCCATTTTCATCTACAGCTATAACTCTAGTTGGATAGTGAGCTATAGATACAACTGTCAATATTTTTCCAGAGGATAGATCTCTATTTACTTCATGATGATCAACGGTTGTCTCAACTTTTGTCCCTTCATTATATCCTGCATGATTTTCAGATCTTTCATCATATATATTAGCCATTATATAATATCTCCTAGTTTGTAAAATTAAAATTTTTCTTCAAATGAAAGGTTTTGTTCAATTTCTTTACGAGTCCTCCATGCGTGACGTAATTTCTTTTGGGAATAAAATTCCGCTTGATTACTTCGATACATCGAATTTTTTTGAGATGCATTGCCGTATCCAATACTAACTAAGGCTTTTAAAGGACTACTAAATTCCACTATTGCTTGAAAAGAATCTCCACCAATTGCAGCATAACGATTATCTTTGATTGGCTTATATCCAGTAACGCGAAATATTCCATATGGATCACCTGGACCTCCATTACTTGGCAAATCTATATCATCAATGATAATTCTATATACATCACCCCAAGCAACATTAAGACTATCATATTTATCAATCACATCTAAAGCAACAGATTTAAGTTTCTCCAATGCAAACTCAATATTTTTAATTCCGTATGGTGTTTTTATAGGATTAGATTCGTCCCATGGAATTTTGAATAATTCTGGATTATCTATTTTAAAGCCTACAGCATCTACCCATTTTTTAAATAAGATCGCACCTTTACTATCATTATTTGCACAACGATCCCAATCATATAAAACAGTTGAAGCCTTGTTTAGTAACTCGTCCTCTGAAGCTATCGCAGATGAAATTAAATCATCTAGCAACCTATCTGCTAATTCCATTCTAGTATCCATTTTATAATCCAATAATTCATTAAAAGTAATTTCCTGATCTTCGTATGCCATTCTTGCTGATCTTTGAGCTCGAAAATGCATAAAATTACGAGACATATATGAGGGATAATCATGCCGATTTAATTCTAGTGGAAGAGTTGTTGTCCAGGGTGGATCATTAGCATTTTGCAACCAACCTGATTTTGCATCAATGACTTTTGGTAATTCATCATAAGAATGTGTTTTATGCCATAATGTTGCAGGTGTATCCCCAGGGACTATTCCCAACCAATCCCAATCACCCTCTGGCCTAACAGGTGTTCTACCTCCAAATAAATGCAATATCCTTCCATCTCGATCTGCATACATAGTAGTGAAGAATGGATTTTGCAAACGACTAATTGCTTTTTCAAAGTCTTGAAAGTTTTTAGAAAGAGCCATATCAAAATATTGTTCAAATACAAAAGGTTGATCTTGACCAACTACACGTAAAGCATATGCATGATCTTCATCTTCTCTTATTATTGGGCCATGAACTGATTCTTTTATTAAATATTTTTCTGTATTTATATCATCATTATTTTGTTTGATATTTAATTGAATAATTCTTTCATCAAAAGATTTAACATCATCTTCCCATTTATATCCACCATCNGTTAAAGTAAGTTTGTACAAGTCTTGCCCATCATGGACATTATTNGTNTGGGCCCATCCAATATATTCATTAAATCCAATACCTATAAATGGACTTCCTACCAATGTTGCACCATATATATCCAAAGGATAACAATTTAACTGCACTTCAAACCAAGTAAACATATCACCCCAAGATAAATGAGGATTAATTATTAGCATTGTATTTCCTGAAGCAGATTTTGAAGGTCCAATTGCCCATGTATTTGAACCTCTATTTTTATTTATAGAATATGGATCAAATTGTGTATCTCTAGGATTTGTTACAAAATGATACATNATGACACGCTGATAATGAGTCAACAAATCTAAAGATGTTATAGGCAAGACTGGTNTATTTTCAATNTCTATATCANCTGGAAAATTATTTGCATAATCNTTGATTCCATTAACAAAACTTTCAAAATATCGTTTAAATGTAGGATTTTGTAATTCTAGCCAATCCTNAGCTCTNTTAGGTATATTATGTGTATGGACCCATTTATCAGAATCAACATGCTTCTTTCCATAATATTCTGCAGCTCTTCCTCTTGATTGAGCAAATAAGCGTAACATTAAATTCGCATGGTTCCGCATTTGTGCCCATCCAAACAAATAAAATAATTCATTATAATCCTTAGCAAAAATGTGAGGCACTCCATAATTATCCCATAAAATTTCTGATGTCTTGTTGCTNTTAGAATTACAACCAGAAATAAATAGAATCAATGAAAGTGCTAATATGGAAAATTTTCGTTTTATCATATTATTCTTTTACTTGAGTTGAAATTTGTCGTTGCCTTTCAAAAAGAATTGCGCTAACAGATGCTGATACATTTAATGAATTTATTTTCCCTTGCATAGGTATGGTAGCTATAAAATCACAATTATGCTTCACTAATTGTCTAATACCTTTTCCTTCACTTCCTATAACAATAATCACTTTTCCAGTATAATCTATTTCATACCATAATTTCCCATTAGTATCATTTTCAACACCAATAATCCAGAAACCTTCTTTCTTCAATTGTTGCAATGTTTGTTGGACATTTCCACAAGAGTAAATTGGCAATGAAGCAAATGCACCTTGACTGACTTGTAATACACTATTAGTAATCTGGGCGCTATCTCTATCAGGAATTATTAACCCATCAATGCCTGAACATTCTGCTGTACGNATAATTTGTCCCAAGTTTTGAGGATCTTTAATTTGGTCACCAAGTAACAGTGCAATATCATCATCATTATTATTAAACTGTGGNAATTCTTTCTTTATTTGCCCTTCAAAAGATACTACAATACCTTGGGTTCGAAGTTGGNTGTACTTAATTGAAAATTTATCAGCATTCAAAATTTTAACTTTAGATTTATAGTTTTTTATTAAACTATTAATTTTCTGATCTTTTTCAGCAGNACTTCTAGATTTAATATCTATATAGTTAATTGAATAATCTTGAGCATTTAGAACTTCTAAGGCTCCATTCAGTCCATAAATTGTATATGTTTGAGGTGCAATTCTCTGAGGTTTCACGCACCTCAAAATAGTTAATCAAAGTAAATCACAAAAGGAAATATTATATTGAAATAAAACTATCTTTTTTGTTTTACAAGCTCTCTATTAGCAAAAATAGTAAAACTAATCTCTTCTAGTTCTTCATTATTTGGTCCTCTTACAACAACTTTCCAATCACCTTCAAAACCTTCTTTTAGAGTGATATAGGACCAACATCTCCATGAACTTGAATATCCAACTTCCATTGGAACCCGAGCCATAAAATTACCATTTCTATACCAATAATGGCTTACGNTTACAGGATTATNAAGATTCTTNACAACTGTAAAACAATATACCCTATGATTACTTGAAGGGAATGCATAACTAATATTATCTGGTCTACGTTCTTTTGGATTAACATATTCAGCACTAGCTATACGAATTACATCTAGCTTAGTACCTCTTCTTTTAATATTAGGTTTAATAGTATTTATTTGTGGATTTACACTTTTATTNTTATTTGTAGAAAATAANTTTTTTAATGTTCGTTTTCTTTTCGGATTTGAAATTTNCTTATCAGTATTAACACTATTTGAATTAACTGTACGATCATTATTTTTAACCGCATCTTTATTAGGAATCGTATTAGCAAATAATTCTTTTACACTTTTAGGTTTGGAATTATAATTTTCTTCATATTTGTTATATTTAGAAATAGAATCATTTTTAATATTATCAGAATCTTTATTTGATAATNTTTTTTCAGATAATTTATCAACACTNTCCTGATTAATAGATTCAACATCCTGACCATTTTTCCTAAATGTGGAAAAAATTCTACTGAATAAATTCTTGCTCGAATCTGACCCGCTGTCTTTTGATTCATCTGCTATAGTATCATTCATAGATATGTTATCAAGAAAATTATCTGAATTTGATTCTTCAAATCTATTCGAATTATCATCATCAGTTGATTTATCTATCATCTTCTGTCTCAGAACTGGGACAACCTGCTTATTATTATTGTTGAGTTCAGATGAAATTATTGGAGGTGGCCCATTAAGCATTTCTTTATTCTTTTTACTCTTTGTGTAATCANCTACTTTTGTTGAACTATTCCTGGAAGAAGAACTTTTTATACTTTTAATACGTTTATTTAAAAAACGCTTCATTTCTTTATCTACATCAGATTTAACCTCGCCCAATCCTTGAATAGCCCCTACAGAGTCTTGGTAAATAGATTTTTCTTTATAATTTGGAGAAGTATTTAATACATAAAGATCAAAATCAACTACTGTTACTTCATTAGANTCAATAAATACATTATGTATTACATCTCCTATCACATTTTCACTTATTGGAGATTCATACCACCTACTATTATTAATTGGTACAGGTGGTATGCACCAAACTTTGTGAGANCCCACAGTTAACTCAATATTTTCAGAAATAGGCGTTAAACCTACATATTCATCATCGATAAATATTGTAATATCATCAATTGTAGATGTTATTTTCAATTGACCTTTATCTAATGNTGATTGTTTAGGTTGAAAAAAGTCGTCTTCATACCAACTTTTATTTGGTGTAAANAATTCTCTTATATATGATGCTGCAGCATCATTGATTGCAACTTCTCCGATTTTTGCAAAATCATTCATTATATTTGGTTCGTTATTTCGATTTTCTACACCTTCATTCATTCTTATAAACTCAGTTTCATTCTGAATAGTTTTATCCTTCTTGAATGCTTCTACATCCGCTAAATCAAGCACCAAGTCATCTATCATTCTATCCACAGCCTTATTTAATGAATCAGTACTAAATCCTTGATTTAAGTAAGAGATACTTTCAGGCCGATTAATACTATCCTGTAATTTTTTTCTAGCTAAAGGCCTNGATCTTTGTTCAAATCTATAATCATCTTTTTTCTCATCTTTTAATGCATCCCCAAGCCTTTGCTTAATGGCTTTATTTGTTTTGAATACAGCAGAAACTTGAAAGGCATTTGAAATTTCAGATTTAAGAATCTGTATATCATTAACTGGTTTCGATAATAGAAATGCTATTTGACCAGATTCATGATTATTTTTTATTACTATATCTTTTATTTGATCAATCGCAGCAATTTTACCTGGAATCTCTAATGANAAGGTTGCGCCATTTACTGTGATATAATACCAACCATGTGGAGACATCCAACTAGAGACATTATCAATATCAACTTTTTCTTCGGAATATAAAGTATATAATAATCCATTAGAATATGGATCAACAAAAACATCTGTAATTTGTGGTGAATTGAAAGCACTGAGTGCACTTAATAAAGCGATAAAAGCAAATGCTTTATTTATTAGACTCCGCATAGTTATACATACCCTTACCAAAGTATGTATTNGAATCTATGAAATTCTTATCATTCTATTCAAGAAGAATGATAAAGTGNTTTGNATCTTATAGTAAAGTACAANCTANNTNTTGTACCCGGGGCCGGACTCGAACCGGCACNGCCTAATGGCCGAGGGATTTTAAGTCCCTTGTGTCTACCAAATTCCACCACCCGGGCAACAATGAGGCGTCGATCGGATTCGAACCGATGAATGACAGTTTTGCAAACTGCTCCCTTAGACCACTTGGGTACGACGCCAAATTAATAATTATTTAACATTATGATCGGGCAAATATACAATCACAAACTATCCCGAACCAATTCGGAAGAGCAGTTCCCTCACAGCTTCAACTTTGACTTCCATCTTTTCAATATCATCATGCAACTTGTTGATTGCACGCGCCTGAGACCAGATTTGCAAGGACAATGATAAAAAGCCAATTATTAAAACAATTATTATAATTTTAATATATTTATCCAATTATATCCCCCTTTAGACTAGCAATTAATATGTGTAATATTGAGCATGGAAATTGAGAAATTAAACATATATAATTGTTTAAGAGATTTTAATGTACCGGCTCCAATATTAGATGAAATCTTTGCTAATGAAAAAGATTTAAATATTCTTATTAGTAGCTGGCGAGATTTAAAAAATACAGGTCTGAAGCATGATGAAATTGCTGATAAAGTTTCCAAACTAATTATTAGTGAAATTGGATTGGACACAGATCATAATCCTGTTGAAAAATAATAATAAGTAATCTTACTAGGTTTTTCAATTGGCAATTCTATTGTTTCTTGGATGGGTTTCCTCAATTCATTACGTAGTTTAATACCTTGATACCAAACCCGTCCAGTATGGATAGGTTTTTCATTTAACACATTTAAAACATTATCACAATAACCTTGCAAAATTAATTCCTGTGATGATCTTGGTCCAGTTATGTAATGCTCAGGATAAAAAGTGAAACGCGTCTTAATTTTAGCTATTGATTTACGCATTTCAATTACATCTTTATTAGATTTTTTTTCTCCAGCAAAAAGTAATGGGCTATAAAAAATAATTAAGGAAATAATTAAATAATTAATTTTCATTAAATACCCATACTTCGCAAAAACGCATCAGAATTAGGCTCCCTACCTAAAAATTTCTTTACTAAATCGATCGGTTCTTCCGTTCCACCTTTTTCTAAAATAATTTGTCGATATCTTAATCCTGTTTTAGGGTTTAATATCCCTTCAGATTTAAAGATAGAAAACATATCATGCGCATATACCTCAGACCATTTATAACCGTAATAAGCTGCACCATAGCCATTTAGATGCCCAAAAGAAGCTTGTTGGTGTGTTCCTTCTTGGTATGGATATAGAGTAACATTATTTTTTAATTCTTTGATCAAATCCGTAGTCGATTTATCGCCATCAGGATTATATCCATCATTCAATGAAAAATCATATATTCCGTAGAATACTTGTTGTAAAGCCTTTGTTCCTGAATTAATATTTTTTGCTGCAATCATTTTTTCCAATAATTCATCAGGAATAACTTCACCTGTTTTATAATGTTTTGCAAATAAAGATAATGACTCTTTTTCCCAAACCCAATTCTCAAGCATTTGTGATGGAGCTTCTACAAAATCTCTAGGCACAGATGTCCCGGCATAACTAACCAGTGGAGATTTAGTTAAGACGCCATGTACTAAATGTCCAAATTCATGAAAATATGTTTCAACGTTGTCATGTGTTAGTAAAGATGGTTGATATTCTGTTGGCTTTGGAAAATTACAAACTAATGCTGTGGCTGGCTGTTTATATCCATTATCAGTCATTTTACCCATAATTACACTAAAAGCTGCAGCATGACCATATTTGTTAGGCCTAGGAAACATATCAAGGTAAAATTTTCCTATAAG
>NZXJ01000019.1 GCA_002701945.1 Fidelibacterota bacterium
TTTCTGATTCATTTTTTCTTTTGATGCTGCATCAATAGACTCCAAACGCATCTTACTAAACTGGTTCTGTCTTCTTGATATCTTCTGTTCTCGAAGAACTATTTTAAAACCTTCCACGACAGCAACTGGAGGGGTACTTACTACAGTTTGATTCAACCGTACAGTATCCTGTTCCGCGAATGAACTAAATTCATTATCTGCATTCGCATATAAATTTGTAAATAATAAAAGAACTACAACTAGCTTTAACATACCCTACCCAAAGCTTATTTTATATTTTTTTTTTAGCAACCACTAATCTCTACCCATAGATCCATACACTACAACATGTTGATCTAGTAGCAAATTACACGTTAAAATACGATAAAACCATGATCTACCGCACATGAAAATTTAATTAATTTATTAACTATATTTCTTTAAATCGATAAGCAGTTTTAACATCATGTTTTTTGTTAAACGGCCTGTGTTGACATTTCTTGGACTAGGGTGATAACTAGAAATTAAATGAAAATTATTTGGTAACGTATAGACCCCATGGTGTTTAAATGGAAAGTCTTTTACTTTTATTTCAAATTGTGAACGCCAAAACCGTAGACAGGCATCAAATGCAATCTTTCCCAAAGCGAGCATACACGTAGCTTTAGTTAATAGGTTGATTTCATCATTAAAATAAGTAAAACAATTTCTCAATTCTTCTGCGGTAGGNTTATCTCCTGGAGGAACACATTTTANAGCGGGGGTCATATAACAATTATTAAGCTTTAATCCATCTTGNAAACTATCAGAATTTGGCTGGTTTGANAANCCTACTTCATGCATACACATCATTAAAAAATCTGCAGATTTATCNCCTGTAAACACCCTTCCAGTTCGGTTGCCTCCATGTGCTGCAGGAGCTAATCCTACAATAATAATTGAAGCGAAAGGGTCTCCATATCCTGGAACAGGTTTACCCCAATAATCCCAATTCATGTATTGCTTACGTTTTTCATTTGCAATTTTAGTGCGAAAATCAACTAAACGAGTACAATCATTACAATGAATTATTTTTGCATTAAAATTATCTAATTTATCTTTTGCTTGGTTACTCATATTGATAATTTAAGTTTTTATAAATCATCATACTACTTTCGATGTTCATTGCTTCCAGAATCAAGCTTATATAAATTCGCACCCAATTTTAATATTATGAATTGAGAATCAATTATGGCTTTAATGACAAAAATGCGCAATCGAATGCACATATTTCTATGGGCAATACTTATCCTATTTTTACTAAGTATATCCATTGGAGGTTTAGTAGGTGGCGCAAATATTATTGATCAATTATTTGGCAGAGTAGATCCTTCTACTGCAATAGGAGTTATTAATGGACAAAAGATTATACCTGATGACTTTTCTAGAGCTGTTTCTGCCCGCTTAGAGCAGGTTCGTACAAGTGGTCGAGAAATAAATGACAGAGATTTTGATCAAGCCAGAACACAAGTCTGGGATGATTATATTCGTGAAATACTAATTTCACAGTCTATAGAGGAACTTGAAATATCAGCTTCAGACCAAGAAGTCATTTATCATTTGCAAAATATTCCACCCCCCTTTTTAACATCTGATCCAGCTTTTCAAACTAATGGAGAGTTTGATCAATCTAAATATGAACAAGCTATTAATAACCCTAGTGGGAATGAATGGGCTCAAATTGAACAATTTATGAAAAGTACTTATATACCAAATATTAAATTGCAAGAAATGGTAAATGCAGACTTAATTATTTCAGATAAGGATGTTTGGGATAGCTATATAAAACAGCATGTGAATTATACAATTGATGGTATTCATGTTACTACTAATGCTGTTCAAGATCAAATTGATGAGCCTACGGAAGAAGAGTTATTCAACGATTATACTGAACGTATTGATGATTTTTATCGAGAAGAGGTTCGGAATCTTGAAGTTGTATCTTGGGAGAAAAAACCATCAAATGAAGACTCAAGTCGTGTTTTAGATGAATGCAATGAAATTATAAAGGAATTAAATAATGGATCAGATTTCTCTGAGCTAGCAAATATCTATACACAAGACCCAGGAAATCAAGTTTCTGCCGACTCTGGAAGAGGTGGAGATTTGGGCTGGTTTGGTAAAGGTCAAATGGTAAAACCTTTTGAAGATGCAGCTTTTATAGCTCAAGCTGGAGATATAGTGGGTCCAGTTTTATCTCGATTTGGATATCATATAATTAAAGTAAATGATCGTCGGACTGAAAATGAAACAGAAGAAATAAATGCATCACATATTTTGTTAAAAATTGAAATGGGACCAAATACTAATGATGCTCTAAAACGTAAATCAACTCTTTTCAGTTATGATGCATCCGATCCAAAAATAGGTTTTTACGCTGCTTTGGATTCCCATCAATTATCATCAACAAAAGTTACCAACATTATTGATGGATCAACTTCTTTACAAAACTATGGGCCTCTTCGTGAAGCAGTAAGGTTTGCCTTCAACAGTGAAGTAAATGATGTTTCTGATCCTTTGCAGAATGATAGATATTTTATTGTTGCTAAACTAGATAGTNTTTTATTAGAAGGCACTAAATCTTTCGATGAAGTACAAAATCAAATCAAAAGTTCTATTAATCAAAAGCGTNGTTTGGTTCAAGCTGAAAAACTTGCTGAACAATTACGACTAGAATTAATTGCAGGTGCANCATTTCAACAATTAAAGGATAATAATCAAAATATTGATCTGATAACCGGAGATTCAAAATTACTTATAAGAAGCTTTCAATCTTTAGGTAAGAGCAATTATCTTGTTGGAGCATTATCTAATGCATCTAAGGGTGATTTAATAGGACCGCTGAAAACTCCCAGAGGTTANGGNCTTGTAAGTATTNTTGATATTTCCCCTATTGATAGTTCAGATTTTGAAATGAAACGTGATGTCATATATAATAATCTTGCAAATCAAAAAAGAAACAGCAACTTTCAAAGCTGGTATCAAGATCTTCTTGATAGGGCAAAAATTATAGATAATAGAAAATATTATTTTTAATTAATCTATTATTATTAAGGAACGAGACCGTCTCTTTAATTNTTAAANAATCATCAATTAACTCATGTAAATTATAACATGGCAATTATCGAATCCAGAATAGATCCATCCTCTAATAAATATCAATCCAATCTTGATTNCCACACAAAAATTTCTGACGAATTGAGTAAAGTGCTTGATCAAGTAAAATTAATGGGATCAGCTGATAGAATAAAAAAACATAAATCAAGAGGAAAACAAACTGCTAGAGAACGTATTAATAATTTGAAAGATCCTAATACTGATTTCCTGGAATTTTCTGCTTTAGCAGGGTACAATGTTTACGATGATAATATTCCAGCAGCAGGGATCATTACNGGTTTAATTACAATCAATGGTCGGCAATGTATTGTCGTTGCAAACGATGCTACTGTTAAAGGTGGAACATATTATCCGCTTACTGTAAAGAAACATCTTCGTGCGCAAGAAATTGCTTTCGAAAATGGTCTTCCATGTATTTATCTGGTTGATAGTGGTGGTGCATATCTTCCTATGCAGGATAGTGTTTTCCCTGACCGTGATCATTTTGGTCGTATTTTTTATAATCAAGCAAGGATGAGCGCTGAGGGAATACCTCAAATTGCTGCGGTTATGGGTAGTTGTACAGCAGGTGGTGCTTATGTACCTGCAATGAGTGATGAAGCAATAATTGTTAATAAAACAGGTACAATATTCCTTGGTGGCCCTCCACTAGTTCAGGCTGCAATTGGAGAAACATCTTCTGCAGAGGAATTAGGTGGAGCTTTAATGCATACTAGAATAAGTGGGGTAGCTGATCATTTTGCAAAAGATGATAATGATGCTATAGAAAAAATACGTTCGATTATAGATCATTTACCTAAATTAAATCAATCACCTCCCAAAGAGATCATTGAACCAAAATATGATATTAAACAAATACTTGGAATACTAACAAAAGATCATCGAACTACATTTAAAGTTAAAGAAATAATAGCTAGAATTGTAGATGACTCAAATTTTGAGGAATTTAAATCTGACTATGGAAAAACTATAATTACAGGATTTTGTAAAATTGGAGGATATCCAGTAGGAATAATTGCTAATAATGGTATTTTATTTAGTGAAAGCGCTTTAAAAGGTGCACATTTTATTGAATTGTGCTCCCAAAGAAAAATTCCAATGTTATTTTTACAAAATATTACAGGTTTTATGGTTGGTAAAAAAGCCGAGCAAGAAGGAATTGCTAAAAATGGCGCAAAAATGGTTCAAGCTGTTGCTACTGCTAATGTTCCTAAACTTACTATCATTATTGGTGGAAGTTTTGGAGCTGGAAATTACGCTATGGCTGGACGAGCATACCAACCACGATTTTGTTGGATGTGGCCCAATGCACGTATCTCCGTAATGGGTGGTGATCAAGCTGCAAACGTACTTTCTACAGTCAAAAAAGAACAATTAAATAAAGTAGAAAAACAAATGACCCAAGAAGAAATTGATGAACTACAACAGCCAATAAAAGATAAGTACGAAAAAGAAGGACATCCTTATTATGCAAGCGCAAGATTATGGGATGATGGCGTCATTCATCCAATAGATACACGAAAAATATTGATTCAAGCATTACAGGCTATACATGTAAAACCTCATGAAGGAACGAAGTTTCCAGTATTTAGAATGTAATTATCATTGTAGTTACAATATTTAATACAATTTCTTGATTAAACACTCAAACACTCTATTATATGTTGCATTATTTATCACTATGGCAACTTGGGGCTTGTCATGGACAAATGGAAAAATATTATCTCAATATTGTTCTTCCTCCATTTTAGCTTTTTGGAGATTTTTTCTTTCCAGTATTTTTATGATTCCAGTATTAATATTTACTAAAAATAATTTTACAGTTCCTTCTGATGGTATAAAATATATCATAATAGGTTCAATCTTGATCTTTTCATATAATATATTTTTCTTTATGGGATCAAACTTAGGCTTTGCAAATGTTGGTGGGGTTTTTGTACCTACATTAAATCCAATTATCACATTTATACTTTCAATAATAATTTTTAGAGAAATAATTTATAAAAAAGATATTATTGGACTAATATTTGGAATTTGCGGAGGAATAATTGTTTTAGAGGCTTGGACTTTATCTTATAGTCAGATGACTGCAAATGGAAATCTGTACTTCTTATTAGCTTCGATTTCATGGGGAATAATGTCAATAGTATCAGGAAAATCACATAAGGCACTAGCTACTCTGACCTTTAGTTTTTGGGTCTATTTTATATCCTCAATATTCTGTTTTATAATGAATATAAATAATGATGTATTAATCGTTTTGGACTTTGACTTAATATTTTGGTTGAATCTAATTTTATTATCAATTGGAGCTCAAGTTTTTGGCGCAACAGTCTATTTTATAGCAACAACTAAGTTAGGCCCATCTAAAGCAAGTTCTTTTATATTTATTGTTCCAATAACTGCTCCAATTTTTAGTATGATATTTATAGGTGAAAAATTAGAAATAAGCACCATCATTGGAGGAATTATGACTATGACTGCAGTATACTTAATAAATAAGGAAAAAATTCAAACTCAACCAATTGATTAAAAATTATTTTGGAGAACCTCTAATAGTCTTTTTGGTGGTTTGACGGGCTTACCAGATTTATCTGTAAACGCATGTGTAGTATACCCGGATACAAGTAAGTCGCTATTTTTATTTTTATAAATTTCATAATCAATTCGCATTGTAGCTTTGGGCAACTCATTTATAAATGTTTCTACTAAAAGTATATCTTCAAATGTTGCACCAATTTTATAATCACAGTGGCTAGTTACCACTGGCATAAAATATCCATCATCTTCTACAGCGGTTACATCTATATCAATTGATTGTAATAATTCAGTGCGCGCAGCCTCAAAGTATTCATAATAACGCGCATAATAGACAACACCCATCTGATCAACATCTTTATAATAGACTTTTGTCTTATAGGTAAATTTTATCATTCTTGTTCCTGAAAGAAGCCCATCTTATCATATCGATCTATTCTAGACTGAAGATAATTATTACTACTATTTTCTTTTTCAATTAATTCAATTTCCTCCTGGATAACTGTCTTTAATATTTCATACATTTTCTCAGGTTCCCTGTGTGCTCCTCCAGTAGGCTCTTCAATAATTCTATCGCATATACCAATATCTTTCAAGTCTTCAGGAGTTACTTTCATTGCATCGGCTGCATCAGAAGCTTTCATTGCATCATGCCATAAAATTGAAGCACATCCTTCTGGGCTAATTACAGAATACCAGGTATTCTCTAACATAATTAACCGATCACATAGTCCTATTCCAAGGGCTCCTCCACTTGCCCCCTCACCAATTACTATAGCCAATATTGGGACATTAAGCTTTGCCATTTCTATTAGATTCTTAGCAATTGCTTCACCCTGCCCTCTTTCTTCAGCACCTAGCCCTGGATATGCACCAGGAGTATCAATTAATGAAATTATTGGAAGACTAAATTTATCTGCTAAATGCATTAATCGGAGGGCTTTGCGATATCCTTCTGGACGCATCATTCCAAAATTTCTGTATAAATTATCTTTTGTATTTCTTCCTTTTTGCTGGCCAATAAATAATACGGATCTTTCATTTATCTTACCGATGCCACCAATTATTGCTTTATCATCAGCATAAGCTCTGTCACCATGAAGTTCTACAAATTCATCAACAATACCACCCACATAATCCAAGCTGTAAGGTCTTTCAGGATGTCTAGCTAACTGAACCCGTTGCCAGCGATTTAAGTTACCATATATTTCATCTATTTTTTTATCTCTTCTATTGATTAGCCTTTCAAGCTCAAGAACATTAGCGCTATCATTATCTAAAGACTGCAACTTGATTATTTTTTCTTCGAACTCTTGAATAGGTTTTTCAAAATCTAAATAATGTTTTGCCATATTAATTACTGAATACCGTTTTCATAATAATTTCAAGATCCATAGTAAAACTTTGATTTTGTACATAATAATGATCTAAAGCTAATCTATCTTTAGAGCTAAATTTTATTGATCTTATTCTTTCTAAACCGGTTAATCCCGGCTGACATATTAAATCTGGATTTGGCTCTGTTGTTTCAAACATAGTAGAGCCTACTAGACTAAGGTTNCCTAATAAAACTCCAAAAAATAGAGGTAATTCTTTTATAAANCGNGATCTTACNTTGAAAATAGTTACATTAAATTTATTNCCTTCAACACCCCAAAACTGTTTTTTGGTACCTTTTTTAAATANTATTAATAACANAATAACTGGACTAAATATAATTAGCATCATAAAAGATACTACTAAATCAAAAATACGTTTTGTAAGTCTATGCAAGCTATAAAATAAATTATATTCAATATTTAGGAAGGATATATCTCCAATATCTTCAATTGAGGCCTTTCCCAGTAATATTTCTTGATGTCTAGGTATCATCCTATATGTTAATCGAAGATCTTTTGTTTCATTCATTAAATTTAGAATTTCTTTATTTGTGTATGCACTAGTAGAAAATATTATTTCTCTTATACGATACTTAATAATAAGATCTCGTAAATCTGTAAGTTGTCCAATNTACTTTGTAGGAAGCATAGCATCTTCTTTNGGCAATTTTCTATCAATGATTCCTATTAATTCTAACCCAGTATCAAATCTTTTCAATAAATTATCAGCAATTCTTAATCCTTCTTGATCNGCCCCAATAATTATTGTCTTTCTTGTGAAAAATATTGGATTCTTTTGTTTAACATGATGCANTACACCTCGTGCCATTANAAAGTTGACAAAAACACGCCACCCTGGGATAAGAACTGTAATTATAGCTGATCCAAATATTATCACGAAACGTGAAAATGCATATTGTTTGAAAAAATATGTGAAGGCCACTGCTAAAAAGAATCCAGTTACTGAAGAAATAATTGCACGTGAATACGATAATATATATCTATTATATAATTGAAAAATNAANCCAACACCAATCCAAAATATTATATATATAGCTGGAACCAAACCATTGCTCATTTTTATTGGTTCATAATCTGGAAATCTCATAGAAATGGCAATTAAGAAAGCAGATAAAATAACGATAGAGTCTATTGTTACAGANAGGATTTGAGAACGCTTTTCACCGAGCATTGAAATAAATTTTCTCATATATATTCCACAACGTATAGCAAATTTCATTAACCAACTAGTTCCGAATGAAAAGTGCTTATCAACAAATAATATCATTGCATTATAAAATGCATTTATACTATCAAAAGGAGCAGATTTTACTGATTCTCCTTGATAATGAATTATCTGTGTACTTGGAACATAATGAACCTCATAATTATTTTTCCAAATACGTGAGCAAAGATCTAAATCTTCTCCGAACATGAAGAAGCGCTCATCAAAGCCTTTTAATTCATGAAATAAAAATGATCTAATAAACATACATGATCCACTAATAGCATCGACTTTAGAGATTTCATCCTCATCGAGATAAGTTAGATTATATTGCCCTGCCCATTTAGAATTTGGAAATAAACGACTAAACCCAAGTAATTTCGGCAAAGCAACACGTAGAGTTGGAAACGAACGCTTGCATGCTAATTGTAATGTACCATCTGCATTAATTATTTTAGGACCAACCATACCAACATTAGGATTATTATCAAGATAATCTTTTAATATAGAAATAGTCTCTTCTTGTATGATTGTATCAGGATTTAAAATTAAATAATAATCACCATTTGCAATATTTGCAGCCTGATTAACTGCTTTACCAAAACCAACATTCTCTTTATTTTGAATAATCTTAATTTGACGCAAATGATCATATCTTTCTTTAAGGTATGAAACTGTATTGTCATACGAATTATTATCAATAATAATTATCTCAAAATTATCCAGATCAGATTTAAGAATAGAATCAATCGCATGAGCTATATATTGACATACATTATAACTTACTATAAGTAATGATACATTTTTTTTCATAATTATTACTTATGCCAACCAAATACTTTCCATATTCTCATTCGCCAAATAACAATAATAGCTTCAAGCATAATTTTTTTTGACATTTTTGACTCTCCAATAGTTCTATCTGCAAAAATTATCGGATGNTCTATNATGGAAAAACTTTTTTGCCATGCTCTCCAATTCATCTCAATNTGGAAAGAATACCCTTGTGATTTCACACNGGAAANATCTATAGATTCTAATACTTTTCTNTTCCANGCTTTANAGCCTCCNGTNGAATCCTTAAGAGGNAGNCCNGTAACTATTCTAGCATANACATTNGCNCCATAACTAAGAAGCAACCTTTTAATGGGCCAATGAACCACACTNACACCATCAATATATCTACTTCCTATTACCAAATCATAATCATTAAGCAGGCTAACCATNTATTCTATTTCTTTTGGATCATGAGATAAATCAGCATCCATCTGAACAATATTATCGTAATTCCTTTTTAATGCCCAATCGAAACCATACTTATAAGCAGTACCTAGGCCTGCTTTACCAGGNCGTTCTTCTANAAACAAATTTTTATATTTCAGCTGTAATTCTTTTACAAGATGNGCTGTTCCNTCAGGAGAATTATCATCAATAATTAATACATGATAATCTTTATTAATATTAAAAATACTATCTACTAGAGATTTTACATTTTTCTTTTCATTATATGTTGGTGATATAATTAATGTATTCATAATAAAGAAACCATTTCATCTAATGCTTTTTGAATTGGAAGAGCTTCTATCCCTAAATCTAATTCAATCTTTTTAGTGTTTAAACCACTTTTCAAAGGTCTTTGAGCTAACCATTTGAGTTCAGATGTAGTTATAGGACTAATCAATGATCCATCTAGCCCAAATGATGATGCTATCATTTTTGCAAATTCAAATCGATTNATATAATCTCTACCTCCGTAATGATATAAACCAATGGCGTCTTTCTCAATTATTTTTAAAATTACTTTTGCAAGATCATTAGTCCAAGTGGGATTATTCCACTGATCATTTACAACACGTATNCTCTCTTGTTNCTTAAGTGAATCTACAACCCAATTAACAAAACTTGCTTTTGTCCTATCATTATAACTGAATATAATATTTGAACGTAGTATTACCCAATTTGCATCTGAATTCTTAACCATGTTTTCACCATATAATTTTGTTTTTCCATAAACACTCACTGGATTTACTTTATCATCTTCTACATATGGACCATCTTCACCATCAAAAACATAATCTGTTGATATATAAATAAATTTTCCATTATAATTCTTAATTAAACCTTCAGTCGCTTTTACATTAACATCAAAAGCAGTTTCTGGATTTTTCTCACATCCATCTACATCNGTCATTGCGGCAAGATGGATAATTATATCTGGATTATATTTATATATTACGCCCTTAACTTGTTTTGGATTCGTAATATCTAACTCAATAGATTTGTATTTCGTAGATGAAANAATACTGCGTCCAGTTGCTAAAATAGATTCATTTGATAAAGTTTTACATAATGAAGTACCTAACTGACCAAATGCCCCAGTAATTAATATCTTTTTCATAAATAACTTATCTATTATCAACAATAAATGATTTTGCGATAAGATCTAATTGTTGTAAAAGAATCACTTTATTATTTCCAGGGTGAAATACCATTGCATGTATATAATACGTTCTATCTGTAATTCCATCATAAAATAAATAAGCTAAAAAAGGACCTCCTTGCGCATCATCAAGTGATTCCCATAACCCATTTATCTTCCAAGTAAGCCACTGGTTAAATTTGTTGGTAGTATTTAGCTCAAAATAGTTTTCACTGTACTGAATATTCTTAAAGTAATTTCTAGGGAAATCCATTGCAAATTCTTTCGCTGAATCATAGTCTTCAACGATTNCACCATCACGCCAATGGACTGCGAGCCAACGGAAAGGCATTTCTCGCCCAATCCAAAATAGTTGTTGTTCAGAACTGTCAACAATCACCTCATACCCCCATGGGATTTTTATACTCCAACCATAATCTTCAATCAAATGTTTTTCTAACTTCTTTTGACGTGCATTATTAAACATATATTTTATTTGACGATTTTGAAATAGTGAAAAATATTGATCTTTAATCTTTTGATTATTTTTAATTGCGAATTCCTCAGCTATTTCAATATTAGGAGAATTAATTACCATTAATAATTGATTCCTTGCATATGGATCTTTTGAAATGATAATTGGTTTATTTCCGGATATTGAATTCTTATATTGCTTATCAGATAAAATATTCTTTACCAACTCTACTGCGGGGTTTGAAGGATCATTGCCAATAGCACCAATTACAATATGAACACTATTCTTGATTCGTCTATAATCTGAAGGTGAAACGAAGTTCAATTTGTAATAAGGTTCTGGCTCAGGAGTGAACAATGTATCATTGAAAATTTTACTAAGTATAGATTGTAAATATTCTTCATCCTCCATTGCAGAAATCACAATAATTTCATCGTCCGATCCTAGTGCATCTCTTTTAATCTCACAATTAAATTGGAACAATATTATATATCCAAAAAATATAAATCTATAGTATGATAAATATTTATCCATAGTATTGCAAAATTAGTGTTTTATTAAGCAAAAACCACTTATTTGCTTTTATAATCGACTTGAAAACTTAATATGGAGTTTACCTTCTGAAAAAATGTCTCCTCTTCCATATCCAATTGTAGCACTAATAATTGAGCTCTTTGAAATTTGTTTAATACCAAATCCAAAGCCTAAAGGATATGGAACATATTCTTTCTGAATAGCGCTTTCAACAAATGTTAGGAATTGAATATCACGACTAATATTTGACACTAACTCTATAGTAGGGATACATAGATTTGCTGAAATAAATTGATCATCCCTATAACCTCTTAGGCTATTTATACCACCAAATCGTATTTTTTGACCCTTATGAATTTTATCATTTTTTACCCAACTTCCTTTTACATTTATTTTCATATGATATGATAATAATGAGTTAATCTTCCAATAAAACCCATTGTCCAAAGACCAATCTCCTCTAAGGTTAGAAATATTATTTTCAATTTGTTTTCCAAGTGATATTGTAATATTCCAATAATTACCATTCGTTGGTATCCATCTATGATTCCTCTTATCACTTAAAATACCTAAAAGTAGTGAATTTGATTTATTTCTTAATAGCCCATTAGAATATCCAGTTTCAGTAGGGATTATTCTTGATGAATTGCTTCCAAAGAACCATTTACCATAACGATTTGGGTTTGAGAAAATCCTAAANTCTCTTTTTTGTAAAATGTACTCTTGATCTCTTAATTCTTTATCGAACTTAAATTGTAAACCAAAAGGTAAACTCCATAAAGTAGGTTCATAATGAATAAATGAAATTATTTCTGACTTTTCATTAAGCCTTTTCCAATGGAATAAAGAATTACTCGCAGTAGACCAAATATTTTCTATATATAACTCAATTTCTCCATTTGTAATCCAATCGCCACTATTTGTTCTGTTTGCTCCAAACAATCCTGAAATATTGTTTTCAAAAACTGGATCACTATCAATTAGAAGGGCCAAGCCTCCTTTTGCAGTTTTACCATAAGTTAAATGAATGCTATTATGTAAAAACTTAAAAGAGGATTCTATCCTATCAATTTGCTTTAAAATTTCAGTCTCTGATGACACACTAAATAATGATTTAAATAGTGAACGATAGGTTTGATTATTTACTTTATTATTATTTTTAAAGTATAATGTATCAATATATATAGGTTCTTCATATATAGCATATTTTACCTTAATTGAATCTTTACCATCAATTGAATCAAGTAGATAACTATAATTTATTGAACTATAATTCATCATCAATGAATCCAAATAATATTGGACACTATCACTATCTAAAAACTTATAATTATTATCATTATCAATAGTAAGTTTTACAACTTGACTATTTACAATAGTCATTAGAATTAAAATAATATTAGAAATACGCACGTATTTCTCCACTTAGATTAATAAAATTTGTATATCGTATATCCGATATGTAATTAATATTTAAATTAATTGAAAAATTTTCTTTCAAAAATATATTGCCATTNATATTAGCTCTTTTATTTTCACCAATACTNTTACCTCTTAATGCTTCTGGTGGTAAGTAATTTGCCTGACCAAATAAATTTACATTTGACCATTCATATCTCATTTGGATTCGACCTTTAGAACTAAAAAAATGTAATAATTCAATGCGTAATCCTCTTAACCTAGATGTATACTTNTCTAATTGANGTAAACCCTCNTCATATCCAAATTGTAGATGNCCCTCCATATGTAAGACTGAAGACATCCTTTTTTTTAANCCTATTTCAGACCAATANCCCACTGCACTTCTATCTCTNAAAGGAGAAAAACTTGAATTAATATTTATTCTATGATGATCTACTTTTAATCCAATATGNNTCTCATTCAAGATTGGTTGTAAATAATCTGCGCCATTTTCATTAATAGTTTTTAAATCAGGNCCTCTTGGGTCTAGACTATTTAAATCTCTCTCACCTNTATTCCAAATTTTAATTTGTCGACCATCTTGATTTAAATAATTTAATTCATTAAGTAGCTTAGATNTTGANCGNACGATGGATGTATTAGTNATATTATTATTTCCATATTGATTAATATCAAAATCTTGCCCATTAAAATCCCATTTCCAATCCATTCTATATTTTANATCCTTCAACATTGATTTAAATTTTTTACTAAAATCNTATTCTAANCGCTGAATACCCTCAAATTTTGTAGTAGGAATACGACTTCCTGATAAAACTGAATAAGAAATAAATGCGCCATTAGGATCTGGAATATATTCTTCAAACTCTTGATCATAACGATGCGTACCTAAACCAATACCTACTGAATCATATACTATAATTCTATTTTCAGTTAGGACTTCTTCGACTTTGAACCTTGCATCAAAACGTAATGGNGCTCTTGGTTTTCTAAGTGAAGTTCTTGCTTGNAAAAGATCATAATTAATTTTTTGATTATCTANGACCTCTGTCTTCACTCTCTTNCTATANATTACTGAATGATTCCAACCANTTGAAGAACGAAATTTCATATCAAATTCTCCAAAATATCCATTTGATAATAAAACCTCATTATTATCATGATATACATAATCTTCTCTACGCCCAATTCCAAACGTACTTTGCAGTCGTTTTCCTTTAATTTCAAGACCAGAAGTAAGATGCTGAAAATGATATGATCTATCAGAACGTTCATATACATAGTTAATTACTGGATGAATTGAACCTGATAGAAATTTTGTATTTAAGTAAACTGTTTGAAAATTCTCATTATTAGATCGGACTTGNTTTACTCTTCCAGATATATTCTCAATAAAACTATTNTTACCTATGAAATCAATTTGGGTTCTATCTTTATTGTATGAGCCAANTTTATAATTTGANAGCATTGTATTAATTCTTAGTAAAGAATCAATAGACACTGTTGAAGTTATATTTTGCATTTTTTCATTNTTATCTTCAATAGGTGAAATATTCCAGTCTTGATTAAACTGCACTGAGCGATCCCTTTGTAAAGAATTAAAACTCTTATTTCTACCCCATTGAGAAATTTCATAGCCCATTTCTATTTTATCATTCAATCTGATNTTATCTCCAGATATTTTNAATTGATGACCTAAACCTTTGTTATTAGTATCACCCATATTAGAAAGAGTATTCTTATCATAGTCTGATACAGCNAGTTCCATTGATAGAGCTAACCAATCATTTACATGGTAATTACTTAATGCTTGAATCAGTTGCTGCCTTTCAGGCGTAACTAATTTTCTAACAGGACTATAAAANTCCATAAGTTNATTATTAATTATGGGATCAGATCTATCTAACCATTGATAATATAGTATTCCATTATTAGATAATTTTCTTACGTACTCACCATTCAAATTATCATACGTAAATGATACCTGATAGTGTTGTCCAACTGAAGTATTTGTAGAATCATAAATATAGATACTATCGATGTATACATACATCCCCGTTGAATCCTCTAGTGCACCACTAATATATGCATCTTTATCTCCTAAGTTTTTAAATATTGATAATACCTCACTATTTATTCTATTGTTTGAATTTGATGTTTGATCATATTCTCGAAACCAGCTTAATTGAAAGTTACCGTTATTTTTTAGTTCTTTATTTATTGATGAGCTCAATAAGCTTCGATTATACTGNTCACCAGAATACTCATATTCTATATAGATATCACTATCGAAATAAATTATGTTTTTTGGCATGAAAAATATCTCACCTATACTATAATCAATTGTATAATCATTTTCCTCTCCACGATTTAANCGTATTCCATTTAACCATANNTTTTCAGANCCAGCTACAATNATAATATCTCTATTACCATTTTTTGATGTAAGACTATATGGCCCCTGTTTTCTATCAATNCCTTTAAATTCAACCTGATGTGTGATTCCTTTTGAGCCNGCAATAGAACCGCCACCAGATAATCCAGCANATTTAAATTGGTTATTAATNCCAACTGTTTTCCTACTTATATTTAAAAATCTACCAGATTTGATATTAACATCTACATCACCAGCAGTAACTGCAAAATTATTATGATTAATTTGAAAATAAATTTTATCAATTTCATCCAATGTGCTTGTATTACCTTCGGGTTGAATAGGAAAGTTTTGGTCAGATAAAACACCACTAACCTGTATATCATTACCTAATGATCCTTGTATCTGCATTTGGAAGCCACCATTAAATTCTGACCCACCTCTAGGAGAAATATTCAAGTTTCTAAAAAATGTCCCTGAGGAATAGATTGATTCTTTTTCTTTAATCACTGGATTTAGGATGAGTTCACTTTCATTTTTTAGATCTTTATTTATAATTAATGAATCTATTTGAGGAAGGTTCAACATTTTCGGACCAATTTTTATTGGTA
Source organism: Fidelibacterota bacterium (assembly GCA_002701945.1). Classification (GTDB taxonomy): domain Bacteria; phylum Fidelibacterota; class Marinisomatia; order Marinisomatales; family TCS55. Next base: position 16,113 of record NZXJ01000019.1, read on the forward strand.
ATGATATAGAATAATAATCATACTTAATAATTATTGATTGAATTTTATCTTTCTGATTATTTATAAATAATATCCCTTTAATAGGATCTAATGAATATTTTATAGAATTAAGATCTTGTTCTAAGATTGAAAAACTTGTATCAACTATTAGCTCATGATCTAGCTTTATCTCTGTAGTATAGGGCAAGGCGCTAATTGTATCTATGGTCGAAATGATTTGCCCTTTTATAATTGAAAAAAACAAACCAACCAGAATCAATTGTTTAATCAAGGTAAAGTTCTATTATCCTCTGATTTGTTAAAAATAACATTTTAACATTACTTGCAGTTATATCAATTAATTTTTCATTATTAACTATGGGAATAGAATATAACTTCGATGAAGACTGATTAAATAACTCTATAAGCCCCTCATTATTTATAACGACCCACGAATTTTTATAATTTGTAATCATCTGAGGAT
>NZXJ01000020.1 GCA_002701945.1 Fidelibacterota bacterium
TGCAAATCATAATTCTCCTAATCAAATAGTGATTTCAGGAAATATTTCTGCAGTTAAGAATGCCATGGAACACGCCAGAGAATCTGGAGCAAGATTGGTCAAAGAATTAAATGTCAGTGGAGCATTTCATTCTCCATTAATGAAAAGTGCTAAGGTCGCATTATCTGAAGCTCTAGATGATATTAATATAAATAATGCAGCTATTCCTGTATACTCAAATGTAAATGCAAAAGCAACAATTCAGGCAGATGAAATTAGATTAAATTTAAAAAATCAAATTGATTCTCCTGTTTTATGGACAAAAACAATTAGTAATATGAAAAATGATAAAGCAACAAGAATGGTTGAAGTAGGTCCAGGAAAAGTTTTACAGGGACTTACAAAAAAAATTGATAAAGATTTACAGTGTTCAAGTATAGAGAATCTCGAACAAATTAATGAATTTGATTATGTTTGATTTAGCTGGGAAAATCGCATTAATCACAGGAGCCTCTCGGGGTATTGGTAAATCTATTTCTATGATTCTTGCTCAAAATGGAGCTCATGTTATTTGTATTAGTAGGAATATAAATGATGTACAATCAGTTGTTGATGATATTACCAATAAAAAATTTAATGCAAGTGCAGCGTCCTGTGATATATCTAGTACTGATAACGTGACTTCATTAGTAAAAAATATAATTGATGAACATGGGAAAATAGATATTTTAGTAAATAATGCAGGCATTACTAGAGATAATCTATTAATGAGAATGTCTGAGGATGATTGGGACAAAGTACTTAATGTGAATTTAAAAGCTGTATTTACATCTATAAAAGTAGCTTCACGTTCAATGATAAAACAGCGTAGTGGAAGAATTATAAATATTTCATCGGTTGTTGGTCTTACCGGAAATTCTGGACAAGTAAATTATGCCGCGTCTAAAGCAGGTCTAATTGGCATGACTAAATCAATTGCTAAAGAATTTGCTTCTCGTGGAATAACTGCAAATTGTATTGCACCAGGATATATTGAAACAGAAATGACTAGCAACCTAAAAGATGACGTTAAATCATCAATAAAAGAACAAATACCTCTTGGCAGAATTGGTTGTGTTGAAGATATAGCACATGCTGTAGCATATTTAGCTTCTGATGAAGCAAGCTATATTACAGGACAGACCCTGACTGTTGATGGCGGTATGGTCATGTAACTAAATAAAAGGAGATAATACATTATGTCTACATTTGATAAAGTAAAAGACATCATAATCGATAAACTTGGGGCAGAAGAAGATAAAATTACTGAAAAAGCATCTTTTATGGATGATTTAGGTGCCGACTCTCTTGACACTGTTGAACTAATTATGGAATTAGAGGAAGAATTTGGTCTTGAGATACCTGATGAAGAGGCTGAAAAATTAGCCACAGTAGGAGATGCTGTTACATATATAGAATCCAATAGTTAATTTTTCTTCTATGCGTGTTGTTGTTACAGGAATGGGGGCAATTGCTCCAAATGGAAATACGGTACCGGAATACTGGAATTCTTTAATATCAGCTAAAAGTGGGATTGATCATATTTCCTATTTTGACACCTCCAACTTTCCAGTAAAAATTGCTGGAGAGATAAGTAATTTTGATCCTGAAAATCATTTTGAACGTAAAGAAGTTAGGAAATTAGATCCTTTCAGTATTTATGCTTTGGTTGCTTGTAGCGAAGCTATCGAAATGTCAGGATTAAATTCATACGATTTCAATAATGAGCGTGCTGGTGTTATGGTCGGATGTGGAATAGGCGGTATTAATACATTGCTACATGAGCACGATGTGCTTAATAATAGTGGTGCTAGACGAATTAGTCCATTTTTTGTTACCAAATTAATTGTAAATATTGCTGGTGGCCAAATTGCTATAAAATGGAATTTTAAAGGTCCAAACCAAACTATTGTTTCTGCATGTGCTTCTGCGACTGATGCTATTGGAATGGCTTTTCGCACTATCCAAAGTGGAATGGCAGATATCATGATTGCTGGTGGCACGGAAGCATCAATTTGTGATTTACCATTAGCTGGGTTTTCAAAAATACGCGCTCTTTGTAATGAAGCTGACCCTCCTCAAAGTGCAAGTAGACCATTTGATAAAGATAGAAGTGGATTTGTAATGGGTGAAGGAGCCGGCATGCTTATTTTAGAATCAGAAGAGCATGCAATATCGAGAGGTGCAACAATTTTAGGAGAGCTTGCTGGTTATGGAGCCACTAATGATGCTTACCATGTAACCCAACCAGCTGAAGGAGGGGCTGGAGCTGTATTAGCTATGCAATTAGCAATTGAAGATGCAAAAGCTAAGCCAGAGGATATTGACTATATTAATGCTCATGGGACATCTACTCCTTTTAATGATAAAAATGAAACTTCNGCAATAAAAACTGTTTTTGGCGATCATGCAAGTAAGCTAAAAATCAGTTCATCAAAATCAATGACTGGACATTTATTAGGTGCNAGTGGTGGAATNGAAGCAATTGCTGCATTAAAGACAATAGANGANCAAAATATACCCCCAACAATAAANTATAATACNCCTGACCCAGAATGTGATTTGGANTATGTNCCTAATGTAGCNCAAAAAGCAAAAGTAGATTTTGTATTATCTAATACCTTTGGATTTGGTGGTCATAATGCNGTTNTTGCTATGNGTAAATGGCGTGGTTAATTGATATCATTAGTTTTTTAAAATCTCTTCTTTCCCCTCCCCCCTCACACCGTTTTACAGAATTAACAAAATTAATTTCCTATCGATTTAACAATATTGATTATCTTGAGCAAGCATTTACCCATAGATCGATATCATCAGAACCTAGAAAGAATTATGAACGTCTTGAATTTTTAGGAGATGCAGTTATTGACATAATAATTAGTAGAGAACTAATGCGTTATTATCCTGATGGCGATGAAGGGTTATTAACTAAAAAAAGGTCTGCACTGGTACAACAGTCTTTTCTAACTAACATCGGAAATATGTTAAATATTATGAACTATTTAATTGTTGAACCAAATGTAGATCTAAATAATGAAAAAGTAGCTAGTAAACAACAAGCAAACTTAGTAGAAGCATTGATAGGAGCTATATACCTTGATGGAGGGATTAAACCTGCAAAAAAAATCATTATAGATACAATTTGGAAAAATAGGAATGAAGCCTGGAAAACAATTAATTATAAAGGACAATTAATTGAGTATTGTCATGCTAATGGAATTAATAATCCAAAGTTCCATTTGGTGAATGCTTCAGGTCCTGATCATCAAAAAACTTTCGAAATACATGTAACAATTAATAAAGAGAAATACCCAACAGGTATTGGGACTGATAAAAAAACTGCTGAACAATCAGCAGCCCAGAATGCTCTGGTACGACTTACTAAATAATTATTCTTTTACTTTTAACTCGTTAATTTGATCCCGTATTTTAGCCGCAACTTCATATTTTTCATTATCAACAGCTATCTGAAGGCGGTCTTCAAGTTCTCTAACAGATAATACTTTTTCTGTACTTTGAGTTGTTTCAAAATCACTTTCTGATAAACCAGCTTTTTCAAATAACTCTTCTGAAATCATTATAGGAGCTTTCATGCGTAGACCTACAGCAATTGCATCACTAGGCCTCGAGTCAACAGAACGTTTACCTGTTACTTCACCATTTATATCTAATGAAGCATAGAAGACACCATCTTCTAATGATGTAATTTTAACTGCTACTAGACTAGCATCAATTTCATTAATTAAAAGACCAATAAGGTCATGAGTTAGTGGTCTAGGTGTATCCATTGCTTCTAATGCAAGAGCTATAGATTGTGCTTCAAATGATCCAACTATAACCGGTAATTTTCTTTTACCATTTATCTCGCTTAATATTACAGCATAACTTCGACTTGGCGGATGGAATGATATTTTTTGGACTTTAACTGGTATCATATACGAATTTAATTTAGGCTTTCAATAAGTGGGTTAGCTAATCTTTTTTTGAATAAAAATGTTATTTTCAAAATTTTGATAGTTCATTTTTTAAATTTGCTATTTTTTCAACAGGAGACGGATCCGTATTATGTAAATATGCGCACCATAAGCTGACCCAATCCCCAAAATGTATAAGATGAAGTAATCTTTCGAACCTAGTATTACCATTTAAAGTAATCTCAAACTGTTTATCTACTACATTATCTAATATTTTACTGGTTATTTCTTGCCTTACTCCTATTCTTTCATGATTACTTTCATCATTTAACCATACAATACTAAGCTTTTCAATTATTGATGTATTATTCTCCCATCCAACAATTTCATTGTGATTAAATTCAGGAAGCTCATTACAAAAAGATAACATTTTACTATTTTCACATAGCTGATTAGACCACCTTAATGCAATTATTGATGTATTATCAGATTCACCGTAAATAATCGGTATAGTGTTGTATATTTTATTCGATAATATCCAAGTTTTATTATTTTGATCATTATGACGATAACTGTCTCTTACAGATTGTAGCAATGTAACTGAATTAATAAGATTATTATGGAGATCCATTTCAATTAATCCAAGTTCCAAAAATAAATATAACATGGGAACGAATGAATAAGCCAAAGCTGCTCGTGGCTGCAAACCCTTTGGCATAATAATATGATCAAGATTATTACNGCTAATTTNTTTTANNAAAGNNCCACCTGTNGTTATTCCAATAATTTGGCATTCTTTTAATAGTGCATCATCAAATGCGCTTAAGGTTTCTTCAGTATCTCCTGAATAAGATGACACGATGACAAGGGTATGTTTATTAGCCCATTTAGGAATATTATAATTTCGAGATACTATTAATGGAATAGCAAGATCATCTCTAAGTAGCATATTGTTAATATCACCACCAATTGCTGACCCACCCATACCTGCGATAACAATATTATGAATATTATTATATTTTTGTCTCAACGAGATTTTTTTTCCAATTTCAGAGGCGCCTTCGATATAATCTGCAAAGCTATATACAGCATCTATCATACCTTTTGGGTCTTTAAATTTATTCATTTAATATTCCCTTTTCTTTAAGAACTCAGTAAACATAATCAAATCTTCCCTATTTGGTTCTGGAATNACCAATAAGTTATCTAAACCATTTTTAAATAATTTATCAGATAATGATTTTGTTTCAGAANAAATATTATGCTTATCAAAGAAAGAACGTATCATATTAATCATTTCATCTAATGGGTAAGATTCTAGCTTATGATTTAACTCAGACCATTCNTTGGGANCTATATTACGTGCCATAATTGTCAATGCAGTTTGTTTTTTTGAAAGNATATCACTTCCAAGGCTTTTTCCCATTGATTTAGTATCACTATATATCTCTAATAAATCATCCTGAATTTGGAACGCCTTACCAATATTATAACCAAATTGTCTTAATTGTTCACAAGATTTCTGATCTTGATTGGATAAAAGTGCAGGTATCTCAACACAAAGACTTAATAAAGCGCCAGTCTTTTTTTGAATCATATATAAATATTCATCTAGTGTAATATTGTCGTTCTCTTCATACTCTTTATCATAAGCCTGTCCAACNCAAACATCCAGAGCTACATCATTAAATCGTTTGAAAATATTTTGAGAATTTGAATTTATAGTAGCAATTAATCTTTGTGATTCAACAAATATTGCATCTCCAGCCAAAATTGAGGTAGATATATCCCATTTTTTTTGAACAGTAGGCTGTCCATGCCGCATTATATCATTATCCATTATATCATCATGAACAAGAGTAAAGTTGTGTAGTAATTCAACGGCTAGCGCTGCATTTTGAAGTTCTTTTATTTCTACTTTTAATGCTTTTCCTGCAAGCATTAAAAGNACAGGACGAAGTCGCTTNCCCTTTCCTCTAAGTACGTATTTTAATGGTTNGTATAAATATTTTGGATTATCNGGAANAGGATATTTACTTAAGATTTCATCAATATCTTTTTGTATATGTTTTATGCTAGTTATAAAATTATTATCAATGGACATCTAATTTTATTTTACCCATTGTTTCTAATTTTGTAAGAACTAAATCTTTTATTTCCTCCATNCGATCATGCGAGTTTGCTTCAAATCTACATACAATTACTGGTTGTGTATTAGAAGANCTAACTAAGCCCCATCCATCTCCAAATTTAATCCGAACCCCATCAACTGTTATACAATCATAATTCTTTGTAAAATATTTAATGGCTTCATCTGCAATTCTAAATTTTTCTTCATCTGATTCACAAGCCATCCTCATTTCTGGAGTGGAAAAGTATTTTGGTAATTTNGCCTTTAATTCTGAAAGTTTNTTGTCNGANCGAGATAAAGTCTGAACAATTCGTGCTGCTACATATATTGCATCATCATAACCATAATAATCATCTGCAAAAAATATATGTCCACTCATTTCTCCACCTAATTTACATCCAAGCTCATTCATTTTTTGTTTTATCAATGAATGGCCAGTTTTCCACATTATAGGTTTCCCGCCATACTTAATTATCATATCCTCTAAAGCTTGTGAGCACTTTACATCAAATAAAATTTCATCATCTTTTTTTATTACTTCTGGTAAGAATAAAGCCATTAATTGATCAGCCCATATAATATCTCCCGTTTCATCAACCACACCAACACGATCTGCATCACCATCAAAAGCTATACCTATATCATGATTTCCTAATTTCATCAAATCAATCAAATCTTTTAAGTTTTCTTTTACTGTAGGGTCGGGATGGTGATTTGGAAAGGTTCCATCTGGTTCACAATAAAGTTCTGTAAGCTCTATATTAAAATTCTTAAATATTTCAGGAGCATTTATTGCTCCTGCAGCATTAGCACAATCCATTGCAACTTTCATTGGTCGCTCAATACTAATCTTTTCAATTATCATTGATTTGTAATCTGATTTTATATCATACTTAATTTCATTCCCTTCGCCTATATCAAAATCATTATTATCAATATACTTTCTTATAATCTGTATATCGTTGCCATACACAGCTTCACGGTCTAGAGACATTTTAAACCCATTAAATTCAGGTGGGTTATGGCTACCAGTAATTTGTACCGCTCCTCCTACTTCTAATTTAAACATACTATAATAATTGGCTGGTGTTGGTAAAATACCCAAATTAATTACATCTATACCTGTAGACAGTACCCCTCTTTTGAATTCATCCATAAGTTGGGGCGTTGTTAGGCGGATATCACCACTCAATGCTATTTCTTGAAACCCATTTCTTTTTACAAAAGATCCAAAACCTTTACCTAATTGGATTACAACTTCAGTTGGAAAATCATCTAAAACTTTTCCTCTAATGTCATATTCTCTGAAAATATATTTATTTACCATACACAAGTTTACGTAATATTTGTTCTAAAGAATAATTTTGCTTTTGATTGACACTATAATTTTAAAAAAAGTTTAAAAGATAAGCTTATAAGTTATTTTTTAAATAGTTGCCTTTTTATATCTTTAAATGCTTTTAACTCAATAGAATTGCCACTTGGATCATAAAAAAACATAGTGGCTTGCTCTCCTGGCAATCCCTTAAAACGTATATATGGTTCAACTATAAAATCAATATTAAAACTGACCAACTGATCAGCAATTATATTCCAGTCAGACATATTTAATACAACTCCAAAATGCGGGATAGGGATCTCATTGCCATCTACATAGTTTGAAGTATCTGCTATTTTCATTTTTTTATTAAGATGACATACCAATTGATGTCCATAAAAATTAAAATCGATCCACAGAGTATCACTTCTACCCTCTTTACATTTTAAAATATTAACATAAAATTCTCGAGCTGCATTCAAATCATGCACCTCTATAGCTAAATGAAAGGGATTAAGCATAAAAGAATGTAGTTTCTTGATAATTTTTATCATAAAATATTTATAATTATTACATAAACTTAAGTAATGAGAATGCCTATAATTAAAAAATTAGTTTTTAACACATTATTATTCATTGTTTTACTAACGAATTTTAATTGCGAACAAAACAATAATAATCATTTAAAGGAATATGTCCAGAATATAGATCCTGCCTTTAAATATGAAATCATAGATACGTCATCTGCTGAAAAATGGACAGAATACCATATAAAAATGGTTTCTGGCACTTGGTTAACAGATAGTGAAGTGAACCATACTGAATGGTGGCATTGGATCACAATTATTGTTCCTAAGGATATTTTAGAAACTGAAGCNCTGCTATTTATTGGTGGTGGATCTAGTAAAGATATANAGCCAAATAAAGNATCACAGTTACTTATCAATGCTGCTTTAGAAACAAAGTCAATTATTGCAGAAATTAGTAACATNCCTTTTCAACCTCTTGATTTTGTTGATGATAGTAAAAATGATAGATATGAAGATGATCTAATTGCTTTCGGATGGAAAGAATTTCTAGAAAATGGAGCCAAAGATAGTGATATTACATGGCTTGCNCGCTTACCTATGACACGTGCGGTAGTAAGNGCAATGGATGTAATTCAAGAGGTTACAAATAATATAAATATAAATGTTGAAGGATTTGTAGTTGCAGGAGCATCTAAAAGAGGCTGGACTACCTGGACAACAGCTGTAGTAGATGATCGTGTAATTGCAATTGCACCAATTGTTATTGATTTATTAAATGTTACCCCATCATTTGATCATCATTGGCGCTGTTATGGAGAATGGTCTCCTGCCATTGATGATTATGTAAANGAAGGAATCACAGAATGGATGGGGTCAAGGGAATATGACAGACTCCTTGAGNTTGTTGAGCCTTTTTCCTTTATTGATCAATTATCAATCCCAAAATTTCTTATAAATGCTACAGGAGATGAGTTTTTTGTAACTGATTCATGGAAATTTTATTGGGATGATCTTATTGGTAATAAATATTTACAATATGTTCCAAATGGAAACCATGGATTATCAGGTACATATAATCCTGTAAGTCTTCTAGCATTTTATAATGCAATAATAAAAAACACTAAAATTCCAGAATTCAACTGGCATGTTAGTAATGATAGTATCTATTTAGAAGTAAATAGTAAGTATAATTACTCAGTAAAAAGTTGGGAAGCAATTAACAAAAATGCCCGCGACTTTCGGGTGCCCGTCATTGGAAAATCATGGAATTCAAGTAAAATAAAAAAAACACTAGATCACAAATATTTTCTTCATGTATACAAACCTAAAAATGGCTACAAAGCTGGATTATTAGAAATCACTTTTAATGATGGCGGTAATTATCCTTTTGTATTTACAACTGGTACTTTAGTATCGCCAGATACATATCCATTTATGCCTTTCAGGCCAAAGAATCCTAAAGGTCAACGTACAAATTAAGGTTTTACCTTCGTCTTTAATCCAACTCCAGACAAAGTAGATTATTTTCTCCTCGATAGCGTTTGATTTGTAATATTTTGGTAAACTATTCAAAATATAAATCAAAATAATAGAATTATCTTTTTATTATTTTTTTTTAAATATTTTAAAAATTTTATCCTCCATAAACATAATAAAGTTACTTTTATACTTGAACAAAAAATCATTGTAAAATATATTGATGGTAGCCAACCAAGCGGTAAATCGCTTATTCACTTACCAGCCAAGTTATTTTATAATTTAACACCACATACCAGTAAAGAGGATATATATGGCAGAAGCAATGGAATTTGATTTTTCACTTCCTTCAAATGAAGGGAAAAAGTTTGATCCTGAGCTTGTTGAAAAAGTTAAAAAGATTCAACAAGAAGCAAATGGCAAATCATCTAAAGATGATACACCTGCTGATTATACAATAGAAGGATATTATTCAGATGATGACTTAGGCGCTGATGTTTTGAAGAATAAGTATCTTGCTCCTTGGGAAAAACATCCATTACACATATGGAAAAGACAAGCTAAAGCACTTGCTTCTGTAGAAAAGAATAAAAAGTTAAAGAAGGAATGGGAAAAGAAATTTTACGCTGTTCTAGAAGATTTTAAATTTGTCCCAGGTGGAAGGATTATGCATGGAGCAGGTCGCGATGATATTACTACGACATTAAATAATTGTTATGTAGTTGCTATCAAAGAGGATCAAATCAATGATATATATAAAACTGTTGTAGATGAAGGTTTAACATATAAATATGGTGGCGGTTGCGGCCATGATCTATCAATATTAAGACCCTCAGGAGAAGCAATAAATGGCACTGGTGGTGAATCATGTGGACCAACTGGGTTCATGAATCTTTTCTCCGAAAATACAAATACTATTGCACAGCATGGACGTCGTGGGGCAAATATGCAAACATTACGGGTAGACCACCCTGATATAGAAAAATTTATTAGTATAAAGACAGGTGATATTGATATGGTAAAATATTCAAACATATCAGTACTATTAACTCATGATTTTATGAAAGCAGTTGATGAAGATTTAGATTTTGACTTANGCTGGAATAATAAAGTTTATAAAACAATACGTGCAAAGGATCTTTGGAAACAAATAATTGAAAATGCNCANAAAAGTGCAGAGCCAGGACTNNTGTTTTGGGANACAATGACAGATTACCATAACGCAGAATATTGTAGTCCTTTGGTTTCAACTAACCCATGTGCAGAACAACCTCTACCAGATGGNGGTTGTTGTAACCTTGGCGCAATTAANCTTGAACGTTTTGTAGACCAATCCGGTAATTTTATGATTGATGACTTTAAAGAAACAGTTTCTATTGGAACTAGATTTCTTGATAATGTCATTGACTATAATCTTGATCGTCATGCTTTGGAAGCACAGAAAGATAATGCTATAAACGATCGTAGAATTGGCCTTGGTATTCTTGGTCTAGGTGATATGCTAATGAAGATGGGTATAAAATATGATACTGAAGATGCTCTACAGACTACAGATCAAATTATGAAAATTTTTCGTGATACGGCCTATGAAACCAGTACAATCTTAGCCCAAGAAAAAGGTGTTTTCCCTAAATTTGATTGGGCAGGTTACAGTAAAAGTAAATTTGTAAAGAATCTACCAAAAAAAATACGTGATAATATTAGAAAAGATGGTATACGAAATTCTACTATTACAACTGTTGCCCCAACAGGAAGTGGTGCAATTGTTGCAAGAGTAACTTCTGGAGTAGAACCTATATTTGCCACAAGCTATAAGAGACGAGTAAAGAAAAATGATGGATATGGAAAAGAATTTGATGAATACAAAGTATATCACCCTACAATAAAGAAACTATTTGATACTGATGATTCTCTACCTGAATATGTTATTACTGCACATAATATAGATCCATTCTTTCGTGTTAAAATGCAAGGTGTCATTCAAAATTATATTGATAGTTCAATATCATCTACTGTAAACCTAGCTGAAGATGTTACCCTTGAAACAGTTGCAGATATTTACATGACTGCATATAAATCTGGATTAAAGGGTATTACAGTATATAGAGAGGGTTCAAGAGAAGGAATCCTTGTTACTGAAAATCAAGATAGCAACAAAGAAAAAGAAATTAGTAATAGTATAAGTGAAGATATATCACAAGTATCACCCATGCCTAGAGTCCGCCCTGTATCTACAAATGGTGAAACACGACGTATAAGGACAGGAGAAGGTTCTCTATATATTACCATAAATGAAGATGAAAAAGGTTTATGTGAAGTATTTACTACTATTGGTAAAGCAGGTGGTAATGCTGCTGCCCAATCTGAAGCTATTAGTAGATTGATATCATTAGCATTGCGTTCAGGTGTTAACCCACGCTCAGTTGTCCGTCAATTAAAGGGTATTTCTGGACCAAATCCAACATGGGAAAATGGACGGTTAATATTATCAACACCTGATGCAATAGGTAAAGCACTTGATGACTATCTTAAAGAAAAAGAACAACATTTAGATACAGATGNTTCATCNTTTGATGATCAAAAACCTCTAATTACTATGGCCCCTTCTAAACTAGATNCTCAAATTAGTACATGTGNAGAAGGGNCTCATGATTTAGTTAACGAAAATGGCTGTATTGTATGTCGACAATGTGGTTGGTCTAAGTGNGATTAATTATTAAGTACTTTACTTTAAAATAATAAATATTTAAACGAGCATTATCTCTTTTTCTTTGCTCTCCATCAATTCATTTAAAGTTTTTACGTGACCATCTGTAATATNCTGCATCTCTGATTCAGAACGTTTAATTTCATCTTCAGATATATGATCCTCTTTTTGAAGAGTTCTAAGATGATTTATAGCATCCCTTCTAACATTCCTTACAGCAATTCTACCTTCTTCAGCTAATTGGTGTATATATTTAGTTAAATCAACTCTTCTTTCTTCAGATAATGGTGGAATAGGAACATGAATAACCTCACCATTATTGTTTGGAGTTAGGCCAAGATTACTCTCCATAATTGCTTTTTCAATTTCATCAATGACAGATTTATCAAACGGATGAATAGTAATTAAACGAGGNTCTGGNATAGATATAGTTGATAATTGATTCAAAGGAGTTAAAGAACCATAATAAGATACTTTTATAGANTCAACAAGTTCAGTATTTGCTCTACCAGTACGAACTTTACTCATTTCTGTTCTTGTATGAATAACTGCTTGATCCATACGGTGTATAGCATCTTTAGTAATATCTTNAATCATAATATTAATCCCATACTAATGTTCCAATTGGCTCACCTTGTATCAATTTCTTTAATTCTCCACTTTTATTAATATTAAATACTTTAATTGGAAGAGAATTCTCTTTACATAATGAAATTGCTGTCATATCCATTACACGAAGCTCTTTTTGTATTGCTTCTTTAAATGAAACTTTCTTATACATTTTAGCATCAGAATGTAAAACAGGGTCTTTATCAAAAACACCATCAACTTTTGTACCTTTTATTAAGACTTCTGCACCAAGCTCCGTAGCNCTTAAAGCAGCAGCAGTATCAGTTGTAAAATATGGATTTCCNGTTCCTCCAGCTACAATTACAATTCTACCTTTTTCTAAATGTCTTAAAGCTCGACGTCTAATATATGGTTCNGCAATTTGTGCAACAGTTATTGCTGATAANGTCCTNGTAACTGAACCTAANTTTTCTAAGGCATCTTGTACGCAGACAGCATTCATAATCGTTGCTAACATTCCCAAATAATCACCCGTTACACGTTGCATACCTTTAGAAGCTGCTTGGATCCCTCTAAAAATATTACCTGCACCTATAATCAAGATAATAGAAATACCCATATCATGAATAGACTTAATCTCTTGTGCTAGATTATTAGCTTTTATTGGATCAATACCAAAACCTTCATCGCCAGCAAGTATCTCACCTGATAATTTAAGAACAAGCCTCCGATAAAGAGTGTTTGACATTAAATATTATTTTCAGTCTTCGTTATGAGATTCACCTATAGCAAAACGTGTATACCTACCCACAGTGATATTCTCACCTAATGTTGCAATAGATTCTGTAATAAGATCTTTAACTGTTTTATCTGGATCTTTAATAAAAGGTTGCTCTAATAAACAAATCTCTTGAAAATACTTATCCATTTTACCTTCAATAATTTGTTCAATAACATTTTTTGGTTTTTTAGAACTTTTAGCTTGTTCTTGATAAATATTTTTTTCTTTTTCTATTAATTCTTTTGAAACCAAATCTCTACTTAATGATAGAGGACTCGTAGCAGCAATTTGAATAGAAAGATTGTGAACTAAATCTTTAAAGCCATCAGTTTTAGCAACAAAATCAGTTTCACAATTGACTTCCAATAACACTCCTAATCTTCCCCCATGATGGATATAAGAATATATAAGGCCGTCTTGCGCAGAACGAGATCCTTTTTTTTCTGCCTTTGCAACTCCAGCTTTTCTCAAGGCCTCAACTGCTTTTTCTAGATTTCCTTCAGTTTCTACAAGCGCTCGTTTACAGTCCATCATTCCTGCTCCAGTCTTTTCACGTAATACTTTTACAGTTTTGGCATCAATAGTCATTCTTTCTTCTCCGACTCCTTACTTAAGTTTTTATCATTTTCAATATTATTTGAATCATTATTCTTATCTATATTTTTATTTTTTTTGACTTTATTATCTAACATAGCTTGGCCATCATCAGAAANCTTTGATTTTTTAACATCTTTGTTCGGANCTACTTTTTCTTTTTCAATTTTCTTATCTACATCTTTTACTTGAGCAGATAATATTGTATCCGTAATAGCAGAAAGTATTAATTGTATAGTTCTGATAGAATCATCATTTGCTGGTATAACATGGCTTACAACTGATGGATCAGTATTACTATCAACTATTGCTATAACTGGAATTTCTAATCTTAATGCCTCTTGAACTGCTGTAGATTCAAAGTTTGCATCTACTACAACTAATGCATCAGGAACTCTACGCATATCTTTGATACCACGATGCTGATCTGCTAACTTCACNCGCTCACGATTTAACATTTGAATTTCTTTTTTTGTTAAATCTTCATATATGCTTGAACCTTCTTTTTCAAGCATTTGTAGACGTTTAATACTTTTTTTAATTGTTGAAAAGTTAGTTAGAGTACCCCCTAGCCACCTTTCTACAACATAAAACATTCCACAACGGTCAGCTTCCTGTTGAACAATATCTTTTGCTTGTTTTTTAGTACCAACAAAAAGGACTTCTCCATTTTTCTTTATAACTTGAGTAAGAAAATCTTGTGCTTTCTTTAACCCGGATAATGTTTCTTCTAAATTAATAATATGAACNCCATTTCTTTCCATAAGAATAAATGGNTCATAAGCAGGATGCCATTTTCGAGTAACATGACCAAAATGGGCACCAGTACTTAATAAATTTTCAAAGTTTACTTCAGACATAGAATCTTAACGTTTAGAAAATTGAAATTTTTTACGTGCACCAGGTTGACCATATTTTTTCCTTTCGACTTTACGAGANTCCCTCTTCAAAAATCCTGCACTTTTAAGTAAAGTTCGGTAATCAATGTTTTCTTCAAGTAATGCTCTTGCTATACCTAAACGTATTGCGCCTGCTTGACCAGTTAGACCGCCACCTTTTACATTTACACTAAAATCATAAGCTTGAACTTTATCAATGGCTTCCAAAGGCTCCAATACAACATTTGCTAAAGTTTCGCGACATAGATATTGTCTAAAATCTTTTCCATTTATAGTGATATTTCCTTTTCCAGAAGAAAGGTAGACTCTTGCTACAGCAGATTTTCTTCTACCAGTACCATTTTTTAAAAGATTAGGCATTTATAAATTAATCTCCTTGGGNTCTTGAGCANAATGAGGATGAGATGACCCGGTATAAATACGAATATGTGTCATCATTTTACGACCTAATTTATTCTTAGGAAGCATACCCTTAATTGCAGATTCTAAAATTCTCTCTGGATGATATTTACGAACATGCGAAACATCTACAAAAGAAGTGGCTCCAGGATATCCTGAATGGCTAAAATAAGTTTTATCTTTTTCTTTAGATCCAGAAAGAACTATTTTTTCTGCATTTATTACAATAACGCAGTCACCCATATCCATATGAGGAGTGTATGTTGGCTTATGTTTGCCTTTTAAAAGCTGAGCAACTTTAGAAGCAAATCTTCCTAGTGTCTTGCCTTCAGCATCAACAAGAAGCCAATTTTTCTTTATTTCAGATTGTTTAATAGAATATGTTTTCATTTTATTTCAGTTCGAATAAAGCCGTCGAAAATAGCTTATTACGTGCATTTATGCCAATAAATAATAACTTTTTTATAAGTATTAATTTTTTAATGAAAATTGGCTAAAAAACCTTTTGATAATGTATAATGAATTTTACCCTTTAATTTTTCACCAATAAACGGTGAATTTTTTGATTTTGAATAAATATTCTCCTCAGAGAATATCCATTCATGATCAGGATCNATTATTGTTATTTCTGCTGAAGCACCTTTTTTAAATAAATTACTATTAAAGTTCATAATATTTCTAGGATTTATAGTNAGAAGTTTAATTATTTCTTTAAGAGGTAAATCCAATACCTTATTCACAACTCCAAAGCAACTTTCTAAGCCTATCATACCAAAAGGNGCCATATCAAATGAAGCTTCTTTTTCTTCTATTGTGTGAGGGGCATGATCTGTTGCAATACAATCTATGGTGCCATCTTTTAACCCTTTTATCAATGCTTTTCTATCTTTTTCAGAGCGAATTGGTGGGCCAACTTTGAAATTTGTATTATATCCAGATAGAGCATTGTCATTAAAATATAAATGATGCGGTGTTACTTCAGCAGATATTTTAGGATTAATTTTTTTCATTCTTTTTATATGGGATACACCACTACTTGAAGAAACATGCGGAACATGTATATTAGTCTTAATTAGATTTGCAAGCTCAAGATCTCTTTGAATCATAATTGATTCAGATAATGATGGGTTTCCCGAAAGCCCAAGCCTAGTCGAGGCTTCTCCTTCATTCATAACTCCATCATTTCGCAAACATTCATCCTCTGCATGATTAATTACTGGAATATTAAACATAGAGGCATATTCTAAAGCCAATCTCATCACTTGAGAATCAGCTATTGGAAGACCATCGTCACTGATGGCAACAGCGCCTTCCTTAACCATACCTTGCACCTCAGTTAATTCTTCACCTTTTTGAGATTTAGAAACCGCACCTATAGGATGAATAAATATTGGACAATTAGCAGACTTATCAGTAATAAATTTGATTGATTCTGGNGAATCTAATGGTGGGGTTGTATTAGGCATTACACATACTCTAGTAAACCCACCTGCTAATGCAGCTAGAGATCCAGTTTTTAAGGTTTCCTTATGTTCTTGACCTGGTTCTCTAAAATGAACGTGCACATCGCAAAAACCATGTGTAATAACTAAACCCTTACAATTAATTTTAGTTGCATCATTATCTTTAATTTTTGAGCCCATTGCACTGATTTTATTGTTTTCTATTAATATATTAGCCTTTTTGGACTTATCTAGAAATGGGTCATAAACNGCCCCCCCCTGCAGCAATAGTTTTTTTGGCATTTTTTTAAGATTCATTATGACTTCCTCCTAAAAATAAATATAAAATAGCCATTCTTGAAGCAACACCATTAAGAACCTGATCTAAAATAATTGCAGATTTACTATCAGCAACAGAACTATCTATTTCAACACCACGATTCATTGGTCCAGGATGTAAAACAACTATTTCTTTATTATGNTTTTGCAATCNTTCATCTGTTATTCCAAATAATTTTCGATATTCTCTAACNGATGGGAATAAACCTCNATTCATTCTTTCTAATTGAATTCTTAGAACATTAATTGCATCTGCCCAATCCAATACCTCATCGAGATTATACGAAACTTTTACACCTAATGAGATTATTTCAATTGGTATTAGAGTTGGTGATCCGCAAACCATTACTTCTGCGCCCATCTTTATTAAACCATAAATATTACTTCTAGCAACACGGCTATGAGCTATATCTCCAATAATTCCTATTTTAAGACCTCGAATTTTTCCAAATTTCTCTTTTAAACTCGTCATATCAAGAATAGCTTGAGTTGGATGTTCGTGAGTACCATCTCCAGCATTTATTACTATAGATTTAATATATTTTGTTAAATGAACTGAAGAGCCAGGGCTTGGATGCCTCATGACTACGGCATCAATTTTCATAGCCTCAATATTTTGTACAGTATCTTTAAAGCTCTCCCCTTTCTTTAAGCTACTGGAGGAAGCAGAAAAGTTAACAGTATCAGCGCTAAGGCGCTTTTGTGCTAATTCAAAACTTATTCTGGTACGAGTAGAATTTTCAAAAAAAAGATTTACTATAGTCTTACCCTGTAAGGAAGGTACTTTTTTTATAGGTCTATCAAGTATCTCTTTGAAACTAAAAGATGTTTCTATTATTTTATCAATATCACTAGCAGGAAAGTTTTCTAAACCAAGAAGATGTTTCTGTTTCATCATGATTTATCTAATAGGTTATGTTTTATGATTATTACAGCATCTTTTTTATCTATTTCTTCTAAACGCACAGCAATATGTTCCCCATCACTTGTTGGAATATTTTTACCTACATAGTCAGCCTTGATAGGCATCTCTCTATGCCCTCTATCAACTAAAACAGCTAGCTGAATAGATTTAGCCCTTCCAAATGCATTNAANGAATCNATGGCNGCTCTTATAGTTCGACCTGTNTATAANACATCGTCAACTAGTACAACGATTTTATTATCTAAAGAAAATGAAATATCAGTTCCATGTACTTGAGGGACTAATAATCTTTCTCTATAATCATCTCTGTGAAAAGTAATGTCAAGCGAACCTAAAGATACCTTTAAATCTGAAATATTATATAATTCTTCTTGTATTCTTTTTGATAACGGCTTCCCTCTTGTCTGGATACCTATTAATACTAAATCATCTAATTCTCTATTATTTTCATAAATTTCATGAGCCAATCTAATTATTGAACTAGAAATTGTTTTTTTATCAAGTAATACTGAATATTTTTTTTTCATAAAGTTTTCAAAAAAAAACCNCTGGGCAGCTTTCAATTACATTTAACTGTAAATGATAGACCAGAGGTCATTGTACTGCCCTTTTTGCTATCACAGTAGCCAATTAAAGGGTCAAAATTCTCGCAATAATACAATTAAGATATATANCTAACAAATCANTTTTTTATATCATAAAATTTTTTAATTATTTTATTAACTATAGCATCACTACTCACACTCATTTTAATCTCTAAATCTATTTTTTCATTTCTGAACCATTTAATCTGTTTTTTTGCATATTGACCTGTTCTAATAATTATTTCATCAATTAATTCCTTTTTTGAAAATTCACCATCTANATAAGNGATAATCTGTTTGTATCCAATAGAATCAATTGGATGCATTTCTATTTTCTTTCTATTTTTAATAAGCTNTTTAGTNTCATCAATCCATCCATCATTTATCATCTTATTTGTTCGAATNTTTATTCTATCATATAATGTTTTTTTATCAATTTTTAGTAATACTGTAAAAAGGTTTAATGCNGGTTTTTCTGATTTTCTCTGCATATTAAAATGTTCAGATGGTGTTCTACCAGTAGTTTTATAGATTTCCAGCGCCCTTATTAATCTTTTTTTATTATTTATGTGAACCTTTTTTGAATATNNAGGNTCTATTTGTTCTAATTTNGAGAACATATGTTCTGGGCCTAATTTTTTATATTCATTATTTAAAATTGATCGAACTNTTAAATCAGTTTTACTCCCAGAAAAGATTCCTCTTGAAATAGCCCTATAATACAACCCTGCTCCACCACAAATTATTGGCTCTTTTTTTCTATCCTTAATTTCCGATACGGTTTTTATAACTAAATCTGCATATACTCCAGATGAAATAATTTTATTTGGATCTTTTATGCCAATAAGATGATGTGGAATCATATTTTGTTCTTTTTTAGTAGGTTGGGCGGTTCCTATGGGCATGCCTTTATAAATTTGTCTCGAATCTAGACCTATAATTTCTCCATTTATCATTTCTGCTAACTTAATCGAAATAGATGTTTTACCTATTGCTGTAGGCCCTATAATAGTAATAATAGGTTCAGAATAAATTTGATTCATATTAATCTGATTTAAATACGCTCAAATCGAAGATCAAGTTCTTCAAGCGATAACTGAACTATAATCGGTCTTCCATGTGGACAATAATAAGGATGCTCTGTAGTAAAAAGATTATTAACCAATAAATTCATTTCTTCTTCAGATAAAGAATCTCCAGCCTTCACGGCTGCATGACAAGCAAAGGAAGCAGCCAATCCTTCTATAAATGTGCTTGAGTTTTCTTTATTTGAAATGTAATTATCTATTATATCTCTAATTACTGTATTTTCATTACCCCAGCCCATATTCGAAGGGATAGCTTCAAGTATAATTTTATATTCACCCTTTTCTTTCATACGGAAGCCTAGTTTCTCTAAATAAGGAAGAAGCTCAATTATAATATTATATTCATCAGGTGAAAATTCTAATTCCTCAGCAAATAATAGTGTTTGTGCAGATAAAGGTGTATTGTCAAAAGCTTTTAAAGCTTCCTCATATAACACTCTTTCATGAGCGACATGTTGATCTATAATTACTAAACCACTATTTATCTGGCTGATAATATATTTATTATGAACTTGCCATAAAGAATTAACATCTTTAATAGTTGATTCCTTTGATCGAGCATTAAAATGAATTATTGAATCTTTGGGTAGCTGAATATCTTTCTTAGTTGATGAATCAGGAAAAATATTAAAATCTATTGGCTCCTGATCTTGATTAGGTACAAAAGTTTTATTAGAGTCATAGAATGACTTATCATATTGAAATGATGGTATAGTAGATAAAATGCTAGATAATGAATCTCTTACTGCAGATTTAACAACATTATATATTCTCCATTCATCAATAAACTTTACTTCAATTTTCATAGGATGAACATTAACATCTAATTGATCAGCTGGGATAGTAAGGTTCAACAATGAAAAGGGATATTCACCTCTTTTTACAAGAGACTCATAAGCAGAATAAACTGCAGAATTCAATAATCTATTTTGAACATACCTGTGATTAACAAAAATATATTGTTGTCCAGGACGTTTGCGAATAAGATTTAATGTCCCAACAAATCCAGATATCTTATAATCATCTTTTATTAAATCAACTTTTAATAACTGATCGCGGAAAGTAGGGTCATTTATAGAAACAATTCGATCTTCTAAGCTTTCAGGAAAGAGGTTTAATACTTTTTTATTATTATGTTCAAGAATAAACGATACATTTGGAAAATCAAGTCCAAATCTTCTAACCATTTTAACAATTTGTCTAAATTCAGAATTAATAGATTTAAGAAATTTTCTTCTTGCAGGGGTATTATAAAATAAATTTCTAACTGTTATTTCCGTTCCTCCTATTGGGGGAGCAGCTTTTATATCGCTGGTAACTCCATTTGATATACTCATCTGGTATCCAGAAACACTATCAACAGATGAACTCACATTGATCTCTGACACTGAAGCAATACTTGCTAATGCCTCACCACGAAATCCGAGAGTATGTATATTGAATAAATCGGCTAAAGTAGATATTTTACTTGTAGTATATCTTTTAAAAGCTTTTGAAAGACCATCAGTGCTAATACCATGACCATTATCTCTAACTTGGATAAGTTGGTGACCACCTTTTTCAATAATTACAATTATTTCTGTCGCTGCTGCATCTAAACTATTTTCTAATAGCTCTTTAACTACTGAAGAGGGTCGCTCTACAACTTCGCCTGCAGAAATTTTATTCCGGAGATCTTCCGATAAGGATTTTATTTGGTTCATTATGAATTAATGATTTGAACTGATTTTGTATATATTTTATCCCTTAATTTAGTTGCTTGAGCAAGAATGTCATCTGAAGCTTCCATAACATTATCAACAAATTTATTATCTGATTTAACTTCTTTAATATTAATATAGATATTTAATAATCCACCTCGCATTGCTGCAAAAGATATTTCACTTGCAACAGCTAAATCACTAATTGAGTTAGGATTAATTTTTTCTATTAGAGAATAAATTAATTCAAGAATTTCAAGGGATAGTTTAGAGACCTCTAGAGGAAAATTAATGGCATTCTTATTTGCTTTTAGTAATGCTATATCTTTAACTCCCTTTTCCTCTTCATTGGATTCAGGTAATCTAGTAGCTCCTATAACTTGATTAAATGCGTCTGTATCATCATCAACAAGTTTAGATAGTTTTTGTTTTATCAATTGTGCTTTATTTCCTGCTTTCTCCATTTCTTCTTTGCTAGCCTCAAACCCTTTTTTNTCGAAGGTTAACGCTGCCACCATTGATACTAGAGCAGAGCCAAGNCTTCCAACAAGGGCTGANACACTNCCGCCACCAGGCGCCACTGAATTTGTAGATAATTCATCGCTAAATTCAATTAAAGTCATATCTACTAGTTTTTTATCAGAACTTTTCACAGCATAATCAATAATTTTATCTTTAGGATCAAAAGAAGATACATCAGATAGACCCAAAGTTTGAACTGCAACTTCTACTATCCTAGATTCTGGAACACCAACTGTAGAGCGCTGTTTTTTTAGATAATGTTTTCCAGCCATAAGCATTGNATTTAAAGGTATNAGACCAACTAGTTCGCTACCAGTAACGCGAATACCTCTTTTTTCTGCAAGTTTACATACAATATCAAAAACATCATGNATAGGTGTTTGTTTATAATTTGTAAAATTAATAGAAATTTGAGCCCTTTGATATTTTTTAACTATCCAACCTACAGCTTTTACATTTTTAAAAATACCAGGTTGAATAACAGGCTTACCAAAAATATTNTTGATATNATAACTTCTTTTAATAAATAAATCTTTCAGATCATAAGAATGTTCTTGTTTATTATGTTTAATAATGTCTTCGTAACTCTTTGAAACATATTCGCAGAAACCACATGGAAATTGATCTTTTTTATAGCGAACAATATCACCATCCAGTGAATTTAGTGAATATGTATTTACTGCTCTTTTTGCACGGCCTTTTTCTCTTATTTCAAAAGCAATATCNGTAGCTAAACGTTTGTCCATTGTATTGAGATTAATATTATAAGCAATTAAGAATTCCCTCGCTCCCATTGTAGTGGCTCCAGATCTNTCNTTGAATTTTGATGGTCCATAATCGGGTATCCAGGATTTATTAGAAAGTTTTTCTCTTAATCCTTCATATTCACCATAACGTATATTAGCTAAATTCTTTCTTTCTAGTATTTGTGCAGAATCCTCATAAAGATAAACTGGAATAGATAATTGATTACCAACCCGTTTTGCTACTCGATGGGAAAGTGCAATACAATCATCCATAGTAACATTGTTTACAGGTATAAATGGACATACATCTGTTGCTCCCAAACGAGCATGTGTACCACTATGTCTACGCATATCAATAATTTCTGACGCAATTTTGATTGCCTGAAAAGCTGCCTCTTCTATATCAGATATTGATCCTACAAATGTAACTACTGTGCGATTTGTATCTATTCCAGTGGAAACATCTAAAACTGATATGCCCGTGATATTTTTAATTACAGATATAATATGTTCGATTTTGNTAGAGTCACGACCTTCGCTAAAATTTGGAACACACTCTACTAATTGTTGCATATATATTTTCTAATTTATTTGGTTTAAATAATAGATTAACCAGACTACAATTAATAAAATTAACCCTGTCCTTAGAATAGATCTATTCTGTTGGGACCTTTTTATTTTTCTCTCAATNATTCTTTTCAATTATTCTAAATACCAGCAAATAGAAAAAGNAAAAAATTGACAAAAGGCCTCATAATCCAACTTATCGGAGATATAGGCGTAAAGTAACCAATAAGAATTGCNCCCAACAATATTTGAGGACCATAGATTTGTAAATTTCTCACAAGGTCTGGATTAGTTCTTATCAATAATCCTGAAAAAATCTGGGAGCCATCCAATGGTGAGACAGGAATCATATTAAATACAGCCAACATTATATTTATTTGAGTAAATAAAATTAACATCATCGCAATACTTCCTTGGCCAATACCAAATCTAAGAATTGTACCCGCAATAAAAGCTAATAGTAAATTTGAAGCTGGACCTGCAAAAGCGATTTTCATCATATCTTCCCGAGGGTTTTTTAAATATCTTGGATCTACCGGCACTGGTTTTGCCCAACCAAATCCAACAAATAATATCATTAATCCACCAACTGGGTCAAGATGAGCTANAGGGTTNAGAGTTAAACGACCTGCATAACGTGCTGTTGGGTCTCCAAGTTTATATGCAATCCATGCATGGGAAAATTCATGAAATACTAAAGCAAATAATAAAACAGGAATCAAGAGTACTAAAACTTCAGGGGGTAACCGAAATAACATATACTATGCTCTAGGATGAAATGTGCGATGAACTTCTTTTAGATATTCATTATCAAGATGTGTNTAAATTTGAGTAGTAGAAATATCTGAATGTCCCAGCATTTCCTGAACGGCTCTTAAATCTGCACCACCCTCTAATAAATGTGTTGCAAAAGAATGTCTAAAAATATGAGGACTTATATCCTTATTGATACCAGANATTTTAACCCATTTCTTCAGAATATTAAAAATAGTCATTCTAGTTAGTTGTTTTCCATTTTTACTTAAAAATACATTTCCATCAGACTTTTTATTATCAATAAGNGTTGAACGAATATATTTACAATAATCATCAATTAATTTTATAGCTTTACGCCCTAAAGGAACATATCTTTCTTTTTTACCTTTTCCAATGACTCTTAGCATTCCAGAATCAAATAATATATTATTCATTTCTAAATTACATAGTTCAGATACTCTCAATCCTGCAGAATATAAAGTTTCAAGAATGGCTTTATCCCTGTACCCCATGGAATCTTTAATACTAATAGAATTAATTACTTCATTTACTTCTTGAATAGATAAAACCTTAGGTAGTTTTTTTGATATTTTAGGTGGTTCCAATAACTGGGTAGGGTTATGAGACACTTTTTCTTCACCAGATAAGTATTTGTGGTAAGAGCGTATAGATGAAAACGATCGATTAATGCTTGCAGATGATAAGTTTTTATCATTTAAATAACGAATAAAGTTTCGAATGTGTATTTGACGTATAGAATTAAGATCTTTAATTGATTCTGTATTATAAAGGAATTCTATATAACGTATTAGATCCGTCTTATAAGAGGATATTGAGTTCGTTGAAAGATTTTTCTCAACACGTAGCATTGTAAGGTAGTCCTCTAAATAAGTATTCAAATCAATAATTAAATGATTTATAAAGAAGATTCTACCATTTCACATAGAATATGTTCTGTTAATAAATGTCCTTCCTGAATCCGTTGTGTATCATTACTAGGTATNTTTATAACTACATTACCTCTATCATTCAACTTGCCTCCACTTTCTCCAGTCAATATAATTACTTTCATACTCATTTTCTTTGCCATCATTACTGCTTCAATCACATTGTCAGAATTTCCACTTGTCGATATAGCAATCAAAACATCACCTGGGTTTCCAAGAGCTTCAATTTGTCTCGAAAAAACTGTTTTAAAATCGGTATCATTGGACCATGCAGTCAAAAAAGATGAATCTGTTGTTAAAGCAATAGAAGGTATTGGAGGACGATCATGATCTCTTAAGCCACCCATTAGTTCGGTTGACATATGTTGTGAATCAGCAGCGCTACCTCCATTACCACACCAGAAAACTTTATTACCATCCTTAATAGATGAAATTAAGATTTCACATGCTAATAAAATATCTTCAACGCAGGAAGATAGCATAGTTTTTGTTACTTCATTATTTGAAATAATAATCTGTACAGGATCTAATTTCTTATTCATTTTTAACTCCTATGAATTGCATCTGCAAATTCTTTAATATTTTGATTACCACCATCTTCAATAGCACTTCCTATTACAATAAAACTTGCTCCAGCTTGAACTTTGTCATGTGCGGATTTTGGTGAACGTATTCCACCCCCAACAATTATAGGAATATTGATATAATTAGTAACTGCTTTTATTATTTCATTTGGGATAGAGTTTTTTGCTCCACTACCTGATTCTAAATATATAAGTTTTTTACCTAAATACTGTGCTGCTAAAGAATGTGCAATAAGGATATCTGGTTTTTCTATGGGAATTGGATTTGAACCACTCATAAACTGGACAGAGGAGTTACTCCCTCCATCAATGATTAAATAACCTGTTGGAATTACTTCAATACCTAAATCTTTAACTATTGGTGCAGCTATTACTTGTTCACCTATAAGATAATGAGGGTTGCGACCTGATAAAATTGACATGAATAGCATTGCATCATAATGCTTATTTAGTTGACTAATCCCTCCTGGAAAAAAGATCACTGGTAACTCAGATATTGATTTAATTTTTGCTACTCTATCCTCACAATTATTATCAAGAATTAGACTTCCACCGACAAAAATTGCATCCGCGCCAGATTCATTTATCAAAGAAATTTTATTTTCTAATCTATCTTCACTATTTTTATCAGGATCAATAAGCACTATAAATCCTGCGCCTTTTTCCTCTATAACAGATAATAAGTAATTATAGATTTTATCTGACATCAGATAAGTCTAAGAAATAAATGTTTTATATTTTTCAGCATTCATTAGATTCAAATTTTCATCCATATTTGAAATCTGCAACTTTAACATCCAGCCTTCATCAAAAGGATTACTATTTACAATATCAGGATTATCATTAAGAACTTCATTTAATTCTACAATCATACCAGACAAGGGCATATAAATATCTGCTACTGTCTTTACTGCCTCTATTGTACCAATTGACTCACCTTTGTTATAGCTTGAATTCAATTCGGGATATTCTATAAATACAATATCACCAAGTTCTCCTTGTGCATAATCAGTAATTCCAATAGTTGCCAAGTTCCCATCAATTTTAACCCATTCATGTTCATCTGTATATAATAAGTCATCAAGAACTTTCATAATTGTTCTCCTTTATCAATAAATTCAAAATTATCTAAAAATCCTGTATCAAACTCACCTTTTTTAAATAGCTCATTATTCATAATTGCTTGATGAAAAGGTATAGTTGTTTTTGGTCCTTCAATAATACATTCTTCTAAGGCCCTTGCCATGCGGTTAATAGCTCTTTCTCTGGAACTTGAAAAAACAATTAATTTACCAATCATAGAGTCATAATTTGCTGGAATTTGATATCCCGCATAGGCATGACTATCTATTCTTACCCCTTTTCCTCCTGGCATATGAAAACTTGTTATTTTCATTGGAGAGGGAATAAAATCATTTGCTGGATCTTCAGCATTAATACGACATTCAATAGAGTGACCCCTTAATTGAAAATTTTCTAAAAATTTAGGATATTTTTTACCTGCATGCATTCTTATTTGCTGCTTTATTAAATCAACACCAGTTACCATCTCAGTTATAGGGTGCTCAACCTGAATTCTAGTATTCATTTCCATGAAATAAAAATCAAGATTTTTATCTAAAAGAAATTCAACTGTTCCAACACCAACATAATTCACAGCCTTTGCTGCACTAATTGCAGCTGATCCTAATTTATTTCTAAGCTTATCATTCACAACAACAGACGGACTCTCTTCAATCAATTTTTGGTGTCGTCTTTGAATTGTACATTCCCTCTCTCCTAGATGAATAGTATTTCCAAAATTATCTGATAATATTTGAACTTCAATATGTCTGGGATTTTCAACAAATTTTTCTAAATAGAGATCATCATTATTAAATGAATTCTTTGCTTCTGTCTGAGCAGAAGCAAATGCTGATTCTAGTTCTTTTTTTGAGTTTACAAGTCTCATCCCTTTTCCTCCTCCACCAGCAGATGCCTTAACCATGATTGGATAGCCAACTTTTTCTGCTAACTTTGAAGCTTCAGAAACATCTTTTAAGACACTTTTACTGCCTGGTATTACAGGAACTCCAGAATTTTTCATAGTATTCCTTGCTTCAGACTTATTTCCCATAGAGTTAATAATTTTTGCTGANGANCCAATGAATGAAAATCCATTTTCTTCACAAATTTTTGAAAATTCTGCATTTTCAGCTAGAAATCCATANCCNGGATGGATTGCATCGGAATGTGTTATTTCTGCAGCNGCAATAATACGAGGTATATTTAAATAACTTTCATTACTTGGNGGNGGGCCGATACAAACCGCTTCATCAGAAAATTTTACATGTAGAGAAAATTCATCTGCAGTTGAGTAAACNGCAACAGTCTTGATATCTAGTTCATGACAAGCCCTTATAATGCGGAGAGCAATTTCACCACGGTTGGCTATCAAAATTTTCTTATACATAAATTAACTATTTGGGATTAATTAGGAATAATGGCTGATTGAATTCAATAGCCTGACCATCTTCTACTAAAATCTTTTGAATCTCTCCATTTTCTTCAGATTCAATTTCATTCATGATTTTCATAGCTTCTATAATACATAAAGTATCACCTTTATTAATTGAGTCACCTTCATTTACAAAAGGAGNATCGTCAGGTGTAGGAGAACTATAAAAGGTCCCAGGCATAGGAGATAAAACTTCAACGCCNTCTATTTCTTTATGCTTATCTAAATCTTGATCTAAATTTGAATCCGTATCAAGAGTATCATTTAAGTTAATTTTATCCTCATTAACCGCGGGCATTGGTTCAGAAATATGATTAGAGTTTTTAACTACTCTATAACGAACACCAAAAAAAGTAACATCAATTTCATTAACATTACTATTCTCAAGTATATACAATAACTCTTTTAGTCTATTTTTCCACATAGCCTTAATAATAGTATAATACTAAGATTTAGNTCTTTCAATATATTCTCCACTTCTTGTNTCAANTTTTAATATATCACCAGTATCTATAAATAATGGAACATTTACTGAATAATTTGTTTCTAATTTTGCTGGTTTTGTTGCTCCAGTAGCTGTATTTCCTTTTTCTCCTGGTTCTGTNCTAACCACTTCTAGATGAACATGCGCAGGTAATCTAATATCAATTATTATTTGATCATCAAACAAAATATCAACATTTTGCCCTGCCTTGAGATAATTTATTTTATCACCTATTACATCATCTAAAATATTTACTTGATCATATGTTTGATTATCCATAAAAACATGATTATCACCATCTTTATATAGGTACTGCATTTCCTTNGCTTCAATTCGAATTAATTCAATTTTTGCACCAGCATTGAATCTTTTTTCAATAATTTTACCAGATTGCAAATCTCGAAGCTTTGTACGCACAAATGCATTNCCTTTACCAGGCTTTACATGCAAAAATTCTAGAACTTTCATTCTTTTACCATCCTGAAGTAGGACTACTCCATTTTTTATATCACTTGTCGTTGGCATTAATATTCCTTATTTAATTTTGAAATTTAACCTAATCGTTTACTAACTCAAATTCTATATACTATCAATAATAATCATTCATTTAACACTTTCCATGCAAAAGTGGTTTCTGTAATAAAATTCTTACTTAAATCTAAATCATTTCTACAAACATTTTTATTAGGATTAGATTTAGCATATTTACTTAGATCTGCACGATTTAAGATATCTATCCATATATTTAAACTTTTATCATTAAATGGGAAAAGTACTTTATTTCTTATTATTTCTTCAGTAGTCATTTCTAATGATTTTATATATACAGTATTTTCAACATATTCTCTTAATATATATGATAGATCTACATAAAATTCTTTGATATTAAATTGCGTGTTTTCNGATTCTTTTATTAATAAATCTAGTTTTCTAAATGCAATTTTATCGGCTGCCTCAATATTGGGCTTAGATTTAATATTATGATCTAAATCATCTAATCTTTTTCCATAAAAATAGTATAATCCATATACAATAATTGATAGNAATAGAANTAAAGAAACTATTCTTAGTGGAAAAATAGTTTGTATAGGCAATGGACCTTTTAATGGTTTCATGNTTTGATTACCAGTTATATCAACTAATGATACAACTTCAATAACTATAGAATCACTTGCTATTGTAAAATCAAAAGTACTATCAGAGTCATATATATTTATATTCATTGAAGGAATTGTTACTTTACCAGTATCCCAAACAGAAAGGATAAATTCAGCACCAATCACTTTTTCTTTTTTATCTAATAATAATTTTGAATTGCGCAACTCTAATGGCTCAGAAAATTCATTTTTTGAAATATCAAAATATTT
This sequence comes from Fidelibacterota bacterium, assembly GCA_002701945.1. GTDB lineage: Bacteria > Fidelibacterota > Marinisomatia > Marinisomatales > TCS55. Next base: position 29,886 of record NZXJ01000020.1, read on the forward strand.
ATTTCCAATATTATGAGTTAAAACCTTGTAAGAAATAAGGTCTCCAATCGAAGCTCGGGTAGTATCAATAGTCGTAGATAATTGAAATGATTTATTTAAATCACTATTACTACACGAGATTATTAAAAGGATTAAAGAACATATAGATAATATTCTTTTTAATAGCATATTCAGTTAAATCCTTTTTTCTCTCCCCTTAAAATAATTAAATAAGGGATCAACATAATCTCTATCATTACGTATTTGGATCAAATCAAAATTAATTTTATCACATTTCTTTTTAAAAATACTAGAAGCATCATTTTGATCTTTAGTGAATTTTAATCTTTCAGTTTCTGAACCTGTATCAATCCAAAACTCATTATTTGTTTCAGGGTCATGAACTTTTAGGAGTCCTAAATTTGGCATTATAGATTCAGCAATATCTGAAATTTTAATTCCAATAAGATCATGTTTACGATTAGCAATCTTTAGGGATTTCCAATATCCATCATCTATGTAATCAGAAATAAGAAAAACAACACTTCTTCTTTTTGTCACTTTTAGTAAAAAATCAAGAGCATTTTGAATTGAAGTTTTCTGATCTTCAGGTTTATGATAAAGAAGCTCTCTGACTACACGTAGAACATGAGATTTTCCTTTTTTAGGTGGAACATATTTCTCTATTTTATCAGTAAACATAATTAATCCTACTTTATCATTATTTTTTATAGCTGAAAAGCCAAGTACCGCAGCAATCTCAGCAGCAATTTCATTTTTATACTTATCTAACGTTCCAAAATCTCCTGATTTACTAATATCTATAATGAGATAAACAGTTAATTCTCTTTCTTCTTCAAAGATTTTTACATGCGGTAGGCTTGAGCGAGCTGTAACATTCCAATCAATTAAACGAATATCATCGCCTGGATAATATTCTCTAACTTCAGAGAAAGACATTCCTCTCCCCTTAAAAACAGAATGGTATTCTCCACCAAAAAGATCATTTACCAATCCTCTGGTTCTTATTTCAATATGGCGAACTTTTTTAATGATCTCGGTTGGGATCATGGCTATAAAATCAAGGTACTTCTATAGTTTCAAAAAGTCTTTGAATAATATCCTCAGATGATAGCTCCTCGGCTTCTGCCTCATAAGTTAAAATTACTCTATGTCTTAAAACATCCATTCCTACAAATCGAACATCTTCTGGAGTAATATATCCACGGTGTTCCATAAAAGCTCTTGCCTTTGAAGCCAAAACAATATTTATTGAAGCCCTAGGTGATGCTCCATAATCAATAAGCCCTTTAATATCATCCAAACCAAAAGATTCGGGGTCTCTAGTAGCAAATATTAGATTCAGAATATATTCTTCAACTTTCTCATCTACGTAAATATCATTAATTGTTTTTTGTGCATTTATTATTTGTTCTGGACCAGTAACTGGTGTTAAAGATTCAAGAATAGTAGTTTTAGCCATTTTTCTTAAAATCAGTTTTTCTTCGTCTTTTGAGGGATAAGAGACTTTCAACTTTAACATAAATCTATCTACTTGAGCCTCAGGTAGTGGATAAGTCCCTTCTTGTTCTATAGGGTTTTGTGTAGCCAATACTAGGAAAGGGTTATCTAAAAGGAATGTATCTTCACCAATGGTTACTTGTCTCTCTTGCATACTTTCTAATAAAGCGCTCTGAACTTTTGCAGGTGAACGATTTATTTCATCAGCCAGTATAATATTAGAAAATATTGGACCCTTTCTCGTCTCAAAACCACCTGTTTTTTGATTATAAATAAGAGTACCTATTAAGTCTGCTGGCAACATATCTGGTGTAAATTGAATCCTTTGAAATTTGGCTTCAATAAGTTGAGCTATAGTTTTGACCAAAAGCGTCTTAGCCAGCCCAGGGACTCCTTCGATTAAAATATGACCATTAGCTAATATTCCTATAAGCAATCTATTTATAAGATCAGTTTGACCAATAACTGTGGAAGCAATTTCTTCTCTGAGTTTATCAATAAAAACAGATTCTTTGGAAATTCGATCATTAATTTCTGATAGGCTAAAATCCGACATAATAGCTATTGTATATTAAGAGGTAATATGTTTCAACACATCAATCTCATTAATATCCTTCCCAAGATAATCTAATTCAAATTTTACTGAAGGAGCTAATTCATGATCAGGAAACTGTTTTAAAAAACTTTTATAATTCTTTTCTGCTTTTGATTTATCACCTAAAATATTTGCATAGATATAACCAATCATAAATTGTGCTTGAGCTTCCTGCTCAGTTCCTGAGAATTGATTTACAACATTACTATATGCATTTATAGCATTATTAAAATCACGAAGATCGTTCATGTAGATATCGCCAATTAAATATTGGGTTTTGGCTGCAAGGTTATGGTTAGGATATTTTTTTAATAATAAATCCAGTTTAGATAATGCACCCTTTATGTCTTTTTCGCTTCTTGAAACCTCAGCATTGCTGTATAATTCATCAGCTGTCTGATTATTTATACAATTAGATGTTGTAAAAACAATTAATATATATATTAATATTCTATTCATTATTTAAAATTTTCCTTTATTCGAAAACTGCCGAATTTATGTGGAACGATATATATCATCAAGAAAGAAGTAATATTTATATAAAAAAATTTCCTAGAAAATATATAATAAACCAAGATTTAACTTTCCATCTCCAAAGCTACTATTATTAAAAGGATTAGAATAATCTAATCTTACAGGGCCAAAAGGTGTTTTTATAGTAACACCAAAACCTTTACCCCATCTAATATTATTAAAAGAAATACTATTACTTTTATCAGTTAATTGTCCGCCATCAATAAACACTTCACCACCAATTAGTTTATATATTGGAAATCTTACTTCAAAATTTATCAATATTCTAGTTAACATACCTTTTGGTATAATTCTATCATCAGCAACACCTACCAAATCAGTCCCTGGGTCAATTTCTGTTAAAAACTTTAATGGGTCCCATGCTCTTAAACTAGAACTTCCTCCTAGATAAAATTTGTCATATAATAATGTCTCATAAATATCATATTCACTCTTCCAGTTAAATATCATACCATATTTAACTCTTGAGGCCAAAACCNATCTTTTAATGATTGAAAAATAATTTTGAATACCTGTATCTATTTTTTGATAGGTTCTATTACCACCTAAGATTCCACCNACGCTAATAATTTCTGTATTCAGNACATATCCTTTAGATGGATATAAAGGATTATTTGATCTATCGAATCTACCGATNACCCTAAAAGAACGATTCTCAATATCATTTTTATNATCACGTTTATTATCATCAAATAATTCCCATCGTAAAATTGATCTAAAATAAGACCTTTCATCTAGACGAAGAATATTTGCTAATTGAAAACCATACCTGTAAATACCATCTTCTTGATTATAATTTCTAAATGATTGAAAAAAACCTTTCAATTCATAAGGAAATCGAAGCCCCAATATCCACTGATTAGATAAGAGCATATCAAAATTNAATCGAGGGTATCGATATCCTGTTTCAAATGGAATAGCAAGTGAGGATTTAATTTCAAAACTAGAAANAGAATTAAGGACTCTTCTATCTTTCCACGCCACATCTCCAGCAAGAGCAATTACTTGATCAACACCTTCATTAACAGTTATGGGGTAATAGCCTCCAGAAGATATAATCTCCCTTTGATTCATTTCTCTTAACTCAATTACAATATTTACTGTAGAATCATTTGAAATATTTTTAACAGGTGTGATTGCAGCCATAGAAAAAATACCAATTTCCATTAATTTTCTTTGGGATAAATCTATTTTACTCTTTACATATTTATCGTTTTTTGAAAATAATAATTCTCTATAAATTAAATTTGAATCAAGATCTTCATTCTTTCCTTCAATATATATTTTATTGATANAAATATCTGGACCTTCATCAATAATTATATTTANAGTAACCGAGTCAGAAACTAAAGGCTCAATTTTAATATTTGTAAATAACTTACTATTTTCAAAATATCTATCATCTAATCTATTTCTATTAATTTGGATTCCCACTGGGTTGAAAGGATAATTTTTTCTCAAATTAAGTAAAGAAAAAATTTCTTCATCTTTAAGTGAATTATTTCCAGATATATTAATTGAGTTTAAANAATACTGTTTTCCTTCTAAAATACGAAAATAAATATCAGCAGATTTTTCATTTACACTAAAAGAATCCNCAACTGATACATCTAAATATCCATTAGTGAGATAATAATTTTTTATACTTATTGCATCTAGTTTTATTACTCTACGATCAAATGGTAAATCAGTAAATATTGATTTATTTTGAATATTAATAATCTTTTGAAGAGAATTAGATTTAATATTTTTATTTCCAATAAATGTCACGCTCTTTATCTGAGCATTATCAAAGGAATTTGCAAAAANTATGTTCAGGCTAATTAAGCCTATCGCTATACATAGATAAAGTTTCATAATGTTATATTTAAAAACTTAATATGAATAGCGCAAACGGTATTTTACATGCATATTACCTAATTCATCAACATTNCCAATCAGAGAAAAGTATGGATTAACCTTCAATTCAACCCCTACTTGGTTATATGGCGCATTAGAAAAAGAAAATGACCGTTTATAAGAATAATTAAATGATAANTTTTTAGATACTTGTGCTTTGATTACTAAGTCTTCCTGCGATTTTGATGGATCTATCAATGATGAGGTACCAGATATGCTTACATCTTCAATAATTCCTAATCGTGAAAGACCGCTAATTTGCATAAAATTTCTTTCTAATTCTTTTTCCAAATATGCAACAAATATTGACTGCGCCTGACTTCCTATACCTGAAGAACTAATTTCTTGATCTTCAAATCGGCTTCTAATTGTTAATAATTCAAGAATATCACTCTCACTAAATCCACTTGATGATTCTAANCCTAAATTTGGATTATCTAAAGGACCAATTAAAGTAATAGTTATATTTTCATCTTGTATTTTAGTAAAAGCAGATAGATCAAGATATGGGTTAAATCCTTTTGTATCAAAAGCTAAGTATCCACTTGTTATGGTAAATATATCGCCATAATAATAAAATTTACCTTCTCGTACAAATAGCTCTCCTGAATAATCAGCATTTTGATCTCCAAACATTGATATACTTAATTCTCCACCTAACTGTGCATCAATTTGACTATTTCTTAGAACAAAATTACCAGTTATAGGAAAATTTAACTTATAATTAATAATTAAATCATCTTCACCTANTTCAGATGATGGTAAGTTGTTAATTTCAAATTCTTGATACATAATTGCATCAAGTGCTTCAATCTGNCCAGCAATTGTTATTGTATCTTTTCCATAAATTTCAAGATCTAGATTTACTATACCTTCAATATCTCCTAATAGTGTCTTAAAAAAGATATTATCACCAATAATATTTATGTCATAATAAGGATCAAAAAACTTATTCATATCTAAATTTCCATTTACGGAAAGATTATCAGTTTTTTCTATATTATTAGTCAAAACACCAGATAAATTATCAATAGTAAGTGTATTTTTAAATAACGAACCCTTGCCATTAATATGCTCAATAGGGTTATCTAATAAAATTGAATATATAGATGATTCATTTATTGAAATATTTCCATCACGATATAATTTATTTGGTGTTCCATATAAATATAATGAGATATCATGATTACCTTTTATAGAATCAATATCTGTTAAATACTGACTTAAAAATTCAAGATGATTAAACTTTCCTTTTACATCAACTACCATAGAATCAGAATTGAAATATTGACCCATATTTACCGAATTAATATTTAAATCTAAAGGTAAAGAAGCAATCCCAGATATTGAGTGATCAAAATTTCTAATAGCTGTAAAATTATTAAAGTAAAGTTTATTCGAATCATAAAGGCCAACAGTAGATACTGATCCTAAATCAAGGTTTTCAAATGTTGCATGATCAATATTTAAATCAAAATCAAATTTAGTTTTATTTGGAAAACCACCTAAATGAATATCTCCTGAAATTAAGCCTTCAAGCTTAAACCAATTAGGAACAAACTGAGTAAATACTGAAATATCAATATCTTTCATATTAATACTTGCATCAATTTGACTAGGGTTATCGATCTCATAATGTTGAGGGATAATACCTGCAATTTGAATACCTGTTTTATTACCATGAATCAANGTAANATCTTCAATNTGAANNGTTGAATCNCTATAANATGTNGAAATAATNAATTCATCAAANTTTTGNGAAGCAATNTCACCATNTTTTATNGANANATCTATNGAATAATCCANNNAATAATCNNNANTTGAAACATANAANTCNCCAAAAACCTGTCCATTNATTATTAAATNTTCAGGNATTANAAAATCAATTATATCTGTTCCNATATTTGATACTTTTANTANACCATCNACNTCATCAGTAAGTGATAAATNTCCAGTNATAATTCCATCATTTACGTGAAATTCAAAAGGCTTTAATATTAGTTCGTTTTCGCCTAGATCTAATTGCAAAAGATCAACATCTTCTCCAAGAGTAAATTCTAGTGGTTTTGTATTAATTAAATATGTTTGACCTGTAGCAATTTGTAATCGATTAAATATTCCGTTACCATTATTATTAAAAAAACCGGATAACTGAAAAAAATCCTTATTATTTTTAAATTCAGCACTTTGTATTTCAATTCCTTCTTTTGAATATGATAAATCAACTACACCGCTTTCAAAACTTTCTTCATTCCATTTACCACTGCCTATTCTTAATTGACAATTACCAATAGTATAATCTCCTTTACTATTCAAATTGCCAAAAAATTCGAAGCTCTCAAGATTAAAATTTTTATACTTTATATCATTTAATACTAATTCAGCATGTAGGTTTGGATTATTAAAAGAACCAGAAACAGATAGATTACCGGTTGCTTTACCATTTTCTAAGCTATCAGACCAAAAATTATTTATTATAAACACATCCGCATTATCAAGATCAAAATCTAGGTCATAAATTTCATCTTTAAAATTACTGGTACCTGTAACGATAATTTTACTATTTCCAATTGATAGTTCAAGTGGCTCTTCAATATTTAAAAAATCATTTACATAATCTACAGTTCCATATACTGATATCTGACGATCTTTATATAGCTTGTCTTCTAAAAGTTCCATATTTAATATGATTTCCTGAAGCCTGCTTTGCTTTATATTGGCTTCTATATCTAATTGCCCATTTAGATCAGTTGGGATATCATCGATTATCCATTGATTAATATCAAAATCAGTTAATTTAATTGAAGAATTAAACTGACCATCTTTCTGATATATACCATTCATAGATAAGCTTGCATTATCACCTTTTAATTTTATTTCATCAATAGATACAAAATTATCAAAGTTTGTTAATGAAATATTACCAGATGTACTCAAGCCTAAATGATTTGATAGAGTTATGTTACCTTCAAAGTTTTTTAAATCAGATTGAATATGTATTTCTGTTTCTAAAGCTGAAAATTTTGGTTGAAGAGGTAAACTTTCAAAAAATGTTTTAGGGATTTCATACTTATCGATAAAGAGATCCATTTTCATTTCATCTTTATCCAACCAACTATAAAAGAATTGCCCTGATAGACCCAAAGAATCAATATGTCCATTTAAATTATTACAAACAATCTTTCCAGGTAGCAATGATATTTTGGAGTTAACTAGTTGCATATCAAATTCAGTACTATCCAACGAAACAAATAACCTAAAAACATCCAAATCAATTGAATTCATATCAATATCAAATCTTCCATCAAAATCAAAAATAAAATCATTAATGATTTTTATTTCAGGTATTGATATCATACCATTAACATATAATCTATCTATAGACATTTTTTTTTCAAGAATTGATTTTAATTCGAATGGATCAGATTTTGNATAAATTGTTTTGTCTGATNTATACAAATTTGTACTGAGATCTGTTAATCTTAAATATTTTAGACTNGGATGNCCAAAAAGNGATTTAATTAAATTGAGTTTCAAATCCACCTTNGATATTGAAATATTTGAACTATTNGAATTAATAAGGTATACAGAATCTATTGTAACATTGAAAAGAAGATGNCCCTGTAATTTATTTAATTTTAATTCCCAGNCTCCTCTTTGAGATAACTGGTAGTTTAATTGATCCTGAATCTGATTTTTCCATAATGAAGGAGTCATTATCACAAATATTATTGTAATAATTATTACAGATATAATTAATAGTGGTCTTTTTAAAATTTTCATATTCTATATATTATACTAAGTTAACGAATATATAAGCATCATGTTCCAAAAACAAAAAGAGCGTCTTCACAGACGCTCTTTGCACTTTTATAATATTGATATTTAATATGATTTATCTAATCAACAACTTCAAAATCAGCATCTTCTATCTCACCTTCATTTTTTACATCTTTTTTTTGTTTACCCTTTTTTTCGCCATTTTCACTATCTTGATTTGGAGTTTTCGATTCATCATACAGTTTAGTAGCTAAACCACTCCAAATATTATTTAATGAATCAATGGCGGTTTGAATATCACTTTTACTTGAGCCTTCATTTGCTTTTTTTAGATTATCGACAGAATCAGTTAAACTCTTTTTATCGTTATCATTCAATTTTTTATCGAACTCTTTAATATTATTTTCAGTTTGATATATTAGCTGCTCTGCCTGATTATGTAAATCTATAAGTTCTCTTTTCTGTTTATCTTCTTCCTCATGCTGCTTTGCTTCATTTACCATTTTATCTACATCTGAATCACTAAGACCGCTGGAAGCTTCAATTCTAATACTCTGTTCTTTTCCTGTAGCTTTATCTTTAGCACCTACATTTAGTATACCATTAGCATCAATATCAAAAGTAACCTCAATTTGAGGTACGCCTCTAGGAGCTGATGGTATACCATCAAGATGAAATCTACCTATAGTCTTATTATCTACTGCCATTTCTCTTTCACCTTGTAAAACATGTATTTCAACAGTTGTCTGGTTATCTGCAGCAGTACTAAAAATTTGAGATTTCTTCGTTGGTATGGTTGTATTTCTCTCAATCAATTTAGTTGATACAGAACCAAGAGTCTCTATGCCTAATGATAATGGTGTAACATCAAGCAGCAATACATCATCAACATCGCCTGCAAGAACCCCACCTTGAATTGATGCTCCAAGGGCAACAACTTCATCCGGATTAACACTTTTATTAGATTCTTTTCCAAAGATTTCTTTGACTTTTTCTTGGATCTTAGGCATTCTAGATGATCCCCCAACTAATATAACCTCATCTATCTCATCTGGATTTAAGCCTGCATCACTTAATGCTTTTTTACATGGCTCAACTGTTCTTTCTACTAAATCAGATACTAATTCTTCAAATTTTGCTCTAGTGAGAGTTAAGTTTAAATGTTTAGGACCTGAAGCATCTGCTGTAATAAATGGTAAATTAATTTCAGTTTGCTTAGAGCTAGACAACTCTTGTTTAGCAGCCTCAGCAGCTTCTTTTAACCTTTGAAGTGCCATTGGATCTTCTTTCAAATTAATACCATCGCTGGATTTAAATTCTTGTGCTATCCAATTGAGTACCTTCTGATCAAAATCATCACCACCTAAATGAGTATCTCCATTAGTAGATTTAACCTCAAAAACACCGTCACCTAATTCAAGTATAGAAATGTCAAATGTTCCTCCACCTAAATCAAAAACTGCTATTTTTTCATCTTTTTTCTTTTCAAGACCATATGCAAGGGCTGCTGCTGTTGGTTCATTAATGATTCTCCTTACATTTAATCCTGCAATTTTACCTGCATCTTTAGTTGCTTGTCGTTGAGCATCATTAAAGTACGCAGGAACAGTTATAACTGCATCAGTAACAGTAGAACCAAGATGTTCTTCAGCCATTTGTTTTAATTTTTGTAAAACCATAGCACTAATTTCAGGTGGATTATATTGTTTATCGTTAATATTAACTACGACACCATTATTAGTTCCTTTTTCAATTTTGTAAGGTACTTCTTCAATTTCATTAGATACTTCTCCAAATTTTCTTCCCATAAATCTCTTTATAGAAAAAATTGTATTTAATGGATTAGTAACAGCTTGACGTTTTGCAGGTTGCCCAACAAGCCTTTCGTCATTATTTGTAAATGCTACAACTGAGGGAGTTGTACGTCCACCCTCAGGACTTGTAATAACAGATGGTTCTCCACCCTCTAAAACGGCAACACATGAATTGGTAGTACCTAGATCAATTCCAATAATTTTACTCATAAAACATATCTCCTAATTCTAATAAAATTAATTCAATATCTAATAAACCAAAATGGTCTAGAAAAAGTCTTAATAGGACTTTTTCCTAAAATCACAGTATAAATAATACTAGATAACCAGAATGCAAGTAATATAGGTAGAATGAATTCTAATAAGATTGTCATTACAGCATTTATAATAATTAAACACAAAGGCA
>NZXJ01000021.1 GCA_002701945.1 Fidelibacterota bacterium
TAGAAAATAAATAGTATGAAAAATAGATGATTAAAAATAATTATTCAGTTTTAATAAATGGTAAATATGTAGAAGTAAAAAATATTTATGCAGTGGGTAGAAACTATAAGAGCCATGCTAAAGAGATGAATGCAAGTATTACAAAAAATCCAATATTCTTTCAAAAATCTCTTACTTCCTTAAATACCAATCATATTATTGAACTACCTGCAGAACGAGATATTCATTACGAAGTTGAAGTAGTAATGCTTATAGGTACATCAGGAGAGAATATTAATGAAAATGATGCTTTTAAATACGTTGAAGGAGTAGGCTTAGGCCTAGATCTCACGGATAGAAAATTACAAAATGACTTTAAGAAAAAATCGCTCCCTTGGTTTTTATCTAAATCATTTAAGGGCTCTGCTGTAGTTTCAGAGTTTTATAAATGGAATAATTCAAAATGGAATAAAGATTTTTGGCTGAAGAAAAATAATAATATAGTTCAAAGTGGAAACATCAGTGAAATGATATTTTCAGTCGAACAGTTAATCTCTTTTTTATCTAAACAATTTCCATTGTTAAAAGGAGATTTGATATTTACTGGCACTCCAAGTGGTGTCGGCAAAATTGATGCTGATGATAAGCTAGAAATAGGCTTAGGAAATAAAAGTTTTATGAAATTAGATATGATAAATTCTGTACTCATGAATAAAGAAACAATTACTTATTCATTATACGTTGATGGTGCAGCAGATTTAAATACTAAAACTGCTGGAATTGGAGGAGTCTTTTTTAATGATAATAAAGAAGAAATTTATAGTTTTTCAGAGTATTTAGATGATTCAACAAATAATGAGGCTGAATACTCTGCCTTAGTAAAAGGACTTAAGGTAGGGATTGAACTAAATATTATAAATCTAAAAATATTATCAGATAGTGAGCTTGTTGTTAAGCAAGTTAATGGTGATTATAAAGTTAAAAATGATAGAATGAGAGATCTCCACAAAAAAGTATTATATTTATTGGAACAATACGAAAATTGGGAAATTAATCATATTATGAGAGAAAAAAATATAATTGCAGATAAATTAAGTAAACAGGGTAGAAAAAAAGGTAAATGAAAGCGTTAATTACAGCAGGTGGCCACGGTACTAGATTAAGGCCCATTACATATACTCAGAATAAACATTTAATTCCTATCGCCAATAAAATTATGCTTCAATATGCAATTGATTATGTTAAAGAAGCAGGAATTCGAGAAATAGGCATTATTATTAATGCAAATGATAATTCAATTCAAAATGTATTTGGTAATGGTGAAAATCTAGGTGTAGAAATTACATATATACATCAAGATAAACCTCTTGGTCTTGCCCATGTTGTAAAAATATCTCAGTCTTTTATAGGAGATGAGAATTTCATCTTTTATTTAGGAGATAATATTTTAGTTGGTGGAGTGAAGCCGTTCATTAATGATTTCAATGAAATGAATTCAAATTGTCATTTAGTGTTAAGTCAAGTTTTAGACCCTAATAGATTTGGTGTCGCAGAAGTTATTAAAAATAGTATCATTAGTATTGAAGAAAAACCTATATCACCTAAAAGTGATTTAGCAGTTACAGGAATATATATATATGATAGCAATATTTTTGAAGCTGTTAATAATATAGCACCATCAAAAAGAGGAGAATTAGAAATATCTGATGCACATCAATATTTAATAGAAAATGATTTTGATATTACATATTCTGAGATTACTGGTTGGTGGAAAGATACAGGTCAACCATCTGATTTATTAGATGCTAATCGACTTGTTTTAGATAATATTCAAGGAGATAATAATGGATCTATTAGAAATAGCTCTGTTAAAGGTGAAGTAAGTATTGGTACAAATTGCCAAATAGAAAACTCAAATATTAATGGCCCTATGATTATAGGTAATAATTCAATAATTAAAGATTCGGTAATTGGTCCCTATTCTTCAATAGGTGAAGAATGTAAAATTATTAGTAGTAATATAGAACACTCAATTATTATGGATGGTTGTAATATATCGAATATAAGTAAAAATATTAAATCTTCATTATTAGGAAAAAATGTTAAAATTAGTAGCTCTAAAGATTCCAATCAAGGTCGTTACTTACTTGGTGATCAAAGTAATATTGAGTTATAATAATAAAGAAATTTTGAATAAATGAAGTATATTTATAAACGTATTGTTAATTTGCATCTTAAGAAATTTGAGGTATTTCTTAATTCATAAAGTTATGAGCTTTCTATCTAATATTACTAATCCTTTAACTTGGTTATCTGGTGATATTGCAATTGATCTAGGTACTGCTAATACTCTATTATGGATGAAAGGAAAAGGAGTGATGATTAATGAACCATCAATCGTTGCTCGTTCTGTTAATGATGGAAATATTATTGCTGTTGGTAACAAGGCAAAAGCAATGCTTGGACGTACTCATAGAGATATAGAAACTATTCGACCTTTACGAGATGGAGTTATTGCTGATTTTGATATGACAGATGGTATGCTTTTAGGGTTTATTAAAATGATTAATATTAGCCCTTTAGCTAGAATGAGAATGGTAATATGTGTCCCTTCTGGCGTGACAGAAGTTGAAAGACGTGCAGTGAAAGATTCTGGCCTAAGAGCAAATGCGAGAGAGGTATTTCTTATTGAAGAACCAGTTGCAGCTGCAATAGGGATAGGATTAGATATTTCTCAACCAGTTGGAAATATAATTGTAGATATTGGTGGAGGTACTACTGAAATAGCAGTTATTGCTCTTTCTGGTGTTGTAACTAAAGAAACTATACGTGTTGCTGGTGATGAGATGGATGAGGCTTTGGTGCAATGGTTTAGAAATGAACATAAGCTAGATATAGGTATTTCAACTGGTGAGGCAATAAAAAAATCTGTTGGCTCAGCAATGAGAATAAAGAGTGAAACAATTTCAGTAAAAGGTAGAGACCTTGTTTCAGGTATACCAAAAACAATCGAGGTAACTTCTGATGAAGTAAGACAAGCATTAAAAGATCCTGTTAGCATGATTGTTGAAGCTGTAAAAAAAGCGTTAGAACGTACGCCGCCTGAATTATCTGCAGATATTCTTGATAGGGGGATAATTATGACTGGCGGAGGAAGCAAGCTGAAAGGTATGGATCAAATTATTAGAGAACGTACTAATGTACCGGTTAATATTGCAGAAGATCCATTGCTTTCTGTAGTAAGAGGTACTGGTATGGTTCTAGAAGATATAAAAAAATATGAAGCAGTATTAATTTAGTTTTCTATTCCAATGAGGACATTCTACCTCATACTAACAAAACACAAGGATATTTTTGCGCTAATAATTAGTATTGTTTTATCATTAATTATGCTTTCTAATGGTGANTCAGATAATCTGAGATTANTAAGAAGTAAAGCAAATCGTATTCTCACACGCATATATACTCCAATAACATGGATTCGTACAATGACTTTAATTGAAGAAGAAGCATCTTTNTTGAGAGAAAAGAATCTTCAACTTTCATTTCAATTAGAATCNATGAAGCACTTNTTTGATGAAAATATTCGTTTAAAACAGCTACTTAATTTCAAACGTGAAAGTAAATTAAANATATANCCAGCGCGTGTAATTAACATGGGGGCTTCTCCACATTTATCATCTTCATTATCAATTGATATTGGAAGTAATTTGGGAGTTTCTATAAATGATCCTGTTATGACACCCAGCGGTATTATTGGGAAAACTGTCATAGTTGGCAAGCAAGAATCGATAGTTCAGTTGATTAATGATGTTAATTTTCGTTTAAGCGTAAGGATTAAACCTTCAGGTTCAACAGGTATTTTACGTTGGTTAGATAAAGATTTATATTTAATAAGAGAGGTGCAAAAAAATTCAAATGTTGAAGTTGGTAATCAGGTTATCACTTCAGGTTTTAGTGATATCTTCCCTAGTGACTTACCAGTTGGTGAAGTAATTAAAATTTCAGATGAGAGAGGCGCGTTCCAGAAATCAGTTATAGTTAAAATAAATGAAAATATTGGTTCTATCATGAATCTATTTGTTATTGTGGATAATTAGTTATGAAAGATATAAAAATATGGTTTCTGTTAATATTTATATTCTTTTTTCAATATCTTTTATCTGATTTATTAACTATTCGATATTACAGGCCAGATTTCATTGTTATTTACATTTTATACTTTGGACTTTATTTTGGTTCTTATTATGGGGTTTTAGCTGGATTCTTTATAGGTCTATTAGTTGATTTAACCCCTATGGCATCATATTTTGGTATTAGCCCATTAACCTATTCTATTACTGGATACCTTTCAGGATATTTGCAAAATAAATACAATCGTTTATCACCTTTTATTTTTCATTCTATATGGATAATTATTATTGCATTTCATTTTATAATATTTACATATATCAAATACCAATTATTATTTGAAATAGATAAACTGCAATTTATTTTTAGGTGGTTTTCTTCATTTATTTACACTTTATTTTTTCTTTTAGTAATGCAATATTTCTTTCCTATTAGAAGAATACAAAATGCTTAAATCAAAAAATTTAGTTCCTAGAGGAAGGTTGTTAATTGCATATATTTTTGTTTGTTCTGTATTCTCTATTTTAATAGTAAGATTTGCTCAAATACAATTATTTGAATACAATCAATATAAAAAGAGGGCTGATATTAATAGTATAAGGGCAGTACCTATCGCTGCACCAAGAGGAATGATTCTTGATCGTAATGGCCTTATTTTAGTAGATAATTTTCCAACATATATTCTAACAGCTTTACCTAACAAAGTTAACGATAACAATTTTTCAATAATAAGCAACTGTACAGGAACAGATACCTCTATATTAATAAATAATTTTAAACGTTATTATAGAGGACGATTTATACCCTCAAGAATAACTAAAGACCTTTCTTTCGATGAATTAAGCTGTATTGAAGAACACAAACATCAACTAAAAGGCGTAGATTATAGTCAACTACCCGAAAGATCCTTTCCTTCAAAAGTTGATATGAGTCACGTGCTAGGATATGTGAAAGAAATTGACAGATCACTTTTAAAAAATATTGATAATAAGCAAGATGAATATGAAGTAGGAGATTTAATAGGTTGGCAAGGAATTGAAAAACAATATGAAAATATTCTTAAAGGTANAAAAGGNGTTTCATACTCACAGGTAGATGCNTTTGGTAGAGAAGCAGGCTCAGTGAAAGGAATCGATAATATTAAACCTNCACCTGGTCAAAATTTATTTACCACAATAGATCTTGATTTNCAAANAACAATGGAAAAATATATGTCTAAGTATAGAGGCGTTGCTCTTATTACAGATCCGCTATCAGGCGAGATATTATCATTTGTTAGTTCGCCAGANTTTTCTCCAGAAATTTTTACTGGAAACACTAGTCTTCATGAATGGCGTAGTTTAGTTAATGACCCTAAAAAACCATTGTTAAATAGAATAACAAATGGATTATACCCTCCGGGGTCTACTTTTAAAATGATTACTGCAATTGCATTATTAGAGGGTTTAATGATTGAAGAAGAAGAAGAGATGATTGAATGTTCTGGAATATATCAATATGGAGATAGATTNTTTAAGTGTTGGAAAATAAGTGGACATGGNAAANTGACTTTAAATCAAGCAATTGCNCANTCATGNAATATTTTCTTTTACCAAGCTGTGCAAAGAATTTCAATGAATAGATTTATAAATCTTTGTAGAAATTTTGGTTTTGGTAATAAGACAGGTATTGATTTACCAACTGAATTAACTGGATTACTACCAACTAGAGATTATATGAACAAACGCTATACAAGTAGAGGATGGTCCAGAGGGCATTTATTAAATATGGCGTTAGGTCAAGGAGATTTACTGGTTACACCAATTCAGTTAGCTGTTTATATTAATAAAATAGCCACTAAAGGCAAAACTTACACACCACATTTTTATTTGAATAAGCCTCCAGTTATAGCTAGTGAAATTAATCTTAAAGATAAAACATGGGTTAATATTCAAGATTATTTATTTAATACAGTCAATGATATCNATGGTACAGGAACAGCTGCTAATCCNCAAATTAGTGGAGTAAAAGTNTATGGTAAGACAGGTACAGCGCAAAACCCACACGGAGATGATCATGCCTGGTTTGTTGGTTATGCAGATGANGGAAAAAATATGATTTCTATAGTNCTATTGATTGAGAATGGTGGTAGCGGAGGAAAGATTGCGGCCCCTCTGGCTGGAAATGCATTTAAATATTATTTTAATATGAGNTCTGAACGCATGGTATTGAATGATGTTAAAAACAGTATATAATTCTCTACAAAATTTTCCTATATCAGTAATACTTTTACCCATAATTTTAACATTTATTGGAATGGTAGCTTTGTTTAGTATTAGTGTAAACCAATTTGGAGTAATTGCAATTACAGCTTTTACAAAACAATTACTTTTTATGATTCCTGCCATCNNTGGATTTNTGNTTATATTATTTATTCCTAAGTACTTGATACATAAATACATTTATCTAATGTATGGCCTTATTCTAGTATTAGTANCTGTTCCATTTTTATTNTCCACAATAGCAGGGACACATCGCTGGATCAATATTGGACTTCCAGTAGCTTTTCAACCATCAGAATTTGCAAAATGGATTGTAGTTNTTGCNTTNGCAAAATACCTTTCTGATCATAATCTTGAAATGAAAAAGTTTTCAACATTAATATTCCCAATTTTCATTGCTTTATTACCTGCTGCTATTATTCTTCAGCAGCCTGATCTTGGAACAGCATTNATTTTATTAACACCANTATTACCTATGTTGTACTGGGTGGGTTCTAGACCTTTCCATTTATTTATGTTAATNGCGCCTATATTTAGCATTGGGACAGCTTTNCATACTGTATCTTTTACAACATGGGCAATAATAATGGGTGTTATTTTATATCTTTCTCGACCAAATATATTTTTTGGGATAATATTTTACTTTGGAAATATATTTTTGGGTTTANTAGCTCCTTTATTATGGAATGGATTAAGACCATACCAGCAAAAAAGAATTTTAACATTATTTAATCCCGAATTAGATCCACTTGGCGCAGCTTATCAAACCATACAGAGTAAAGTTGCAATAGGGTCTGGAGGTTTCCTTGGCAAAGGTATTGGAGAAGGNACTCAGACGCATTTAAANTTTCTTCCAGTACAGGAATCNGANTTTATAGTTTCTGTGATTGGTGAAGAATTNGGCTTTATAACNATAGCTTTTATGTTAATAGTTTTTGCGTTTTTTATTATAAAAATCATTAATCTAGCTTTTTATTCAAAAGAGCGTTTTGCTGGGTTAGTGCTTATTGGGATTGGAACAATATTTTTATCTCATGTTTTTGTAAATNCAGCTATGTCTACAGGATTAATTCCNGTAAAAGGTCTTCCTTTGCCTTTTATATCNGCAGGTGGATCTTTTTTATTATCATGTTANATAATGGTGGCTTTAGTTTTAAAAATGGGTATGGAGCCAATTGAATGAAAATTAAAAGGAATTGATGTTAGACTCACAGATNGCTAAATTATANATGAACTTGCGTATCATTATANCCTATTTTGAATAAATCTATAATATATTTCTGTTTTGTTTTTCTAGTTTTAATGTTNACATCTATTGATGTTTCCATTGCTCAACAAACAGATATTAAAAGAGAGTTAAAAAGATTAAATGCAAAAATNGACCGTGAAAGAGTACGGACNGATTCTCTTGAGACTCAGATTAGTATTTTACTTCCNGATTTAAGGAATACATTAAGAGCTACGGTTGAAGCAAAAAAACAAACTGATTCTGTTGCTATTTTACTTATTAATAGAATTAATACCCTTCAAAATAAAATCAGAATGTTAGAAGATAAATCTATTTATACTGATAGTACAAACTTTGAGATCCTAGCTCAATTAGTAATGATNGAGAATAAGATAGTGACCTTAACAAATAGTTTTACTGAAATGTATAGTTTGCGCTCTGATAAGCAAACAAGTGGTGTAAAAGCTAAAATTAGCCCTGTAGAGTATAAGAAAAAATATATTGAGGCATTAAGTTATTACCAAAATGGTGATTATGCTCAAGCAATAACTGGTTTTTCCAGCTTAGTAATTGAAGATCCTTCAAATGATTTAGCTGATAATAGTCAGTATTGGTTAGCAGAATGTTATTATTCAACTAAAAATTATAAGAGGGCTATATTAGAATTTGAAAAAGTATTTACATTTCCAGGNACTGATAAAGATGATGATTCACAATTAAAACTTGCACTTTCTTATCAAAGTCTTGGTAATTTTGTAAAAGCTCGAGAAGAATATCAAAGGATGGTAGACTACTTTCCAAGTAGTGAATACTTTAGTCGAGCAAAAGAATCACTTAAGCAATTAAGCTTAGAATAGTTTTCCATATATGAAATTAAAAATATTTTATTTAACTACTGAGATAGTTCCGTTCGCAAATACTTCATCTTTATCAGAATTTTCTGCTAAGGTTCCTTTATTATTACAGGATAAAGAACATGATATNAGAACAATAATTCCAAAATATGGATATGTTAGTGAAAGAAAATACATTCTTAGAGAAGTAATTAGGTTACGAGAAATACCATTCAAATTTGGAAAAGAAAACGTAATTACTTCTGCCAAGAGTGCTTTTATTCCTAAAACGCGTGTTCAAGTATACTTCTTAGAGGATACTAAAAGATTTAAACCACTAACTAACCTAATCTATAAGGCAAAGAATGGCAGGTTGATCTCAGATATTCATGAAAGATTCGCCTTTTTTTCTAAAGCATCTCTAGCAATTCTTCCTCATTTGTTTTGGAAGCCTGATTTAATGTGGTGTAATAATTGGCAGTCAGCATTGGTTCCAGCATTCTATAAGGAACACTATCAACTGGATGAATTTTATAAGAATATTAAGTCAATTCTTGTTGTGCATGACTATGAAGAAGAATTTATAGATATTAACACAGGCCTTTTTTCAAAAATCGGATTATCTGATCCAGATGGTGCTAATAAGGGTCTTGTAAATGCCTATGATGCTGCAGCTCAAAATGTAGATTTAATTATTGCTATCGATACACCTTCTAATGAAGTATCAAAAGCGCTTATAAGACTTCCTAGCGTCAAAAAGAATAAGTTATTAATAGTAAAAACAGCAGATGAATCACCTGATTACGAAAAGGTTGCTGATAAGATTAATAATCGCTTGCAGAAACTTTATAGTTAATTAATCGTATTAATAATAT
>NZXJ01000022.1 GCA_002701945.1 Fidelibacterota bacterium
TCCAATTGACTAATGCCTTATCCTCTTCAAACATATTAAGAATTACATTATCTGTTTTATAAATATCTTGTGGATCACCTGATAATGCAACCCAACGAAATGGACCTTTACCTTCACAAAATAATGGTCTTATATATTCAGGTACAAAACCTGGAAAATCAAAAGCATTTTGAACTCCAGACTTCATTGCTTGACCTCTAAGATTATTTCCATAATCAAAGCATATAGAACCTTTCTGATTCAGTGCTAGTATACCTTTGCAATGTTCGCTCATCGCACGATAGCTCTCTTTAATATATTCATCTGGATTATTTTTTCTTAAAGCTAAAGCTTCTTGATAAGTATAGCCATTTGGGATATATCCATCTAATTCGTCATGAGCTGATGTTTGATCGGTAACAAAATCAGGTATTATATCCATTTTGGCTAAATTTGGTATAATATCTGCAGCATTTCCTAATAGCCCAACGGATAATGGCTTTTTACTATTTATAGCTTTCTTAACCATAATAATCGCTTCATTTAATGATTCCGTAGAATATTGAAGATATTGTGTATCTAAACGTCTTTGAATCTTTGAAGGATCAGACTCAACAATTAAAGCCACACCATTATTCATTGTAACAGCTAAAGGTTGAGCTCCTCCCATACCTCCTAAACCTGCAGACACAACTAGTCTTCCTCTTAAATCACTATCAAAATGCTGCTTTGCTGCAGCTGCAAATGTTTCATATGTTCCCTGTAAAATTCCTTGTGTACCTATATATATCCAGGAACCAGCTGTCATTTGACCATACATAGTCAAACCATTTCTATCCAGCTCATTGAAATGTTCCCAATTAGCCCAGTTAGGGACTAAATTTGAATTAGCAATTAAAACTCTAGGCGCAGAAAGGTGGGTTTTTACTACTCCAACAGGTTTACCTGATTGGACTAAAAGCGTCTCATCTTCATTTAGTGCTTTCAATGATCGAATTATAGCCTTATAACAATTCCAATTCCTTGCTGCTTTTCCCTTACCACCATAAACTACTAAATTTTCTGGATCCTCTGCCACATCAGGATGAAGATTATTTTGTATCATTCGGTATGGCGCTTCAATCTGCCAATTTTTACAGGTTAAATTATTACCGATAGGAGGTTTAATATTATTTTTCATTTATATTATCAAATAATATAGAATAATCTGAGTTTCTTTTCATTTGATTATATGAAAAAACTGAAATACCAATAAATCTTTCATCTATAGAATATTTAACTTTTTTTGCTGCATCAATTGGGTCTTGGTTATAAATAGCAATCCCCATAATAATTTTATCACGGTATTTCTTTGTAAAATGATCATTAATAACACTAATATTTCGTGAAAATTCTCTCATATTTGGGGAATAATTCATTGGCACTACCCAATCAACATATCCAGCAGCTAACCATACATCCCATTCCTGTAAGAACCTTTCTCTTGCAATATAAAGGTTAGGTTTCACTGCTGCAGATAGAAGGACTTCTGGATATGAATCATTTATTAAACTTTTAGTTTCTTTTACTAGGTTTGTAATAGATTTTCTTTTTGCATTACTCCATTGTTTCATATTTCCTATTAATCTTGGACTTGCTTTATTGCTTCTTTCCACTTCTAAGAACCATGGAGTTGGGTCTCTACCCACATCTTTTTTGAATTGAGCAATTGCATAGGGATTTCTTCCAAAATCAATATCTTGATAACGAATATAATCTAAATGCAATCCATCTATTTCATACTTATCTAATAATTCCTTAAAAACATATAATAAATAATTATTTACCTCAGGATGATTAGGGGAAAGAAATATACCTTCACTACCATTGTTTTTTGATATTTTATTCAGTTCGCTATCTATATCTACTGGCCATTCTTCAGTGGTGTCTATCCATTCATTATTATTATATATAAGATGTTTTTCATCTCTAGGTAATGTCTTACTTGACCATAAAAGATACACATTCACCCAAGCATGTACTTTAATACCTTTATCTTTAATATTTTTAAGTAAATATAAGAGCGGATCAAAATCATTATCAGGAAGTAATTGACTTCTAGGAATAATTTGGGAATTGTATAATGCATCTCCCCGTCCCCTAACTTGTACAAATAAATCATTTATTTTTTTTTCAGATGCAAAATTAATTAGCTCATCAATTGATTTCTCTGATTTTAAAGCATCTCTTACTACCCACAGACATTGATAATTAATAGAATTATTTTTATCAATATCCTTAGAAAAAATAATATTTAAATTTGATATAAAAAGAAGGGCAACCATTGAGATTGCCCTTTTAAATAAAACCGTATTAGAAAAAACCACTTCTAAGTATAAATTATATTCATTCTGATTTATTATCTTCATTAGAAGTTGAAAGTGCAAGTTCAGAATCCTTAGAACCTTCCATATCTACAAACTCAATCAATGCTACCGAAGCCCTGTCGTTATCCCTAAATCCAAGCTTAACAATACGCGTATAGCCCCCATTTCTATTTTCATACACTGGAGCTATATCATTCAATAAAATACCTACAGTTTCTTTATGACGAATCTTTCTCCCTATCATTCTTATTGAATTTAGATCGCCTTTTTTTGCTTTTGTAATAAGAGGCTCAATATATCTACGTAACTCCTTAGCCCTTGACTCTGTAGTTTTAATACGCTTGTGAAGTATTAAATTTTCAGCCATATTCGATAACAAAGCTCTTCTATGACTAGGATTAACCCCTAACTTTCTACCTTTTTTTCGGTGTCTCACTATATTTAAACTTCTTCTTTTAAATATTTATCAACTTCAATACCAAAACTAAGGCCCATTTCATCAAGTTTTTCAACTAGTTCAGTTAATGATTTTCTACCAAAATTTTTATATTTAAGCATTTGATTTTCTTCTTTACTTACTAATTCATAAATGAATTTTATACCTGCAGCCTGGAGACAATTATGACTTCGCACTGATAACTCCATCTCATCAATAGTTAAATTCAATAACTTGCGTATTTCTAACACTTCCTCGCTTACTGGTTCTGAAATTTCAAGAACCTCAGGTTTACTAATTGATTCAACTATTCGTAATTGATCCATTAGCACTGTAGCGGAATAGCTAACAGCATCCTGGGGTTCAATTGATCCATCAGTTGTTACTTCTAATGATAACAATTCAATTGGTTCTTTTGCACCTGGAACTGGAGTTACATTAAACATTACTTTAGTAACTGGATTAAATATACTATCAATCGCAATAGTACCTAAAGGAGCATTTGGAAGTTCATTTTCTTCAGAGGGTGTATAACCTTTACCAACACCAATTTTTATTTCTATATCTAACTTAGTGCCTTCATTTATTTCTGTGATATAATGTTTTTTATTTAAAACCTTTAGCTCTGATGTAGCTTTTTGAATATCAGCAGCAGTAAACTTGCAAGGTCCTTCCAACTTAATACTTATTTTTTCAGGATCGTTATCATCTAATTTAAATCGAACTCCTTTAAGGTTTTGAATAATATCCGAAACATCCTCGTGGACACCTTCAATTGAAGAAAACTCATGTAAAACACCATCTATCCTAATATTTGTAATTGCAGCACCAGGCAAACAGGTTAGAAGAACACGTCTTAATGCATTCCCAATTGTGATACCATACCCTCTTTCTAATGGTTTTACTATAAACTTACCAAAAGTATTTGTTAAACTTTTATCTTCAGCTTTTATTTTAATTTCAAGTTTTTTTGACATTATCTATTACCCTTTATTTATTACTTTGAATATAATTCAACGATTAATTGCTCATTAACAATGACGCCCATGTCTTCTCTCTTAGGAACTTCTATAAATGTACCAGTTAACTTTGCTTTGTCAAGTTCAAGCCAAGGTAAATCTAAATCACCTTTCACTAATCGCACAGAATCTAATATTACATCTAATTTTTTACTTTTTTCCCTAACTTTAATTTTATCGCCTGGTTTTACTAGATAGCTAGGAATATTTACTCTTCTATCATTAACAAGAAAATGTGCATGGCTAACCATTTGTCTAGCTTGAGGGCGAGAAGACGCAAAGCCTAATCTATAAACAATATTATCTAATCTTCTTTCCAGAAGCTCCATTAGATTTGTTCCGGTTTCACCCTTCATTTGATCTGCTTTTGCAAAATATGACCTAAATTGTTTTTCTAATAAGCCGTACATAATTTTAATTTTCTGCTTCTCATGTAATTGTAATCCATAATTTGATATACGTCTTCGTCTATTTTGCCCATGTTGCCCTGGAGCATAAGGCTTTCGATTTAANAACCGATCATATTTATTATTTCCAAAAATGTTTTCACCAAATTTTCTAACAAGTTTTCCTCTTGGAGTTTTAAGTTTCGCCATAACGTACCTTTAATTAGACCCTTCTTCTTTTTGGTGGTCTACANCCATTATGAGGCAATGGTGTAACATCTTTAATTGACATAATATTTAATCCTGCCGAAGCCAATGACCTAACTGCAGATTCTCTTCCTGACCCTGGCCCTTTAACTCTCACATCTACAGAGACTAGNCCCATAGAGATTACTTCGNTAGCAACTTTTTCAGCAGCAACAGAGGCTGCATATGAAGTATTCTTTCGTGAACCTTTAAATCCTGATGTTCCAGCTGTTGACCAAGCAATCACATTTCCAAACTTATCAGTTATTGATATATGAGTATTGTTAAATGTTGCCTTTATTGAAGCAATTCCTCTAGTATCAGAAACTTTTTTCTTTTTTGATTTTTTCTTTAGTTTTGGTTTAGCCAATTGATATTACCTTTCTACTTCTTTTCCAAAGCTTTTTTACCCATACCAACAGTTTTCTTACGACCTTTNCTAGTCCTAGCNTTCGTTTTTGTACGTTGACCATTTACAGGNAACCCTCTTCGATGACGNANCCCTTTATAACTACCAATATCCCTCAAACGTTTGATGTTCATAGCAACTTCTGATCTATGCTCACCTTCAATTGCTAATTCCATTTTAGAAATAACATCACGAATTGTAACTACTTGCTTTTCAGTCAAATCTTTTACTCTTTTATTATGATCAATTTTTGCCTTATCACATATTTCTTTTGCAGTAGTAAGACCAATCCCATATATATATCTCAATGAGTAAGGGACTTTTTTATCTCTTGGAATATCAATNCCTGCTATTCTTGCCATAATATTTATCCTTATCCCTGTCTTTGCTTGTGTTTAGGATTCTCACAAATCACTTGAACAACACCTTTGCGTTTAATAATCTTGCACTTTGGACACATTTTTTTTACTGAAGGTCTAACTTTCATAATTATTTTTGCCTATATANGATTCTACCACGTTTCAAGTCGTAGGGAGATATCTCTAATGTTACAATATCTCCAGGTAAAATTTTTATATAATGCATTCTCATTTTTCCTGATACATGAGCTAANACTTCATGCATCTCCCCACCAATCTCAACCTCAACTCTAAACATTGCGCTTGGAAGGGTTTCAGTNATAACACCATCAATTGTTATTGGTTTTTCTTTAGCCATTTAATCTACTTCCTGATAATACTTCTGGACCATCTTTTCGTATTGCAATCGTATGTTCAAAATGAGCGGAATTAAACCCATCTTTAGTCTTTATTGTCCAGCCATCATCTAGTGTATAAACTTCTTTTCCGCCTCTATTTATCATTGGCTCTATTGCAAGACACATACCTTCTTTCAATTTTACACCCATACCTGGATCCCCATAGTTTGGAACTTGAGGATCTTCGTGNAGATTTGTACCAATACCATGACCTACTAATTCTCTTACAATTGAATAGCCTTTTGGCTCTACAAANTTTTGAATAGCATGACCAATATCTGAAACATAATTTCCAGGNACTGCTTCATTGATACCTAGATATAGTGCTTCTTGAGTAATNTCTATTAGCTTTTTGTCTTGATCGCTTATATCTCCAACNGGAAATGTCCTAGCAGAATCACCATAATATCCATTTTTTAAAGCTCCACANTCTATTCCAACTATCTGCCCATTATTTAGTATCTTATTTGAAGGAATNCCATGAACAACNTCNTCATCAACTGATATACATAAGGTTGCTGGGAACCCCATATACCCTTTGAATGCTGGAATAGCATCTCGAGATCGAATAAATTCTTCTGCTAATGTATCTAATTCCATTAAAGAAATCCCTGATTCAACTTTTTCTGTAAGCATATCTAATGTATCTGCAACAATTNGTGCACTTTCCGATATATGTTCAATTTCTCTATTTGACCTAACACTAACCATTATACTCGTCTTCTACCTTTAATTTTACCCTTTGATAAGAAACCATCATAGTGACGCATCAGTAAATGAGATTCTATTTGCTGTAATGTATCAAGAGCTACTCCAACAATTATCAAAAGACTAGTGCCTCCAAAAAACGATGCTAAGTCATAGCCCACATTCATAACATTCATTAGAACAAATGGGAAGACAGCAACCCCGGCAAGAAATATAGATCCTGGTAAAGTAACTCTTGTTAATATNTTATCAATATACTCCGCAGTCCTCTTTCCAGGTCTTACACCNGGTATAAANCCTCCATGCTGTTTCATATTAGAAGCAACTTGAACAGGATCAAAAGCTATAGCAGTATAGAAATACGTAAAAAATATTATCATTAAACCGAAAACGGTCCAATAAAATGGATGATCAAATGAAAACCACCTTGTAACACCTAACATGAATTCACTTTCAGGAAAAAACATTGCTACTGTACTTGGAATAAACATTACTGATTGAGCAAAAATTATGGGCATAACTCCTGCAGTATTTACTCTTAAAGGAATGTGNGTCGCTTGACCNCCATAAATTTTACGTCCTACTACTCTTTTTGCATATTGAACNGGGATTTTTCTTGTTCCCTGCGTTAANCGTACTACAAATGCAATAATTATAAACATTATTCCNAGTAAAATAACTTCTGTGAGTATACCTCTGAGACCAGCTTGCACCTGTGTTATCTCACCTAAAATAACTGATGGTAAAATAGAAACAATACCCACCATGATAATTAGAGAAATTCCATTACCAATGCCGCGTTCAGTAATACGTTCACCTAGCCACATAAGCAACATNGTNCCAGTCACAATGCTTACTATAGCAACAAATTTAAATCCTATACCAGGATTGGTTACTACCGCAACACCATTACTTGCTGTCATTGATTCTAAAAATATTGTAATACTATATGCTTGAAGAATTGATACAGCCACCGTACCATATCTAGTGAGNTGAGTTAACTTTCTCCTACCTTCTTCACCTTCTTTCTGTAAACGCTGAAAATAAGGGACTACACTACCCATTAACTGGAAAATAATCGAAGTCGTGATATACGGCATAATTCCAAGAGCAAATAAGGTTGCTTTTTGAAAAGCNCCACCTGCAAACATGTTAAACAGACCTAAAAGGGTGTTTTGACTTTGCATTGCACGAAATGCATCCATTAGAGCCTCGCTATTTATACCTGGAATAGGAATGTGTGCACCCATTCGNACTACAACAAGTACGCCAAAAGTAAATAATATTCTACTTCGAAGCTCAGGGATGTTGAACATATTTCTAATTTTATCAATCATTGTAACTCNGCTTTACCCCCAGCCTTTTCAATTTTTAAAATAGCAGATTTACTAAATTTAGTTGCTTTAATTTTTATTGCCTTTGATATATCCCCATCACCTAAAATTTTTACCGGTTGGAGTGATGAGTCAATTAGACCATTATCAAATAGTATATTTGAATCAATTTCATTCATATCAAGAGAATTAATATCTCTAAGATTNACAATTTGATATTTTTTTCTAAAAAGGTGGTTAGAAAACCCTCTTTTTGGTAAGCGCCTGTGAATCGGCATTTGACCACCTTCAAACCAAGGTCTATGTTTACTACCACTTCTAGAATGATATCCTTTCTCTCCTCGACCTGCAGTACGACCATAGCCTGAGCCATGCCCTCTTCCAACACGTTTCCTATTNNATACNGCTCCTTTAGTTGGCTTTAATGAACTAAGATCCATTATAATTCTTCCACATTAATTAAAAACTCTATTTTCTTTATCATTCCTCTGGTAGAAAGATTATCAGGCAATGTAACAGTTTGATTTATTTTTTTTAAGCCCATAGCATCAAGAGTTGCCTTAGCTTTTTTCTTATAACCAATTCTACTTTTAATCTGAGTTATCTGAAGAGTTTTATTTTTTGATTTAGCCATATTAATTGAATAATTCTTTAATNGTCATTCCACGTTTATTAGCAACTGATACTGCATCTTGCAAATTTTCTAACGCATTAATAGTTGCACGTACTATGTTAAGAGGGTTAGTTGAACCATACCTCTTTGATAAAATATTATTTATTCCAACTTGCTCCATTACGGCACGCACAGGGGCTCCTGCTATAATCCCAGTTCCCTGAGATGCTGGTTTTAATAAAACTCTACCTGACCCATATTTTCCAACAATTTTATGAGGTATAGTGCCATTTATTATTTTCGCTTTAAATATATTACGTTTTGCATTATCCTTACCTTTTGATATACTAGAAATAACTTCATTAGCTTTTCCAATACCAACTCCAACATGACCACTTCCATCACCAATCACAACTAAACTTGAGAAACTAAACCTTTTTCCTCTAGATGTTACTTTGGCTACACGATTAATTCTTACTACTGACTCTTCTTTTAAATCTAATTCTGCTGGATTAATTATAGACAATTTTTATCCCCTTTATTAAAATTTTAGTCCTGATTTTCTAGCTGCATCAGCCATTGCTTTTATACGCCCAGTATATGGATACCCATTACGATCAAACCATACTTCTTTAATCTTATTTTTCTTTGCTTTCTCACCTATCTTTTTTCCTACAATTTTACTTCGTTCAATTTTACCTTTAGCCTTAGTCATATCAGATTTTAAGCTTTTATCTAGAGAAGAAACGGAAACCAATGTTTTACCATTTACATCATCAACGATCTGCGCTTGAATATTTTTTAAACTTCTACTAACAACTAACCTTAAGCGATCGGAAAGATTATTTTGAGAAACTTTACTTCGATTTCTCCTTCGCTGACTCCTAGCATTATCTTTAGTTAACTTGCTCAACCTTCACCTCCACCAACAGTTTTACCCTGTTTGGATCTAACATATTCACCTTTGTAACGTATACCTTTACCCTTAAAAGGTTCGGGCTTTTTAAAAGATCTAATTTTAGCTGAGACTTCTCCAACCAATTGCTTATCAATTCCTGAAACCTTTATTTCAGTACGGTTATTTGTTTCAATAGAGATACCTTCAGGTGGATCAAAATGAATTTCATGAGAAAAACCCAAAGCAAGCACTAATCTTTTACCCTGCATATTAGCTTGATANCCCACACCTTGAATCTCTAATTCTTTTTCAAAACCATCTGANACACCATTTATACAATTCATTANTATCATNCGTGTTGTTCCATGTAAAGATTTGTGAAGCCTGTCATCAGANGGNCTAGAAACGAGCAAAGTATTATCTTTAAGNTCTAAATTCATATCTTTATGAATATCAACCGATAACGCTCCCTTAGGGCCTTTNACCTGCACAGAAAGATCTTCAATTATCACATTGACTCCTTCGGGAACTAAAATTGGCTGTTTACCTATTCTTGACATACCAATTACCACACATTACATAAGATTTCGCCACCAACACCCAANTTTTTNGCTACNTTATTTGAAACGACNCCTTTTGANGTCGATAANATAGATATTCCNAGACCATCNAGGACTTTAGGTATTTTNGAACATTCAACATAAACTCTATAACCAGGCTTACTAACTCTATTTATTTCNCTAATAACCGGCTNACCCTTATAATCATATTTTAAGAAAATCCTTATAAATTCATTCATATTATCTTTAACATATATAAAATCATCAATATATTTCTCTTCTTTAAGAATATACACAATTCGCTTTTTCATATTTGAAGAAGGAACATCAACCCAGCGCTTATTCACAGCAAGGCCATTACGAATTCTTGTAAGTAAATCAGAAGTAGGATCTGTCATAGTCATAAATCATNCCCCTCCTTACCAGCTAGCCTTTGTAACTCCAGGTATTTCACCTTTTAGAGCCATTTCTCTGAAGCAGATTCTACATAAACCAAATTTTCTCATATATGCAGTTGGACGACCACAGTTNAAACATCTATTATATTTTCTAGTNGAAAACTTTGGTTTTTGNTTTGCTTTATGTATTAAAGATTTNTTTGCCATTAATCAACCTCAACNNATTCTTCTTTTACNGGTTTATCTCTTAAAGGAAANCCAAANTCTTTNAGCAACCAATAAGCTTCATCATCTGTCTTAGCGCTGGTAGTAATATTTATATCCATACCTCTTACACTATCTATTTTATCATAATTTATTTCTGTAAAAATGATTTGCTCCGTAACCCCAAAATTATAATTACCTCTCCTATCAAATGATTTNAATGATAGNCCTCTAAANTCTCTAGTNCTNGGNAAAGCAACAGTAATTAAACGCTCAAGAAATTCATACATTCTAGAACCTCTNATTGTTACTTTACATCCNACTGGAAANCCTTTTCTAATTTTNAAATTTGAAATATCTTTTCTTGATAAAGTAGTAATAGGTTTTTGGCCNGAAATTAAAGTNANNTCNTGNATCGCNCTTTCTANNGCTTTCGGANTCANNTTTGCATCGCCAACNCCCATATTTATNGATATAGTNNTAAGNCTAGGNACCTCCATAGGNTTTTTNTANTTAAACCTTTCAGTTAATTTTGGNNCNATATTTTCTAAATATTGTTTTCTGAGNTTAGGNNCNTANNTAACNNCTTTAGNTTTTGAGGCNTTTTCTTNNANTCTTTAGNTTTCTTTTTAGANACTGTTTTTGNTTTAGNTNCCATAATTATACCTGAATTTCTTGACCTGTNTTCAATGATATTCTAACCTTTGNNCCATCATCAAGAATTTTATAACCAATGCGAGAAACCTCACCTTTTTGAACATGCATTAAATTTGATAAGTTGATTGGTGCTTCTTTTTCGGAGAAACCGCCACTAGGGTTTTCTTGCGTTGGTCTTATNGAATGCTTAACCATATTTACACCTTCAACTATCGCTTTGTTCTTCTTTGGGAATACATATAACAACTTACCTTCAGAACCTTTATGATTTCCTTTTATAACTCTTACTAACATACCCTTACGTAGATGCATTACATCACCTCTGGAGCCATTGATACAATTTTCATATAACCACTATCACGCAGTTCTCTAGCAACAGGTCCAAAAATTCTGGTCCCCCTTGGTTCGCCTGATTCTGTAAGAAGCACTGCAGCATTATCATCGAATCGTATATAAGATCCATCATTTCTTCTCACTTCTTTCTTTGTTCTAACCACAACTGCTCTAGTGACATCACCTTTCTTAACCGCACCTCCAGGAATCGCATTTTTTACAGTTACAACAATTAGATCNCCTAAAGAAGCATACCTTCTTTTTGATCCGCCTAAAATTTTGAAGCATAATATGTCTTTTGCTCCAGAATTATCAGCTACTTTTAANCTTGTTTCTTGTTGAATCATACTTTTTTATANAATTATTATCTAATTATTTTACTAACTAACCATCTTTTATTTTTGCTCATTGGTGGAATTAGTGTGATTTCTACTACATTACCTACATCANCATTAANTGAACCTATATGAGCCATATATTTTTTNGANCTTTTAACATACTTNCCATATACTGGATGNGCTTTCTTTTTTGTTACNCTCACCANAACAGTTTTTTCCATTTTAGCACTTATTACTTCACCAACTAATTTTTGTCTCTTTCTTGTTTCAGGCATTTTATTCTTTCTTATCACTTTNATTNCTTAGGCCNAGATCATATTCTCTAAGAACTGTATTTAATTGTGCAATTTCTCTTTTAATATTNCTAATCTNTGATGGATCNTCNAGTTGNTGAAGNGCTTTCTGAAATCGGAAATTCTGTAGAGAATCTAAATTATCTTTCAATTTAACCTCCAGCTCTGAAACAGTCATATCGTTTAATTCATTCTTTTTCATTGATTTAACTTTCTCTTCTTAAANCAAACTTTGTCTTAACTGGCAATTTATGACTAGCTCTACGAAATCCTTCTTCAGCTTCTTCTCTACTTACGCCCTCAACTTCAAATAAAATCCTACCTGGCTTTACAACAGCAACCCAATATTCTGGAGACCCTTTTCCTTTACCCATTCGAGTCTCAGCCGGTTTTTTTGTAATTGGTTTATCAGGGAAAATTCGTATCCACATTTTTCCAGTTTTACGTACGACTCTAGAGATTGTAATACGAGCAGCTTCAATCTGTCTTGATGTTATCCATCCTGGACTAACAGCTTTTAAACCAAAACTTCCAAAAGCAACATGATTTCCACGACTTGCCATTCCNCGCCTNTTTCCNCTATGATGACGACGAAATTTTACTTTTTTCGGCTCAAGCATTTTTACTTGTCCCCATGCAAATCCAAACTTTAATACCTATAATCCCGTAGGATGTTTTTGCTTCAGTTAAAGCATAATCNATNTCTGCTCTTAAAGTATGAAGCGGAATTCTTCCCTCAGCAAACTTTTCACTCCGAGCAATTTCAGNNCCACCTAATCTACCAGCAACATTTACTCTTATACCTTGAGCTCCCATCCTCATAGTAGCTTGAATAGC
Source organism: Fidelibacterota bacterium (assembly GCA_002701945.1). Classification (GTDB taxonomy): domain Bacteria; phylum Fidelibacterota; class Marinisomatia; order Marinisomatales; family TCS55. The sequence goes on from NZXJ01000022.1 coordinate 12,772, forward strand.
TTTACTAACAACTCTTCTGTAAGATATTTTCTTAACTAATTGATGTGCTATATTTGATCCTACCAAGGCAGCATCTAGTTCAGGCCTTTTTATTTCAGAAATATTAACCTGAACCTCTTTACTAGTTAATTGCGCTACTTCGGCTTTCAAACGAGCAACTTCTTCTCCACCTTTTCCAATAACTATACCTGGTCTTGCCGTAAAAATAGTAACTGTAACTACTTTGGTTGTTCTGCTTATTTCAACTCTGGATACACCTGCATTAGGCAATCTATGGCTAAGATACTTTCTTATTTTAACATCTTCTTGAAGCTCAGATGAAAAATCAGCACCTGCAAACCAATTAGAACGCCAATTCTTTTTAACGGATAGCCTAAAGCCAATTGGATGTGTTTTCTGACCCAAAATATTACCTCCTAAGAATCATCGCTAATAATAATTGTTAAATGACTAGTAGGTTTATTTATTCGTGAAATCCTACCCATGGAAGCTGCCCTAAATCTTTTTAAATGAGGACCACCATCTGCAAAAGCTTCTTTAATAATAAATGAATCTGGATCTAAGTTAGCAGACTCTTTCAACTGCATCAAATTTGCAACAGCTGATCTTATGGTTTTTTCAGCAACATAAGAAGCTTTTAGAGGAGAAAAATGTAAATAGTCTAAAGCATAACCAACTTTTTTCCCTCTAATTTTATCTAAAACAATCCTAACCTTTTTTGGAGACTGTCTTATATACCTACTTATCGATCTTACTTCCATAATTAAGTCTTTCTATCTCCTGAATGCATTCTAAAAGTCCTAGTAGGAGCAAACTCGCCTAATTTATGACCAACCATATTTTCAGAAACAAAAACTGGAATAAACTTATTACCATTATGGACTGCAATAGTATGTCCAACAAAATTTGGAGTTATAATTGATCTCCTTGACCAGGTTTTAAGAATTTTCTTTTTTTTGGATCCACTCATACTCACAAGTCTGTTCTCAAGTTTTTCATCAACGTAAGGACCTTTTTTCAATGATCGTGTCATTATTTTCTCCTCTTAATAATAAGAGCATTTGACTTCTTATTTTTCTTACGTGTCTTATATCCTTTAGTAGGCTTTCCCCAAGGAGTACATGGATGTCTACCGCCTGAAGATTTGCCTTCACCACCGCCCATAGGATGATCAACTGGATTCATAGCAACACCCCGCACCTTTGGCCTGCGACCCAACCATCTAGTTCTACCTGCTTTTCCACTAACTATCTGCTCATGTGATTTATTTCCAACTTCACCTACCACTGCATAACAATTTGAATTAATTAATCTTACCTCTCCAGAAGGCAACTTAATAGAGGTGAAACCTTCATCATGAGCCATAATCTGAGCACCCGTACCTGCAGATCTAACTAATTGAGCACCTTTTCCAGGATACATTTCTATATTGTGAACTGTCAAACCGGTAGGTATATTTTTAAGACACAACGCATTACCAACTTTTAATTCTGCTGAGGAAGATGAAACTAATTTATCTCCAACTTGTAAATCTTGAGGCGCCAATATATATCTTTTTTCTCCATCAGAATAATAAAGCAAAGCGATATTAGCAGACCTATTAGGGTCATATTCAATTGTAGCTACTTTTGCAGGAATATCAAATTTATCTCTTTTAAAATCAATGACTCTATATCTTCTTTTATGTCCTCCACCACGACGACGAACAGTAATTCGTCCATTATTATTTCTTCCACCAGATTTTCTCAAAGCTCTGGTAAGCTTCTTCTCTGGTTGGCCTGCAGTTATTTGTTCAAAATCAGAACGTGTAGAGAATCGATTACCAGGAGAAGTAGGTTTTATTAATCTAACACCCATAAGTTTACGCTACATCTCCTCTCATTAGATCTATAGTAAAACCTTCTTTAAGTGTAACTATGGCTTTTTTCCAATCAGATCTTTTGCCTGAGGTCCTAATCGTTCGCCCACCGCTTTTCATTGTCATATCTTTTGTTTTGCCTAACCTATTCATTGTTGCAACTTTCTGAACTTCAACATCGAACTTTTTTTCAACTGCATTCTTAATATCAATTTTGTTTGCCTTTGAAATAACCTGAAAAGCATACTTTCTTTCAACATCCTCTAGTTGAGTCATTTTTTCAGTGAACAAAGGTCTAATTATAGTATTATTATATTCCATTTATTTTAGTGATAATCCGTTATTTAATAATTCAAGACCATTCTTATCAATTAATATATAATCACAATCAATAAGATCATAAGTACTAGCATTAGTTGCCTTTAATAAAGCTATATTCGCAATATTTCTAACTGATAAAAGTAAATTTTCATCTATATCAGATGTTAATAAAAGTATTTTACCATCTAATTTTAATTTTTCTAATAATTTACTAATATTCTTTGTTTTTATTTCTTTGACATCAAAATCATCTAAAACAACTAGTTTGTCATCTTTTAGCTTTGCAGATAGAACAGATTTGCGTGCTAATTTTTTGATTTTTTTTGGCAAATTATATTCATACTTGTGGGGCTCTGGACCAAATACAATTCCACCTCCACGCCATATCGGAGAGCGATTAGTACCTGCTCGAGCCACGCCTCTTCCTTTTTGCTTCCAAGGTTTTTTTCCTCCACCACGCACCATTCCTCTAGATTTAGAAGAATGAGTTCCTTGCCGGCTGTTAGCCATTTCAGAAAGGACTGCTCTATATACAGCATCTTGATTTGGCGTTACACCAAAAACAGAAGTATCAACCTTTATCTTTGATAACTTTTTACCTTTTTTATCTAAAACTTGTATGTCCATTTTATTTATTCACAACTAAAATACCATTATTTGATCCTGGCACAGATCCTCTTACAAAAATTTGATTATTACTCGAATCTATTTTAACAACCTTTAAATTTTCAACAGTCTTCTTCTTATTTCCATACTGTCCAGCCATTTTCATACCTTTAAAAACTCTTGAAGGGTCAGAAGCCTGACCTATAGACCCAGCAGAACGTGGATGCTCTCTTTGACCATGTGTTTTAGGGCCTCCACCAAATCCATATCTTTTCATAACTCCAGAAAATCCTCGACCCTTTGAAGTGCCTGTTACCTTAACCATATCCCCAATTCTGAATATTGAGGCATTAAATTCTTGACCCATTTTATA
>NZXJ01000023.1 GCA_002701945.1 Fidelibacterota bacterium
TATTCCTGACCATGGGTGCGGTGTTTTTGTATCTACAGGTAAGACAAGAGAAAAATGATCTTTAGTTCTTTCTCCCATCGAGCTAATTATACCTACAAACTCACTGATTCCACCTAGTTTGAATATTCCAAAGAATAATACAAAGAGAGACCCTCCTAACATAACAACACATTGAATTACATCTGTATAGACAACAGCCCTTAGGCCGCCTAAAAAAGTGTAGACGCCTATTACTACTCCCATTATTAAAATAGAATAAAAAATATCCCAGTCAGGCTCTCTTGCACGATTCATATTCATTTCGCCCCATGAAGAGCTAATTTCGTCCTCAGAAAAGAATACAATTGGAATCTCACTGAATAAATCTTTATCATTTGATTCAAATGAAAGATTCTTATCCACAAAAACTATAATTGGATTTCGATTATTAGATAATTCAATACCCTGATCTAGAGTATTAGCATAAATAAAATCATATTTTTTTGCATCTGTAGAACGAGCAATTTTTTGAATAGCAATTTTATTTTCACTCAAGATTAAGACTTTAGGGTTAAGATCTAACAAAACATTAAGCATTGCAGCAGAAGCATATAAAATGATACCTAAATTAATTGGCATATATATTCCCCATATTAATGCAGAAGTAGTTTGTACAGATGAATTATATCTTGCTCCAAGCCATTCTGGAATAGTAGAAACTTTCTTTTTCCAAAATATTGGAATAAATAAAAATGCGGCAATAATCATAACAGGAACACTGCCTAACCAATCATAATTCCCGAGCACAATACCATATAAGTAAGCCGATCCAGCAATTCCTACCATATCAACAGCTCCAATATCAGATACAACCAATGACATGCCTATAGCCCACCATGGTAAAGATCGTCCTGCTAAGAAATAATCTTTTCCAGACTTTATCTTTCTACCTATATAAGCACCAAATACAACGGTGCCAACCAAGTAAATTATAATTATTGCATAATCTATTGTGCCAAGAACCATTATGATATCATTCTATTAAATATGTAACCCCATAAAAATGGAATCATCATCTCTTTCTAATTCAGACATTCCATATCTTTTATAAAAATTAAATGCACGTTTGTTTGCAATGCTAAGCTCTAAATGAACACCTTTAATATCATTATTCACCAAATGAGAAATATAATGATCCATCATCAACTTCCCCTGTCCTTTCCCTTGTGCTATAGGTAACAAATCTATATGTAAATGGGCAGGAAATTCTTCAAATAATTTTTTATTCATTTCCGTAAAAAAAATGTTTATTGTTTTTTCTGTTCTACTCCATCTTGAAGGATCACCAGAAGGTTGACTATAAGTATTGCGTAATAATTGGAACCATTCATTATACATCCAGTCGTAAAATGCTTTTGAATCCATCGTACCCATTATGTAGCCAGAAAGATTCTTTCCATTATTAAGAATAAATACAGATTGTGGCTCATATTCCATATATGGTCCAGCATATATATGTCCCAAGGCTAGAGGGTCAGTAAACTGATGAGAAGCATCTTTCCCAGAATCCCCCGTCTTAAGACAGATATCATATACAGCATCCCTGTCTCCAGATTGATAAGACCGAATATTAAAGTCAGGCATGCTCCATAATTTTCTATTCGATTTCTAGTAATTCAACTTCAAATAGCAGTGTGCTATTAGGTGGGATTTTTGCACCACCGCCTCTTGCACCATAACCTAAGCCTGAAGGAATAGTTAATTCCCATTTTGCTCCAACTTGCATTAACAATAGCGCTTCTGTCCAACCTTTAATGACTCCAGAAACGTTAAAAGAAATAGGTTGACCACGATCATATGAACTATCAAATACTGTACCATCCGTGAGAGTCCCTCGATAGTGCACCTTTACTTTATCAGTTTTTAAAGGACTCGGACCATCTCCAGGTCGCACAACTTTATATTGTAAACCACTTGGAAGTGAGACTACACCTTCTTTTTGTGAACTTGCGACTAAATAAGATTGTTCCGCTGCTGCTGCTTCCTGTGCTTTCCTCTGAGCAACCTCACGTTGTTTTTGTTGGAACTCCTGACGAAACTTTCCCAATGTTAATTGCACTTCTTCTTCAGTTAATTCAATTTCTTTCTCACTAAATGCATCTTCTAATCCTTTCGCTAATACTTTAGGATTAATATCCATTTCTTGATAACGAAAAGATTTACCAATATCTACACCCACGCTATAACTAACTGTGTCCATATAATCATTCAATTTGACATCTTCAGCTTGTTGTTCACTATTGGAACATGATATAGCTATTATAAATACTGAAATAATAATTGTACTTACATATTTCATTTAATCATCCTTTTCTGATTCATTTTTCTCATCTGGCTTAATTCGATATTTTAAAACTGTCCACACAACCCAAAAGTTGAGAGCGGAAGTTAATAAAAAGGCTAGTATTGTGCGGATATCTAAATATCCGCCTCCTGTTTCCGCAAATAAAAAATATGCGCCAATATTTGCAATACCAAACATCAACCATGATAAAACACTTACTCCACCTGGATCATGCGTTTTCCATAATTTAACTAATTGTATTAATGCTGCACCCGGAAGAACTAGGGCAGGCATCCATGTTAGCACTTCAATCATAATTACTCTCTTTACTTAGTTAAATCTTTTAAAAATCGTTAATGATAACAAACAATTATTTAATTTTACGAAAGCTTAACAGCGGTTCCATAAGCTAATAATTCTGCAGATCCCTGTAATACCATTGAAGTTTGAAAGCGGACACCTACTATTGCATCTGCATTTAACTCTTTTGCTCGATCCAACATTCTTTGTATAGCTTGCTCTCTTGCTTGAGCCATCATACCGGTATACTCTGGTATTTCACCACCAACCATGCTTCTCAAAACAGCTGTAATATCTTTACCTAAGTGTCGTGCGCGGATTGTATTACCCATTACCATTCCTAATGATTCTACAATACTAAAACCAGGAACTGTTTCAGTAGTGACAAATTTCATTCTTCTATATCCTTAAATTCATCTTTTTCCCTTTCTTCTTGAATAATACTATATAGTAATACAAATACTCCAAGCACTACAGACATAAGTGCCAATCCAAGTAAAGGGTTGTTAAATATTAGTGCAATAATCTTACCTATAAATACTAAGATAAATACTACAGCACCTCCAAGAATAAGATAAATACCTGTTTGTTTCATGCTAAAACCTCTGTAAGTAATATTAATTCACTAAAATAGTGCATTTCAACTATTCAGAAGATAAACTATTGGTTAATTAAATCATTTGAAAATATTTAATCGTGACAGAAACTGACTTTTCAATACGAACATTTCGTGGAGGGTATGATGATAACTTCACATATTTGGTTTCCTGTATGCAAACCGGAACACAATTTATAATTGATGCAGCTATACCCCTTCATAAAATCAAACCATATATTCATACAAAAATTCATGCAGTATTAATAACACACACCCATGGTGATCATACAGCACATTTAGATGAAATTCTTAATGAATTTCCTGATGCAAAATATATTGGTTATGAAAATTTAGTCAATCAAAATTCAAAATTTGAATTTTCTCCTGTTAATGATAAAGATAGAATATTACTGGGAAAGCTAAATATTGATGTAATATATACACCTGGACATTTCCCTGATTCTGTTTGTTATTTAATGGAAAATATTATTTTTACTGGAGATACATTATTTGTTGGTAGAACCGGTAGAACGATTAGTGCTAAGTCTAGCACTAATGATTTATATCATAGCGTATATGATAAGATTTTATCATTACCTAGTAATACACTAATTTATCCAGGTCATGATTATGGGGAAAAACCTAATATAAGCTTAGCAGATAACATCAAAATAAGTCCATTACTTCAGGCAAAAAGTGAAAAAGATTTCATTGATCGAATGGCTTATTATGAAGCTAATCGCAAACAAAAGAAAAGGAGAAACTAGAATGAAAAAATATCTTAGTGGATTCATTACAGGAACTATTGCAACAGTATGTATTTTTATGTTTATGGGTGCCAGTCAAATTGACGATGATTCTTTAAAAGTAATGCTTGGTCGAATTGATGCATACTTAAGCGGTGATACAAGTATTGGCCCAAGTGGCAGATATCAGTTGCAGAGTTTTAGCATTGATCGTACTCATTGGCATTATCTTCTTGATACTACTACTGGAGAATTATATCGTATGGAACCAAGCCGTACACCTGCGAATGCACGCTGGGTTCTTAGTGCAAAACCAAACTTTAAAAAATAATGATGAGTATATATAAAAAATTCCTTATTGTAATTATACCCATAGTATTATTTACGTTCTTTACCTGCCAAGATAATCCAGAATGTTCCAGTTGTGGTGGGGGTCTTCTTGATGGATATTTATTCAAGAAAGTTACCCAAGAAGATCTTGTAGATATTGGTAGTATAGATGGCGTTAACATTGGCATTTGCATTCGCTATCAATTAACAGGGTTAACGGAAAATGATTTTGACCTTGATACAATTGAAATCGTTGATGACTGCTGCTGTGACTAATTGGCAATGATTCTTAATTATTATAAAGAATCAGATAAAATAAATACTGCGATTATTGCTCTCCATGGATGGACAGGGTCTGAACATTCTATGNTCCCAGTTGCTAAATCAATGAAAGTCCCAAATGCAAANTGGTATATACCTCAAGCTCCNTATGAAGCGAGTAGTGGGAAAGGGTATACATGGTTTAGNGGNTCACCTGAAANTGGNTGGAAAACAAAAAAAACTTTCAACTTAATGGATAAGTTATTTGAAAGAATTATTGATGATGGTTTTTTACCAAATAAAATTATTTTACTTGGTTTTTCAATGGGAGCTAACCTTGCATTGAGATACGGTCTTAAAGCAGGNTTCACACTTAAAGGTATCATTTCTATTGCCTCTGTAGTGCGAGATATAAATNATCTATTAAATGACTCTTCTACTGAAAGTAAACATACACCTATATTAATGATTCATGGGAAAAAGGATTCAGTTGTANATTATAATGAGAGTGTTCANCTTGCTNATATTTTAAAAAAGAATGGATTTATATCTCATTTAGAAGTTGTTGAAGGAGGCCATATAATTAGCATTCCTTCTTCCAAACTAATAAAAAAGTTTATAAAGACTGGAACCGTAGCAAATTTACAATCAGCATTATAGGAGATTATTTAATGAAACATATTGATATACATCCATTACTTGATAAGGAAAAACAAGTAAAAGCAAAAACTTATGAAAGTGAGAAGAGAAAAATTAGTATTGTTGGATCCTTATTATCCCTCCTATTTATTTTGTTTTTTTATTTTAGCGGACTTAGCAATTATTTAGCAAATATTAATCTTTCATTTATATATGTATTTCTCATTTATATAACCATTTTTCATGTACTCTCTACAATTATTGGGCTACCAGCAGGATATTACTCAAGTTATGTTCATGAACATAAATGGGGTTTTTCGAATTATACTAATAAGACATGGTTCATTGATCANTTAAAATCATTCACAGTTAGTTTAATATTATTACCTATACTACTTGGGNTTTTCTTTTGGGTATTATGGAGATTTCCNGATAATTGGTGGCTAATTGCGGCTGCTGTTACTACACTTATTTCAATTATATTTGTAACATTATTTCCAGTAGTTATACTTCCAATATTTAACAAATATGATCCTATAGATGATGAAAAGCTGACTACACAGTTATCTGAAATACTACATAAAGCTGGTTTAAACCCCAGTGGGTTTTTCCGCCAAGATATGAGTCGTCAGACAAAGAAAGAAAATGCTTTCCTAGCAGGAATGGGTAAAACTAGAAGAGTGGTAATTGCTGATAATTTATTNGAACACATGAATTTATCNGAAATTAAATCTGTTATTGCCCATGAAGTAGGTCATTATCNTTATTCACATTTACCAAAAAACATTATAGTTGGCACAATTCAACAACTGATTATTTTCTNCCTACTNAACATAATAATGAAAATACTATATCCGGAATTCCTTACATCAAATGTAATTAACCTTNCTCTGTTTCCAATGTTTAGTCTAATTATGGGCCTTTTATCTAGTCTACTTTTTGGCCCCTTAAATAATATGATATCACGCTACTTTGAAAGGCAAGCTGATAGAACATCTTTAGAGCTATNTCCTGATAAAGATGCATTCCTAAATGCTATGGCNGGTTTAGCAAATAGAAATCTTTCAAATGCCTATCCAGAGTGGTGGGTAAAGTTATTATATTATTCACATCCCCCGATTGGGGAACGTCTTTCTTTTGCGGAAGACTATAAGGTTTAATGACTAAATAGGACGAACATTGATTGCTTTATCACCTTTATGGTCGTAATCAACATCAAAGACAACTTGTTGACCTTCACGTAATCCAAATTTTTGCAGCTTTGGTCCGATNCCTGAAAGATGTACAAAATAATCATCNCCNTCTTCTCCNGTTATAAAACCAAANCCNCGGCCACGGTTATATTCTTTGACTGTTCCTTGCATATATATTATGAATTAAAAGATCTTTTTAATAACTCTATACTTTTGGGAACACCTGTGTTNGCATCTTCTTTTCCTTCAAATTCTAAAGATATATAACCCTTATAATTTACTTTGTTTAATATTTCTGCTATTCTCGGATAATCTAGATCCAATGTATACCATTCTCCACCTCCGTAATATGTTTTTGCCTGGACAAAAACCGCTTGAGGGGCAATCTCTTCTAATTTTTCATATGGATCTTCCAAAAAATTTCCAGTATCCATTAAGACCCCCAACCAAGGTGAATCTATAGAATTCACAATACGTAATAGACCAGAAGGTGTACGTGTTAATCCCCAATGATTTTCTAAAGCTAAGACAACATCAGCTTGCTCCGCATGAGGCAAACATTCATTGATAGAATCAATGCACCATTTAAAACCATCATCTTCAGTAAAACCAGGCAGAACTGGTTCAACTCCTTTGTTTGCCATAAGATCATCAAATGATTCGATTGTATTCCATCTACCAGAGTTNAGTCGTATATAAGAAATTCCTAAATCATGCGCTATATCNATACATCTCTTTGTATGATCAATATTTTTATTACGCTTTTCTTTATCTGGATCAACAAAGTCTTGATGAATCGATAAACAAATTAATTCAATATTTTTATCCTCAGCTCTAGTCCTTAAAGATCGAATGTATTCAGGTGTTTCATTATCCATTTGAACATGAAGAACATCAACTCCTTCAACTTCAAGGTTAGATGCATGATCTATNACTTGTTGAACTGTTACTTTTGGCTCACGAAAATGCCAATAAGAATAAGTTGCAATTGCAAATTTATAATTAGAATTCATATTTATTTTCCCACATGATTGTAAAAAAGAACCAGCAAAAGGTGCAAGAGCAGCTGTTGAAATAAATTTTCTACGATCCATCGTTATTTTTTTTCAGCAAAACGATAATCATTTTCACCAAAAATATCCTGACAGTTAATTTCTTGATTATCTTCACGTTTATAGCACTTTTCAGAAATCAATTCACCATTACTAAATTTAACTTCGCTCATTATATTCCCCTCTTCTCCTGGTTCTCCTCTGTTCATATAATACCAAATCCAAGGACCATCTTTTTTATCATCCTTGTAAATACCTTGAAAGGCAATCTCATCTTTACGATAATAATCTACCCATTCTCCTACACGTTTTCCATTTGCAAATTCACGTACACCACTGATTTCTCCATCAGGGAAATACCTAAACCATTTTCCATGTTTTTTTCTATTTTTATAACTGGGCTCTTCTTTTAATTGTCCATTATCATAGTATTCGTATTCAAATGTATCATATAATTCGCCCATTCGCCACTCTTCAAATCTTTGGTAACCTCTTTCATCCCAAAATGCCCAAAGTAAATGTTTCTTACCATATTCATAATAACCCTCAACCATTGGATTTTCATCAATATACCATTCTTTATAGTCGCCATGTTTTAAATTATTTTCATAATTAGTTTCTGTGAATACTTCAAAAGTTGAATCATAATTTACATACCAAGTACCTGTCATTTTGCCNCCATCGTATACTGATATTGTTGAATCTTTTCCTTCTTCAAAATAGGTATACCATTTTTGATCACGTTTTCCATTTTCTAAAAATACAGCATCTGCCTTAGATTGATCATTTTCATAATATTCATAAACAAAACCATCAATAATTGAATCTGCATCATATACTTCATATTTAATTACAGAATCATTTTTTGCATAAGTCCATAATGCAGACATTAGATCATATTCATAGTACCCTCTTTGAACTAATTCTTTATTAATCGTCCATTCTTCATATAAACCATATTTTTTCCCCATAGAATATGTTGTTAAGTACTGTAAGCGTTCATTATCAAATAACTGCCTCCATTCTCCATCACGAAAATATTCTGTAAAAGACGGTTCTTCCATGAGGTTCCCATTATCATAGTATTTAAAGAAATATTTTAATTTCGCAACCCCCATATCATAATACTCATATGATTCCTGTCTCTTCAAATCAGGATCAAAAGTTATCCAAACACCATGTTTGAGATCATTTGAATATTCTCCCTCTTTAATGATTCTACCTTCTTCATCCCACAGTGAGTACATACCATTTGCTTTCCCACTAAAATAACTTAATCGTTCTTTCTTCTTACCGCTAGGATACCATGTTAACCAATCACCAGTCTTTAATCCCATTTCATACTCACCCTTGGTTTCTTTTCTACCCAGACTATCGTATGACATAAAGCCACCATTTAACTTTCCTGCAGTATATGAGGTTTTCACTTTTACTTTTCCATTTAAATACCATTCCTTGGAAGCACCATCAAGTAAATCATTTACATATGATTGCTTCAATAATATTTGTCCTGACTCTGTATAATCAGCGTATTTCCCTTCTAATTTGTCATCTTTATATGTCCGTATATACTTCGTTTGGCCACTTTCGTAATAACCAGTGAATTTTCCATTTTTCTTACCTTCTTTGTATGAAATTTTTTCTATTAATTGTCCGTTCGGATAATGTAAATCGGCATATTCAGATATAAGAGAATCTTGAACCCAATATTGATAATATACATCACCATTCTCTTCATAGGTTATCCATTCCTCATTCTTTTTGCCCATCTCATATCGTTCTATCTTTTTTGTTGAACCATCTTCTTTAACAAATTTCCATTCACCCATAGGTTTATCTTCTTCATAGCGTTTTATATATTCCACTTTACCTGAAGGATAATAACCAGTGAATTTCCCATCCTTTAAACCATCTTTATACGAAATTTTCTCTATCAATTGCCCATTAGAATAATGTAAATCTGCATACTCTGATATAAGAGAATCTTGATCCCAGAATTGATAATATGTATCTCCTTTTTCATCTATACGGTACCATTCTTCAACTTTCTTTCCCTCAGCATAGATTTGCTCTTCATTCTTATCACCTCCAGCAGTAAAAAACTGCCACTTACCATCTGGTTTATCTTCTGTATATTTTTTCTTATGCTTTGTTTCTCCACTTTCGTAATACCCAGTGAATTTTCCGTCCTTTAAACCTTCTTTATACGAAATTTTCTCTATCAATTGTCCATTAGGATAATGTAAATCAGCATACTCTGATATTAACGAGTCCATATCCCAAAACTGGTAATAGACATCACCATTTTGCTCTAATCGATACCATTCATCATCNCGTTTTCCATCGACATAAATTTCTTCTGCATTTGTTTTTCCTGCCATTGTATAATATTGCCATTTNCCAGCTGGAATATCATCTTCATATCGTTTTACATACTTTTTTGATCCATTTTGATAATANCCAGTAAATTTCCCATCTTTCAAACCCTCTTTATACGANATCTTTTCTTTCAACTGTCCATTTGGATAATGTAAATCTGCATACTCTGATATTAATGAGTCCATATCCCAAAACTGATACTGAATATCTTTCCCCTCTAGTCTTTTATACCACTCTCCATTCCGTTTATCATTTTCAAATAATTCTAACGTATGAACATCTCCTAATTCAGTATAGTATTGCCACTTACCTTGTTTTTTACCATCTTCAAATCTCTTTACATGTTTCGTTTCCCCATCTTTGTAATACCCTATCCATTTCCCATGCGGAAGACTATCCTTATACGCATATTTTTCCATCAATTGAAAATTAGGATAATAGTGTTCCGTATATCGAACTATAAATTTATCNTCTCTGTATTCTTCATAATGAATATCTCTAGTTTCTAAATCTTTTGTATACCAAAGTCCATCTTTCAAATCATCATTATATACTTCTACTCGTACTAGAACTACATCATCATTATAGAAATTCCATTCACCATCTTTTAAGCCTTCTTTATACATTTTTTCTGAATCTTTTTTCCCTGTAGAATCATAATCAATACTTACTCCGTGAAGATTATCATTTTTATATGAATACTCAAGCTTCAGTGTATTGTCTAAATACCATTCTTTCCATACGCCATGCAATAAATCCTTTTTATACATTTTTTCAATAATTTTCTGGGCACTTGCAGAATCATAAATAGCATAAGNNCCTTCTAATAGATCTTTTTTATAATTGTAAATCTCTCTTGGTGATTCGTCTACAAACCATTCTATCCACTCTCCCTCTTTTAATCCTTTTTCATAATAATGACTAAACTTTTTGTTTGCATCTGATGGAATGACAATTTTTTTAAATCCAAAAAGACCNTCATAAAATATGCTATCAATCTGACTACCTTGTACTACATANAATTCTTCTTTAGGTCCTTCATCAGCAAACTTATATACTTCCGCAAAATTCTTAAAAATATCTATCTCTTGTTTTGTTAGCCTACCTGCAATCTTATTAACAGCCATTTTTGTCGTATCAATTTGAAATGGATGAAATGCTATATATGTTACAGAAAGTGTATCGCCATTATTCTCAACACCTTCCGATATTTGTCGATTATATCGGTCTTTACCAATGAATGGTTTTTTCTTACCCAATAAGCCATTAGGTATAAATAAAAGTAATAGAAATAGAACTACTATTTTACGTGCNAAATAGATATGAGCATTTATTGTAATATATTTTGAAATCATTATTGGATCATTCAATTTATCATTTGACCTTGAAATTACAATCTTATATGAAAAAAAATTATGTTCTTAATTTTTTATCCCTAAAGGTGAGATAGACTCTGAAGCGTTAATAATCTTAGATACAACAAGAGGGCCCAGTGTAGGACCATAAAAACTAACACTGGTTTCATATCCACCTCTTTCATATTCTTCTTTAGAAAGCATGTAACTTATCCATTCGTCTGCCAGGCCACCAATAGTAACAAATTCAATTTCGGTATTATTATGCACCTTTTCTTTAATATTTTTTCCTAATTCAGCAGCCATTTCTCCTGGGACACCTACAATTAATAAATTTCCTACATTAAACATTATACTTGATGAAGAATCAGGAAATAACAAATTAATTATATAATTTGCTTGATCACTGTTAATACCATATTCTTTTCCACCCGTATTCATAAATTCAGGATGCCAACTTCTTGCAGGTAATGGTAGATCTACCTGATGGTATTGTAAATTAAATACAGGTTTTGTTTTAATATTTTTTGATAAGTCCCAGGACAACTTTCCTAAATCAGCACCATAGGCCTTAGCTTGTTCTAGATTACTAGCATTATGTAAACGCGGAGTAGGGCTTTGATCACCTTCAGCTCCATTGTAATAAAAAGCAGTTGTATTAGAGTTAGATAGTTTTTCGATAGTTCGTTGCAATTCCCCAGGCCATCCACCGGAAAACTCCATGTCCTCTGGGCCCATAAATGTTGGATGAGCAGTCCAGTTAATCAATATTGCTAATGGTGAATTATCCATTCTATTTATTCTTGTTATCACAAGATCTTTATCGATAATACTATTTCCTTCTCTTCTATTTCTATTCCAACCATCAAGCTCTTGTTTTATTGTCCCCATAGTAATTGGCTGTAAGTTTTTCTGTGCTTCTAATATTACGTTTGAAAAATTCTTAATCATCAACTTTAGTACATTACTATTAAAAATACCAATCTGAGGAATATTTAAGTTATTCTTTATATGAATGGACATCATTTCAACGCTAGAATGTGAGTGACTTGGTAGTAGTAAAATATTTTCAGCACCCCAACCAAATTCTTGTAACGTATCAACAAGCTGTGTTTTAAAATAAGGGGGGAATGATTGCATATCCGCAGTCACTAGTGCAAATAATTTCTCATGATTTTTAAACACTATAGCCTTGGCATAAATATTATCATGAATTCCAATAGCTGGTTTGCTCATTCGATCTCCATACCCTCCAAGGATCGGATTTAACTCTAGCGGTGGTGTAATGTTAACTGTAGCAATACCTGCAAGAATAGTTTGTTTTTTATCGCCACATCCAAGAAATGAGAAAATAAAGAAATATAGAAAAGCTGTAAAAATATTATGTTTAATAGTACCTATAATCTTACCAAGGTTTAAAGTCCATTTGTTTTTCCTAGATCAGATAAATCATTCCAATTAGATAGCGATTTCACTATCTGACTTATTTGATTTAATAAATGGATAATATAAATGAGATTTCCAATCATCATCTGGATCATTGGGTATCCCATAAACAGTAGGATATTTTCTAGTAATTTTTGCAGTACCAAATATTACATCCCAAAGAAAAAACATATTACTAAAATTGCCATCTGGATTACTAATTCCATCATCTGCAGTTTGACCGTGGTGTGCAAAATGCGTAGCTGGAGTAGAAATAACGCGTTCAATCACCCAAGCAATTGAATGTAAAGACTTATGTTTATATAAAAAAGAATCCCACCTTGCTTCACTATGTGCTCCAGTTACNATAATCTGTTTTAATATAATTGCTAAAATCATCTCTTGATATAATCCAAAATAAGTTACGATGGCAAGCCACCATATATTTGGCATAAGTATATAATACATAATTGCATTACGATAAGAAACTAATACTCCCATTTCTCTTGAAGAATGATGTGGTCGATGTAATTTCCATAACCAAGGCCATTCATGAGCTTTGCGATGATACCAATATTGCAAAAAATCATCTCCAAAGATTACAANTAATGATGAGATCCAAAAGGTTGAATCAATAAATGTATTACGATACTGGGGTAAAAAGTTGATCAAAAAGAATGTTGATNAGAAGAAAATGATTGGTTTAATTAAAACAAATAAATGAAAGGTGCTAAAAAGTTCCACATACCAATCATTTTTAGAACGAATTGATTTTTTTCCATATAAACCTCCTAAAGCTTCAATAAGACCAAATAGAATTAGTATAGAAAAAACTGCATAAACATCTATATATTTTATGTTGAGGATAGTCATTATTCTTTTTTATCCATCACGTAAGTAAATCTAATAAATTTTATAAAAAAAATTGTATTGAAAAAAAACCACAGANTTGGGGCTTTTTATTATTTTAGCAATATCATTTTATTCNTTTGGATAAAATTATCAGCTTGAACTTGATATATATATAGACCAGCACTGACAACTGTACCATAATCATCCTTAGCATTCCAAAGGATTGATTTATGCCCCGGATTTTGTTTTTCATTCACTATGGTCCTAACCTTTTTCCCCAACATATCGTATATCGTTATCTCTACAAATGACTGTTCTGGTAAATCATAGCTGATCGTTGTTTCGGGATTAAATGGGTTTGGATATGCAGGATATAGTTTAAATGAATTAGGTATAGTATTTGAATCCATTGTAAATAATTCTTGTGTATTACTAGCGCCAGGAGTAGGGTTCATTTGCTGCCATATATTTGAGCCATCTGGATATCTACCATAGGACACATCCACAGTTTGTTCTCCAAAAGACAACGTATCAACTACTGTGGTTGAATCAGGCATAAAAAGCGCTACTTGTTCTCCACTACCACTTAATTTGATTTCTAAGTGTAGTACCCCCTGTTCTGAATCTTTGTCTGCCCAAAGTATAATTATTTCGCCAGGTTGAATAATAGTTGAATCATTACCAATTGGTATTTGATGATAATTATCATAGTCACCAATATTATCTGTTATTACATAGCCACCTATATCAACTGATTCATTACCATAATTATATAGCTCAATATAATCATCATATTCTCCATTTGGATCAGTACAGCATGCATCGTTTAATGCTAAAAATTCGTTTACTAAAATGGTGGGCTCTATGGCAGTTGCACAATCTACTGGACAATTTGTTTCTGTTTCAGGGCCGCCGCATGTTCCATCACCACAACAAGGCATTCCAGGAGGCACTTGATTNCAATCTGGAGGATTGCCTCCTCCGCCGCCTCCGCCACCACCAGCGCCACCNAAACCGGTTCCCAATGTTCCAGCAAATGCTCCTATGATATACGGCTGCGTATAATTCGTGTGATAATGGTAAATACTATCTGGGAAGTCAGGAGTTGGCCCATATTCACCATGAAAATCATCGAGGTTTTCCACATTATTCCCATCTGGATTTTTTGGTCCATAAACTGGAAATCCATCGCCAGCAAAACCCAAAAAATTGTCCTCTGTTACTGTTATCAAGGATTCCGGTGGAAAATGATAATGATAATTCCCTTGAGGTGCTGGATGACCATTCCCAGGATCAAAAGATTGAATAACCTGATTTGTGACTGTTTGAGTAGGAGATTCATATTCATTAAAAAAAGGTACACCATTGATAGATATACCTATAGGACCCAAAAAAGTATCTGTTGGGCCATTTGGATTAACTTCAGGATATAATGGTATACGAAATTCATAATTGCGTTGTGCAATACGGTTTGGGTTTAGATTCATATCTGATGGTGTCTGCATCCATAAATCATTGACACCATCTCCATTATTATCCTGCCAATAATACATTCCATTATTTGTCTGACTATATGTTTGTACAAAATAAGGGCTATAATGACTGGGGACCCCATCACCTTCAATAACAATTTCGTCACCATCTACATATATTGTAACAGTAGAATCAAAATAATCAAATAGTACTGTCATATCTAGCTGATCTTGTGCAAATAATTCCACATTAATTAATACAGATAAATACATAATAATTTGTTTTATCATTTTAATTTTTTTCATAATTGATACTCCTTTTTAAGTACATATATATCTTCTATTAATCGATTCATTTCATGCACATTAGTTCCATTATAAATTCCACGAAGTCTTCTTTGCTTATCAACTAAAACAACATTCTCCGTATGAATAAATCCATCATCACTCAAATCAGGCTGATAAGAAATAGCAAAATATCCTTTTCTTGATATTGTATATAGATCTTTCTTAGATCCTGTTAATAAATGCCATTTCGTTGAGTTTATATTATGTTGCTCTGCGAAAGCATGCAAAACTGATACTGAATCTTTTTCTGGAAAAACAGTATGCGATAAAATTAAGACGTCGTTATCATTTATAAACTCATTTTGAATCTTTTTGGTGTGTTTTGTGAGTGTAGGACAGATTCCTGGACAAGTCGTAAAGAAAAATTCTGCAATATATATTTTTCCTTCGACAGTTTTTTCATTAACTACTAAACCATTTTGATTAATGAACTCAAAATTATCTACTACATGTGGATCCGTACTATTTTTAAGTGATAGATCTACCCAATCAGGATCCAGATCTGCAGGAGTATAAATTGGTAAGCGAAACTCGCTTTCGCTTGGATTACAATTAAATATTGTAATAAATCCAATTAAACTAATTATAAATAATGATATCCTTTTCAATTTTAACCTTCAGGACCTTGACATAGGGACGTACCCATAAATCCATATCTCTTTCCATTTATATATGTATACTTAAAACGTAGATCTCCATTCTCTTTCCACCCTATTTGTTTCCCTTCTTGCCTTCCTTCATAGAATTGCATTTTTCTTGATAATGTGCCATTGCTATACCATTCTTTCTGCTCTCCATTTTGAATACCCTTACTATATTTTTTGCTATACCGCTTTTGTCCATTGGGGTACCACTCAAGATATCTACCATGGCGCTTCCCCAATATATATGATTGTTTCGACCTCAGTAGCCCATCATGATAACTATTGGTAATCATTCCTGAAAAAGGTTTATTTCTGTAATATAGTATCCCNTTTTCTTTTGTGAGCATGCTATCATCACTATTCACTATTTGTAATTCTTCTGAACAGCTAGATAATATGATTATAATTATATAATAAAGACTTAGCCTATGATTAAACATATTCTATTTAACAATGAACGCGAAGAAGATCGGCCCATCTTGTAGTATAGCACGGTGATAGATTTTCTTGTTTCAACTTCCATTTTTTTGCTATTCCCTGACCTAAAAGCTGTATTTTATCTCTGCCNAAAGTTTGATTAATAAGATCAACAGTCTTATAAAGATCTTTTCGTTTCTCTTCACCTAGTTCAGAATAAAATAAATTAAGCTGTACCTGATCTGCTGGGANNGTATCACCAACAATCACTCCCGATTTTGTATAAATCAATCCTTCTTTATAAATAGTTCCTAACAGCATTTTAGCAGCTTTTACAATTTCCATACTGTCATTCGTTGGCATCTCTAGGTTAATGGACTTATATCCATAATAATAATCTTGTGATTTAGAAAAAGGATTTGTTNTAAGAATAACACTAACATAACGCGCACAACTATTTTCCATTCGTAATTTTTCTGCACATCTTGCCGCATGTGCAATTATTGACTCTTNTATTGTTTGTAGTGATTTTACTTTTATACCAAATGATCTTGAAGTACGTATATTTTTCTTTCTTGCTGGATATACATCTANTGCAAAACGAGAATCACCTTTAAGCTCTTGTTGCATTCGTAAACCCATAATAGTCATTTTATCTAAGACCCATTCTTCATTGAGTTGCACAAATTCATAGGCTGTTGTAATACCATAACTATGTAGCATCCGTAAATGCCGTGACCCTACACCCCAAAGCTTTGACACAGGTAGCTCTTTCANTGCTCGCATAATTTGTTGTTGATCTGTTAATGCATAAACTCCTTTATCAGTTTGTTTCTTCGCAAAATAATTAGCCACTTTTGCTAATGTTTTTGTTCCAGCAATACCAATAGATATAGGNATTCCTGTTGATTTTGCAATAATAGATTTCATCTTTGATGCTAAACGTACACTCTCCTTCACTCCAGAAAAGTTCATAAATGCTTCATCAATACTATATATTTCAGTTTCAGGTGCCATATCTGTAAGCAAGGACATTACGCGACTTGACATATCACCATATAAAGCAAAATTTGTTGAAAAAACATATACATTGTTATTATCAATAATATCTCTTACTTGAAAAACTGGCACACCCATTTTAATACCAAGCTCTTTAGCTTCATTACTTCGAGCAATAATGCATCCATCATTATTGGACAGGACAACAATAGGCTTATTCTTTAATCCAGGATTAAAAACTCGTTCACAAGAAGCGTAAAAATTATTACAATCAGCTAAGGCAATCATCGGTTGTTATGGATAGTGTGAGTTA